>CAMEZQ010000016.1 GCA_945947915.1 uncultured Clostridia bacterium | reverse complement strand
CAATGACACGGGGATTTTCAGTCCCCTGCTCTACCAACTGAGCTACAGAGGCATATTTGGCGACCGTGAACGGGCTCGAACCGTCGACCTCTAGCGTGACAGGCTAGCGTTCTAACCAACTGAACTACACGGCCGTAAATGGAGGCGCCACCCAGATTCGAACTGGGGGTCAGGGTTTTGCAGACCCGTGCCTTACCACTTGGCTATGGCGCCGAATACGCGGCAAAACTGCCGCGGAATGGAGCGGATTACGAGGCTCGAACTCGCTACCTCCACCTTGGCAAGGTGGCGCTCTACCAGATGAGCTAAATCCGCAGATGGTGCCTCCGATCGGAATCGAACCAATGACACGGGGATTTTCAGTCCCCTGCTCTACCAACTGAGCTACAGAGGCATATTTGGCGACCGTGAACGGGCTCGAACCGTCGACCTCTAGCGTGACAGGCTAGCGTTCTAACCAACTGAACTACACGGCCAAACTGCTTTGCCGCTGCGCGTGGTGGAAACAACAGGGCTCGAACCTGTGACCCCCTGCTTGTAAGGCAGGTGCTCTCCCAGCTGAGCTATGCTTCCGTTTCTCACAGCGGCAAGATTTATTATACTCACCCGACCCTCGTTTGTCAACAACTTTTTTACCTTTTCCCAAAAAAGCCGTTTGTATCCAGAGCATAGAAGCGACGGCGTGAAAAGGCGCGCCCGCCTGCCTGCAGGCCGGCGGGCGCTGCCTCTGCCGGATCATTTGCCGTTCATCAGCATCTCGCCGATCTCGGCCTTGTCGAAGGTGTATTCTTTATCGCAGAACTGGCAGGTGACCCGGATGGTCTCCTCTTCTTCATACAGCCGCTTGAGCTCTTCGCGCCCGATGCTGACGATGGCCGATTCCACCTTCTTGCGGCTGCACTTGCATTCGTACCGCACCGGATGCTGATAAAGCTCGGTATAGCCCATGCCTTCCAGCATATATTCCAGGATCTGCTTGGGATCCATGCCCTCTTCCATCATGCTGGTGACCGTGCGCCGGCGTGCCGTTTCCTCCTTGATGCGCTCTTCCAGAATGAAAATGATCTCCTCCGGTGCACCGGGCATCAGCTGGATCATATAGCCGCCGGCCTGCTTGACCGTCTGGTCGACATCCACAAGCACGCCCAGCGCGCAGACAGTGGGGATCTGTTCGCTGACCACATAATAATAGGCGATATCTTCCGCGATCTCGCCCGAAAGCAGCTCGACCTTGCCCGAGAAAGGCTCCCGTTCGCCGATATCCTTGACAACAGTCAGCACACCCGCGCCGACGCCGGCGCCCACGTCGAGCTTGCCGGGCGCCTTGAGGGGCAGCTCCACCCCGGGCTCCTGCACATAGCCGCGCACGTTGCCCTCGCTGTCCGATACGGTCACGATGGCGCCCAGCGGGCCGTCGCCGCGGAACTGCAGCGTCACCGAACCGTTTTCGTTTTTCAGTTCGTCGCCCATCATCGAGGCCGCCGTCAGCGCGCGGCCCAGGGCTGCCGTTGCCAGAGGCAGCGTGCCGTGGATCTGCCGGGCGTGCTCCACCAACTGGGTGCTCTCAATGGCTGCCGCCTTGATAAAACCGTCCCGGGTGACCCCGCGGACGATAAAGTCTTTTGTTTCCTGCATGCTCATGCATCCTCCTGTATTCTTACCCATATGCGGCACGGGGCCGGCAGGGGCATCACTTCTTTTTCTGGGCCGCGAAATAGAGCCGGTCGGCCTCATCCCCGGCACGGGTCATCCGGAGATCCTGATAGACTCCCCGCAGCTGAAAGCCGCAGTCCTCCAGCAGCGCCTCCAGCTTCTCCCGGGTGTAGGCCCGCTGATAATGGGTCTCGCCGTATCGTTTATAGACGTTGTCCATCTGCCGCTCGAACAGGTCGACGGTGTGCACGGCCTGCATGGAACGCCGGTCGTATCCATACTGCCAGGCGGCAAAAAGGCCTTCCTCCTCCCAGACGGCGCTGACGCCGTCCAGCCGCTGAAACATCCGCGGCGTCTTGACATCGAAGATCAGCAGGCCGCCTGGATTCATAAACAGCGCCATCCGCTTGAACGCCTGCCGGAGCCGGCGCAGATCGGTGAGATAATTGAGGCTGTCCAGCGCGCAGACGCAGCCGTCCACCGTGCCGTAAAGATCCAGCTCGCACATATCCTGGCAGATAAAGACCGGAGGGCAGTCCAGCCCGGCACATTTGGCCTGGGCCGCCTGCAGCATCTCGGGAGAAATATCCGAAGCGATCATTTCATACCCCCGCCGCGCCAGTTCCAGCGACAGCGAGCCGGTGCCGCAGGCCTGTTCAAGGATCAGCCGGCCCGGGATCCTGTATTTCTGAAAAAGCCGGTGGGCAAAACCGGCGTAGCCCGCATAGTCGACGTCAAAGGTCAGCCGGTCGTAATGGGCGGCCAGCACGGTATACTGCTCCATCCATTCCTGTTCGTCCATGGGTGTCATTCCTTTCCGAAGAGATCTTCCAGCATCTGGCCGGCATTGTCGAAAACCGGCACGCCGCAGCGCTCCAGCTCCCGCCGGTGCTGGTGGCCGGCGGCGATCAGAATGCATCCGGCGCCCAGCGCCTGCGCCATCTCCCAGTCATGGACCAGGTCGCCGATGACCAGCACCTGCCGCGGCTCGGCGCCCGACCGGCGCAGCCAATCGCGCCCCCGGTCGACTTTGCCCTCGGCCCGGGTATTATCGGCCCCCGAGACTTCGGAAAAATAGCCGCCGATGCCCAGATCCTCCACCATGCGGCGCAGCCGGCTCTGCTCAAAAGAAGAGATGACGCATTGGCACAGTCCTTCTTCGGAAAAACGCGCCAATGCCTGCGCGACGCCCGGCAGCAGGCCTGCCCGGCCGATGCGTTTTTCATAACCCGCCAGGAACTCCACCTGGATATCTTCAAAAGACACTGTGCGCAAATCAAAGATTTTTTTATAGTATTCGATAATGGGCGACGTGATCATATTGACATACTCCGCCCGTGTCGTCCGCTGCATGCCGCGCTTGTCCAGCATATCGTTGACCGACGCCACGGCCACGTCCACATCGTCCATCAGCGTACCGTTGAAATCCCAGATGACATGGGTAAACTGCAAACTTCCGCCTCCCTTTGCCTGCCGGCCGGTCTCCGAAAAAGGTCAGAATCCCGATCCCGGCCGGAACTTTTTCTCAGCCGCTGCCGTCCAAAGGACAAAGGCCGCCTTGCCCGCCGGCCGCGTCTGTATTTTTGTATTATACTATAAGGAGCGTGAAAAATGAAGAGGCAAAAACATATGCGGCTGCTGGCCGCCGTCACCCTGCTCTTTCTGCTGGCCGGCTGTGCGCTGGAAACACCGGACACCGCGGGCACTGCCGACCCCGCCCCCATCATCAGCCAGCCGCCGGCGCCGCTGGCTGCCTCCGACGGCATCGACTGGAACGATCTGCCGGAAACATGGACCGGCACCGGCGGCAGCCGGACTTCCCCCGCTCTCCGCAGCAACACATACCTCTGTATCACCGGCAGCTTTTACGAAGAGACTTACCTGCCTACCCGGGAGATCGACGGCGTCAGCTGCTACCGTTCCCGCGGCCAGCTGACCGCTCTGCGTGACAAAGCCCTCCAGGCGTCCATCAATCAGAAGCTGCAGGAGGCCCTCGATCATTTGGAATCGCAGACGGACCCTTTGGCTGCTTTTGTCACCGAAGAAGCCCTGGCCTGCGACCCCCTGTACCGCACAAGCAGCATCTGGCCCAGTTTTACACTGTCCGGCAATCTGCTCTCTGCCGGCGCTTACCGTTTTGACGATATCTACGCCTTTGATTCGGCAGACGGAAGGCTGGTCTGCAGCCAGCACAGCACCCAGGCCGAATTCTGCACCTACGACCTGTCCAACGGACGGCAGCTGACCCTTTCCGATCTGTTCGTCGACGGCACCGATCTCAACGCCCTGCTCAATCCCCTGCTTTCGTCGGCGCTCTCCGCGGCCGAAGGTACCACCGACTGGACCGACGGCACGACGCGCGGCGGGCTGGTCCGTCCCTTCCGCGGTCTGCCCGAAGATTATCCCTATTTTTCTCTCAGCGATACCCATTTAAGCATCTTTTTCCCCATGCCCAACCCCTATATTCCCGGCAGCTATACCGTTGATCTCCCGCTGGAAAGCCTGGAAGAGTGCCTGGCACAGCCGACGGCGGCTTCAATGGATTATTTTGACGAAGGCATAGAGAGCCAGCTCTATTTCCGTTATTCGCCTTCCCTCCGCCTGTCGGCGGCAGACGAAGACCTGCTGACGCTGTACGGGCAGGCATCGCTGACCGTCCGGCCCTACCTGATCGCCGCATCCGGGGAGCCGTCCGTCGATGCCATCAACGCCGATTTGCGGGAGATCTACCGGTCGCTGGCGGAACAGCCCCTGCCCGCCGAGTTGTCTGCCTACGCCGAAGACCCCGCCGCCTATCTGTACGCCAACAGCAATCTGGAATTCTACCGGGGCTACATCCATCTCAGCCTCTCGATCCTGGCCGGCCGGTCCGATGACTACGACAGCGACTGCACCCTCAGTCTGAACCGTTTTTATGACCGTGCCACCGGCCAGCCCATTCCCCTCTCCGCCATATTGCGCGACCCCGACGACGCGCTGGCCTGCATGGCCGGTATGGGCTTCGTCATCGATGACCCGGCCGCCCATTACAACTGGTACAGCTACACGCCCTCGGGCAATTTCTGGGTCTGCGCCGGAAACGATCTGAGCCAGACCTGCGAAGTGCCCGCCTGCTATTTCAACACCGACTTTTTCACACATTCATGACCCACGCGTCATTCGCAAAGCGTGTGTATTTTATCAAGGAGGAGACCCATGAAAAAAGCCATTCTGCTGACCGTCTGTGTTCTGACCCTCATCCTGCTTGCCGCCTGCGGGGCTTCCCAGCCCTCTGCCCCGCCGGAAGCGCCCGATCCTGCTGTAAATGTTCCGGACTTTACAGCAGAGTCGCTGCCGCGGCTGGACGGTTCTACTGCCACCATTCCGCTGTCCGAGGGCATCGTCAAATCCCTGCTGGGTTACGACGCCGCCCAGGCCCAGGCATTCGTACATCACAACACCACACACAACGCCTATGTCAATCTGATCGACGGCCGGTGTGATCTGATCTTCGTCACGCCGCCCTCCGAAGAAGAATACGCTCTGATGGAAGAAGCCGGCGGCGGCTTTGCCGTTGAGCCGGTCGTCAAGGACGCCTTTGTCTTTCTGGTCAACCGGAACAACCCGGTGGACGACATCGCCCTCAGCGACCTGCAGAAGATCTACCGCGGCGAGATCACCAACTGGAAAGAGCTCGGCGGCAGCGACGCCCCCATCCTGCCCTTCCAGCGGCCCGACAACTCCGGCAGCCAGACGCTGATGTATAAGCTGCTGGTGCCCAAAGCCGAGATCATGGACGCGCCCACCGAACTGCGGCCCTCCGGCATGGACGACCTGGTCGACGCCGTTTCCGACTACGACGAGGGCCTGAACTCCATCGGCTATTCGGTCTTTTACTATGCCTCCGGCATGTACACCGATCCCGACTCCAAGCTGATCTCGGTGGACGGCGTGCTGCCCACGGCCGAGACGATTGCCGACGGCACCTATCCGCTGACCGATGGATATTATGCCGTCTATCGGGCAGAAAACGACGGCGACACGCCGGTGGGCCGGCTGCTTTCCTGGCTGCGCTCCGACGCCGGCCAGCGCACCGCCGCTGCCGAAGGCTATGTTCCCCTGTCGCCCCTGCAGCCGTAAGCGGCATTGAAAAAAACAGCGTGTACCCAATGGTACACGCTGTTTCTTCGTCTGTGGGTCACTGAATGCGGATCTCCAGCGCCTGGCGGATATCGCCGCTCTCTTCCGCGTCGGCGAGCACCACCCGGTCGCCCACGCTGACCAGCACGGCCGCTTCCGAATCGGCAGCCGAAACGCTGTAATACCAGTTCTGTCCGGCCAGCCGGAAATAATAGACCGAATTGCCGCCGATGACAGCCGTACGCACATCCTCCACCACGCCGGTGATCTCATTCTCCGGCCGCTCCGGCTGGGCAACGACGCCGTTCTGGGTGAGCAGACGCGTATATTCCTTTTCGCACTCGCCCACCGTCGCGCCGGTGGCCACCAGATTGTACTGCTGCACGTTGACCATGGCATAGAGCTTGACCAGGCCGGCGTTATCCTTGAGGGCCATGAAATAGGTCGGTTCGGAAGACACGTTGAGCAGCAGCGGGAACGTGGCATTGTAGTTGAGGTGCTGCACGACGCCTTCGGCCGAGTTCATGGCCGAATATTCCTCGGCGCCGGCGCAGGAGTAATACTTTGCCTCCTTGGTACGCTGGTTGACCAGAATAAAGCCGATGTTGCTCTGGTCGCCGCCCACCGAAGTGATGCCGGTATAGACATACACGTCGTCGTTCAGCGCGATATAATTATATCCGTCGGTGGTGACTGTCACGCCCTTCTGGCCAAAGAAAGAGTTCCAGAAGCCGTTTTTATAGAGGCCGTGATAATCGTACTGTTCAATGATCAGATTGGCGTCGTAGACCCGGTCGACCCAGGCAGGCACCTCTTCGTAATAGGCCGATTCACCCGTGACGGCGTTGACCAGAACGGCGCCGTGCACGTCGGTGCCGCCGAACAGGCCGATGGTCTTTTCGATGCGGGGGCAGATCCAGTAGGGCGTGCCCGTCTCGTCGATCTCAAAATTGACGTTATCGAACATAAAGGTAGGGTACTTAAAGCGGATATACCGGTAAATATTCCGGAAAAACAGCTCGTTGTCAGAATACTTCATGCCCTCCTGCAGGCGGACGACCTCCACGTTCTGGCTGACCATATCCACAATGATGTAGGCCGGCAGGCCCTGCGAACGGTTGTTGAGCCATTTGAAAAAGTCGCCATACTCCAGCGGCGCCACGCGGATAGGCGCGCCCTGGTAATTGATCTGGGAATAGACATCGGAAACCTCAAACTGGGACACCATATCGCTCAGCTCACCCAGCTTGCGGTCGCCCAGGCGGGCCGCCGAAGCGGCGTCCAGCATGGGGATGCGGTTATAGGAGATCTCCTGCACGTCGGTGACAAAATCTCCGTCCTCGGGCACGAGCAATTCCGTATAGCTTCCTGCGCGGAAAACAACGCTGGAAAGCACACTGCCGCCCAACATGAGCACCAGCAGCGCCACGCAGAGGGCGAAGGGCAGCAGGCAGGTCTGCCTGATGCTTTTGAAAAAAGCGCCCTGCTGGGTAAACTTATAAATACCCGAAGTGATCAGCGCCGTGATGCAGTAAACAGCCGACATCAGAAAGAAAAAGCCGTAAAAATCTTTTTCGTGCAGATTGATGGCCGGCAGTTCAAAATAAAAATAGACCAGGCCAAAAACCAGCGTGACCAGAAGATTGACAGCCATGCGTTTAAAGCCGCCTTTTGCTCTGTTGTTTTCCAAAAGAAAACCTCCTTCGATTTTTCCTCTATTCCGGGCGCGCAGATCAGCCCGATCTTTTTTTCTATCATAACACAATCCACCTGTGCCCGTCAATTTGCACTTGTTTTGCGTCCCATTCGATGGTATTCTTATTATGGTATCATAAATCAAGGAGGTATTCCCTATGCTTAAGCAACTGTCCAACGAAGCCAAGGCCTATCTGGAGGAACATCAGAAATTTATCGAAGACCTGCTCTTCCAGCTGTGCGCCATTCCTGCCCCCTCCAACCACGAGGAGCAGCGCGCCGCCTTCATCAAACAATGGCTGGAAGACCTCGGCGCCGAAGGGGTCTATATCGATGACGCCCTCAACGTCGTCTATCCTTACCAGTGCGACGACAAGAACGAGCTGCTGGTCATCATGGCCCACACCGACACGGTTTTCCCCGATCTGGAACCTTTCTCGGTCAAGGTGGAAGGCAATGTCGCCGCCTGCCCCGGCATCGGTGACGATACCGCCAACGTCGCCATCCTGCTGACCCTCATCAAATACGTCATCGAGCACAAGCTGACGGCTCCCAAGGGCGTCCTGTTCGTCCTCAATGCCGGCGAAGAGGGCCTGGGCAATCTGAAGGGCTCCCGTCAGATCGTCAAAGACTACGCCGGCCGCATCCACGAGTTCGTTTCCCTCGACGGCTCCTACACTGGCGTCTGCGACAAGGCTGTCGGCTCCATGCGCTATAAAGTCGAACTGACCACCGAAGGCGGCCATTCCTACGGCGCTTTCGGCAACCGCAACGCCATCCAGCGTCTGGCTGCCATCATCGAAAAGCTCTACAAGATCGAAGTCCCCCACGAAGGCAACAGCAAGACCACCTACAATGTCGGCATGATCTCCGGCGGCACGTCGGTCAACACCATTGCCCAGCAGGCCGAAATGCTCTATGAATACAGAAGCGACTCCAAAGCCTGCCTCGATCAGATGGGCGTCTGGTTCAACGAGATCATCGAAGAGGCCCGCAAGGACTGCCTCTCCCTCAATGTCACCGTCCTGGGCGAGCGCCCCTGCATGGGTGAGATCCCCGCCGATCGCCAGGCCGCGCTGCTGAACCGCGCCAAGGAAGCCATCGCCACCCAGTGGGATAAAGAAGTGGCCACCTATCCCGGTTCCACCGACTGCAACATTCCCTTCTCGCTGGGCATTCCCTCGATCTGCTTCGGCGGCTACATCGGCAAGGGCGCCCATACCCGCGAAGAGCACATCTACCTCGATTCCATTCCTGCCGGCACGGCCATTATCGCCGCCTTCCTGCTGGATTATTTTGAATAAAGCATCACCCTGTCCTGGCGTTTTTATGCGCAGCCGCATATAAAAAGCCTGCGGAAATACGGCCCGGAGCCCCGTGCTCCGGGCCTTTCTGCATATCTTCCCAAAAAACGGGGAAACTCTGGGACAAAGCCTTTTACGAGCGACAATCCGCCAAAGGAGGTTCTCCATGCTTGTCCCCTTTATACGAACGCTGCTGCTCTATCTCGTCATCATTCTCGCCGTGCGCCTGATGGGCAAACGCCAGGTGGGGGAACTGCAGCCCAGTGAGCTGGTCATCACCATTCTGATCTCAGCTGTTGCATCGGTGCCTGTACAGGACGTCGACATACCACTGAGCCACGGCGTCGTACCCATTCTGACGCTGATGGCCGCCGAGGTCATCATCTCTTCCTTTTCCCAAAAGCACATCCGATTCCGCCGCATGCTGACCGGCAACCCCATGCTGGTCATCAAAGACGGCCACCTGCTTCAGCCGGCCATCGACAAGCTGCGCCTGTCTATCGACGACATTCTGGCCAATCTGCGCCTGAACGGTATTTTTGACATCCGCGACATCAAGCGCGCCCAGATCGAGACCAATGGCCAGATCAGTATCCTGCTCAAAGAGGAAAAGCAGCCGGCCACCCCCAGAGATCTGGGACTCAAGATCCAGCCCGTGGGGCCCTTTTACACGCTGATCTCCGACGGCCACGTCATCTCCGACAACCTGACAAGCATCGGGCAGGACGAGGCCTGGCTCCGCAAGGTCATCAAAGCTGCCGGCGCCGATACGCCCGAGCAGGTCTTTTTCTTCAGCGCCGACACATATGGCAACACTATTTTCACCAGAAAGGGGACCGACCTATGAAAAGCAAAGTCCTGCTGGCCTGGGTGATCCTGCTGGCCATGCCGCTGGGCGGCTGGCTGCTGCACAGGCGCGTTGAACGGTGCTGCGACGCTGTCGATGCCTGGCTGACCGCCGCGCAGGAAGCCGATGATCCCGGCGACCCCACCGCCATTTACCAGGCCAACGCCCTGTGGCAGGACAATCAGCATCTGCTCACCACCCTGGTCACCCATGAAGAGGTCGATACCGTCACGCTGGCCCTGACCCGGGCCATGGCCAATTTCAACACCGGCAGTTCTGAGGAATATTATGCGGCCATCTGCGAAATACGGGCGGCTTTACGGATCGTGCGGGATTTCGATCAGCCGACCCTGCGCAGTATTTTCTGACGCCCGGACAAATAAAAAAAGCTCCCGGCCTGCCGCCGGGAGCCATGCTCTGCCACTATCATTGCGCAAGCAGCTTATTCAGCTCTTCCATGAAGGTATTGATATCTTTGAACTGCCGGTAGACCGACGCGAAACGCACATATGCCACCTCGTCGATCTGCTTCAAATGCTCCATGGCCAGCTCTCCGATATGTTCACTGCGGACCTCGCGGTTCAGTGAATTGGAGATCGTCTGTTCAATGTCTGCCACAGCTTTTTCCAGCAGAGCCAGCGGCACGGGACGCTTTTCACAGGCCTTGACCAGACCGCCCAGAAGCTTGCTTCGGTCAAAAGCCTCTCGGGAACCATCTTTTTTCACGACAATGACCGGCAGATATTCCACCGTTTCGTAAGTGGTGAACCGGCTGCCGCAGGAAAGGCACTCCCGGCGGCGGCGGATGCTGCTGCCTTCATCGGTGGGCCGGGAATCAACGACCTTGCTTTCGGTATAACCGCAGAATGGACATTTCATGGTAATCCCTCCAAATCAGTGTCTGCCGCAGCAGACCGACCGGCGCGCCGCCCTTTTTTCTCTTTCACGGCGCCGCCGATCTCCCCTCTTTCTCAAGATTATACCATTATGTAAACTATTTTTCAATATAATCACACACAATATCTTGTAAAGTTACCGGTGTGACCTCCATTCTGTACAACAATGCAAGCAGCTCTTCCACCGTTTTCAGATCGGGAGAGATATCCCACACGGTGCTGGACTCGATCCGTTCACCCGTATCCGCGTGAATACAGATCCCATAGTTTTCCAGCGTCATTCCCTCCATGCGTATTTCACGGGTCACCAACCCGTAAATCAGATCGATTTCTCCCCCATCCAATCCGACGACGCGCCTGCGCTGCCGTACGGCACACTCTTCCATCAACGACTCCTCCTTTATTCTCCCCATTCTTATTTTGACATTTGAAGCCGCAGTTGTCCACCATATTCGTTCGACAGATTTCGCCGGTATTCCGCATTTCTTTTATCCGCAAAAGAAATATCGCCGTTTTTTCATGCGAAGCGACCTTTTTCTTGCGGAGCTGTTTATGCATAAACTGGCAATTTCATCGTTTTATGCTGCATTTGCGCCGAAAAAAAGACCTCCCCGCGGGGAGGTCTTTTAACGGATCTGAATGGGTAAAAAATCAGTCTGCCGTGTTCCGGATCAAGCGGCTGGATCAGCCCAGCATCTTCTCCACAGCGGCCAGCTTGGCGCAGACGCAGAAGACTTCCATGGCGGCCTTCAGCTCGTCGACCGGCGGGAAGGAAGGCGCGATGCGCAGGTTGCTGTCCAGCGGATCCTTGCCATAGGGATAGGTGGCGCCGGCGTCGGTGATGACTACACCGGCCTGCTTGCACAGCTCGAAGATGCGCGACGCGCAGCCGGGCATGGCGTCAAAGCTGATGAAATAACCGCCCTTGGCAGGCAGCCAGCTGGCAGCGCCCGTGCCGCCCAGGTTTTCTTCCAGCATCTGCAGGACGATCTCAAACTTGGGGGCCAGAATGGCGGCGTGCTTTTCCATGTGGGCAGCGACACCGGCGGCGTTGCCGAAGAACTTGACGTGGCGGGCCTGGTTGATCTTGTCGGGGCCGATGGCCTGGACCTTGAGCAGATTCTTGGCCCACTTCATGTTCTTGACCGAAGCGCACATGCAGGCGACGCCGGCGCCGGGATAGGTGATCTTGGAGGTCGAGGCGAACTCGAAGATCATGTCTTCGTTGCCGTGCTTGGCGGCTTCTTCAAAGATGTCGAGGATCTCGATCTTCTCAGCGGTCAGGTGATGTACGCAGTAGGCGTTGTCCCACATGATCTTGAAGTCGGGCGCAGCCGGCTTGAGGGCGGCAAAGCGGCGGATGACTTCATCAGAATAGACGACGCCGGTGGGGTTGGAATACTTGGGCACGCACCAGATACCCTTGATGCTGGCGTCCTCAGCCACCAGCTTCTCGATCATGTCCATATCGGGGCCGTCGGCGTGCATGGGGATGTTGATCATTTCCATGCCCAGCTGCTCGCAGATGGCAAAGTGACGGTCATAACCGGGGACGGGGCACAGGAACTTGACCTTGTCCAGCTTGCTCCAGGGGGTGCTGCCGTTGCAGTCGCCGAAGACCCACAGACGCATCATGTTGTCATACATCATGGTCAGGCTGGCGTTGCCGCCCACCAGAATGTTCTCGGGCTTGCTGTGCAGCAGCTCGGCAAAGAGGGCCTTGCAGGCGGGAATGCCGTCCAGGCCGCCGTAGTTGCGCAGGTCGGTGCCTTCAAAGATGGTGTCTTCGTTGGTGGAAACGGCTGTCAGAATGTCGCGGCTCAGATCGAGCTGATCAGCGCCGGGCTTGCCTCTCGACATGTTGAGGTTCAGGTTCTTGGCGCAGCATTCGTTATACTTGGCTGTCAGCTCTTCTTTCATAGCCAGCAGCTGTTCCTTGCTTGCTGTACGGATGTCCATAAGTTATCTCTCCTTCAAATATTGTACAGATCCTTATGCAGAAGTTGAGGATCCGAATTTACTTACCGCTGATGGCGGCGCCGATGGCCGTGGCAAAATCGGCGTTGTCCGGGATATGGAACACAACGCCGTAAAGCCCTTCGATGGCGCGGAAGACCGGCGCGGCCTGGGGGATCCGGGCCACGTTGCCGGTGAGCACGATGCGGTCCATGCCTCTCGAGCGTCCGGCCAGTGCCGCCACGATACCAATGGTCTGAAAGACCATGTTGAGCACGCCCAGCGCCAGGTCGGCCGGACTGGCCAGGTCGGAGACCTTGCCGAAATTGGAAGCCGTAATGGCGCCGGTCATATTGGAGATATCCTCCGAGGAAATATCGCCGATGGTCAGATCGATCTTTCGCAGGTCGCCCTGCCGGGCCAGCTCGATGATATGCTCGATGGAGCGCACGCCCAGCAGCTTGTCGCAGATGCCGATGATGGTGCCGCCGCCGACACCGGTGCCGCCGATATGGGCGATATTCTCCCCCTCGACGCCGATGACGGCCGTACCTGTGCCCATGCTGACGACGACGGTTTTGTCCAGGCCGGAAAGATACTGCCCGCCCCGGCCCACTGCCGTGATCTCGTCGACCTTATGGGTCTCGATCTGATAGATGGTCTCGGGCAGAAAGCTCGAGCCCACGCCGGTCACCATGATCTTTTCAATATTGCACAGCTCCAGCCCGTTTTCCAGCAGAAAACGGCCGAAGGCGCCGTATGCGGAAGTCTTGGGGTCGCCGGCACGGACCATCATGGGCGACACGATCTGCCGGCCGTCAAAGCCGACGATCTTGGTCGTGCTGCCCCCGATATCGATTCCAATGATCATTCTGCCCTTGTTCTCCTTGTCTGTTTTTGCCTTTCCGGCTGATCAAAGCCGGAAAAATCAGATGCTGATGTTGCCCACCGTACGGGGGAAGGGCAGCACGTCGCGGATATTGCCCATGCCGGTCAGGTACATGATGAGGCGCTCGAAGCCGATGCCGTAGCCCGAATGGACGACGCCGCCGAACTTGCGCAGCTCCATATACCAATCGTAGTCCTCGGCCTTGAGCCCGCATTCCTGCATGCGGCGCTCCAGCACATCCAGACGTTCTTCTCTCTGGCTGCCGCCGATCAGCTCGCCGATGCCGGGCACCAGCATATCCATGGCGGCGACCGTTTTGCCGTCGTCGTTCAGGCGCATATAATAGGCCTTGATCTCCTTGGGATAGTTAAAGACGAAGACCGGCTTGCCGAAAACGACTTCCGACAGATAACGCTCGTGCTCGGTCTGGATATCACAGCCCCAGAAGACGGGGAATTCGAAATTATCCTTATTCTTTTCCAGAATGGCGATGGCGTCGGTATAATCAATGCGGCCGAACTTTTCTTCGTTGGCGATCTTGGTCAGACGTTCGATGAGGCCCTTATCCACGAATTTATTGAGGAACTCCATCTCATCGGGGCAGCTCTGCAGCACATGGTTAATGACATACTTGGTCATATCCTCGGCCAGCTGGGCGTTGGCCTCCAGATCGTTGAAAGCCACTTCCGGCTCGATCATCCAGAACTCGGCGGCGTGGCGCGTGGTGTTGGAACGCTCGGCGCGGAAAGTGGGGCCGAAGGTATAGGTCTTGCCGAAAGCCAGCGCGAAAACCTCGGCCTCCAGCTGGCCGGAAACGGTCAGATTGGTGCTGGTGCCGAAGAAATCCTTGGAATAATCCACGGCGCCGTCCTCGGTGCGGGGGACGTTGTCCAGCTCGATGGTGGTGGCGCGGAACATGGCGCCGGCCCCCTCGGCGTCGCTGGAAGTGATGATGGGTGTATGGGCATAGACAAAGCCGCGCTGATGGAAGAAGCTGTGAATGGCAAAGGCCGCTTCGCTGCGGATGCGGAAAACGGCGTTGAAGGTGTTGGTACGGGGGCGCAGATGCTGAATGGTGCGCAGATATTCCATCGAATGGCGCTTCTTCTGCAGAGGATAATCGGCGGGGCACTCGCCCTCCACCAAAACGGTGTCGGCGGTCAGCTCAACGGCCTGCTGCGCGTTGGGCGACGGATTGACGATACCGCGGACCGTGACGGCCGTACCTACGTTGAGGCCGGCGGCCAGCTTGTAAAACGCGCTGTCCGCAGGCACGACCACCTGCAGATTGCGGACGACCGAGCCGTCGTTCAGTTCGATAAAGGCGCAGGCCTTAACGTCTCTCGCCGTTCTGACCCAGCCGCTGAGGGATACCTGCTTGCCCAGGTAATCTTCGTGCTGATGAAGGATCTCTCTAACTGTTACCATGTGTGTATTCGCTCCAAAAAAAGTTTTTTACTGGTTCTGCATAGCCTTGAGGGCCTTGGCCAGCTGATCGGGGCAGGAAGTGCTCTTGGGCCCGCAGGTGATGCCCTCCAGACGCTCGATCACATCTTCCACGCGCATGCCTCTGACCAGGCTGCCGATGCCTTTCAGATTGCCGTTGCAGCCGCCCACAAACTGGACGTCTGTGACCATGCCGTTTTCGACGTTGATGGTGATGCTGCGGGCGCAGATGCCCGCGGGCGTATACTGATAGATCATGGTTATTATCTCCCTTTACATAAATTCATATATTATACGGCAGCTGCATCCATCTGCCGGCAGTTCCGCAAATCTCTTTTCAGAATAGCACATTACCGCCGGTTTGTCCATTCAATTTCCCGCCTGCGCGGAAAAAACCGTACGAAAACCACACCGGCACACCGGCGGCAGCCGTCAGAAGCTCTCCCGGATGGCCTCGACCAGCCGGTCGATCTCCTCCGGCCCCACGTCGTTGTTGGTGAGGAACCGCATGGGGCCGCCTTCATAGCCGCCGATGCGAATGCCCTTTTCCAGCAGCCGGGCCGGCAGCGCCGCCAGTTTTTCTTCCGGCTGATCGATGGTGCAGAAGACCATATTGATCTCCACGGCCGCTTCGTCGCAGGTGATATATTCGATCTCGTTCAGGCGGTGGGCCAGATATTTGGCGTTGTCGTGGTCGATCTGCAGGCGCTGGGTCATCTTCTCCAGCGCGATGATGCCGGCGGCTGCCAGAATGCCGGTCTGCCGCATGCCGCCGCCCAGGATCTTGCGGTTGCGGCGGGAACGGTCGATAAAATCGGCCGGTCCGGCCAGCACGGCCCCCACCGGCGCGCAGAGGCCCTTGGACAGGCAGCAGGTGACCGTATCGCAGTATCGGGTCAGCTCGGTGACCGGGACACCCAGCGCCGTGGCGGCGTTGAACAGCCGCGCGCCGTCGACGTGCACCGGGATGTGACGGCGCTGCCCCACTTCATAGATCTCCGCCATGCGCGCGGCCGGGACGACACGGCCGTTGGCCAGCGCGTTTTCATAAGAGATCAGCGTCGTATCCGGATGATGTACGTTCTCCGTGCGGATGGCGCGCTCGATGGCCGCGGCGTCGGGCATGCCGTTTTCAAAATGCAGGGCGCACAGATTGGCCCCCGAAAGCAGCGCCGTGGCCCCGGCCTCGTGTGTGACGATATGGGAATCGGCCGAAACGATGATCTCGTCGCCCTTGCGGGTCATCCCCATAATGGCCAGCTGGTTGCCCATGGTCCCGGAGGAAATAAAGAGGGCCTTTTCCTTTCCCAGCATCCGGGCAGCCAGCGCCTCCAGCTGGTTGGTCGTGGGGTCGTCCTGATAGACATCGTCACCGACGTCTGCCGCGGCCATGGCAGCGCGCATTTCCGGCGTGGGCTGCGTAACGGTATCACTGCGGAAATCAATATATCTCATATGCGGGTTTCCTCCCAAATAATAAATTCACAATATATTAAAACTTTACAGAAAATCGGTGCATATTATCCGCAGTTATTATACCATAGGCCTGTTTTTTTGTAAATTAAATCGATTGACAACATTTCCCGGGCTGGTCTATCATATTCTTAGACTGCCGGCTTTTTGCAGCGGGATACGCTGTGTCTTTCAAAAAGCGGCAGACAGCACGCAAAGGACGGTCTACATGAATCAATTCAATCTTTTAAAACATATCATCGCCACCTGTGACGAGGCGCTCATCGAAGCTTTTCAAAAGCGCATGTCCCTCTCTGGCAGTCTGGCCGAAAGCAAGCAGGATCTGGGCCGCGAGATCTTTGACGACGACGACGAGCTGCGCTACGTCCAGCAGATCGCCGCTCAGTTCCCGCCCGACCTGACCCTCAAGGCCACCTCTCTCTGGTCTTCCTTGACCCGTATGCACCGCGGACAGCAGTACCGCTGGATCCTCAAGAAAAACGAAGACGGCCGCCTGCTGCACGAGCAGCATATGGCCGACGCCGTGCCCGAGGGACCGGTGGCTTTTCCCGCCGCCATCGCCGGCGATCTTCCCGACGAGCTGACCGACCGGCTCCCCTGCCCCACGGTGCAGGAAGCCATCGATGCCGCCTGCAGCGGCCGGGCCGCCCGCGTCCTCCTGCGGGACGACAGCGCCGGCGACGCCGACAGCGTCTGTCTGGCCTTCTATCGCTCGGAGCTGTACATCAACAGCGTCACACCGGCCAAAAACGGGCGGATGCTCTATGCCCTGTCCGACCGGCTGGTCCTGGCCGACGACGCCAACACCATGACCCTGGCTTTCGCCGTCAAACGCAATTACGGCTCTCTGACCCAGGCTCTGTCCATTCTGGCCGAAGCCAAGCTCAATATCGAACGCATGCGCCTGCGCCGTTCTATCCCCGGCGATGGTCATCCCGACGACCTCGTCTTTATCGATCTTTCGGGCGACTTCACCAATCTGGAAACCCGCGCCGCCCTGTACCAGATGGAGAAGGAAATGTATTTCTTCCGCGTTCTGGGTTTCTGGAACCGCAGCGCCCTCTGATCCGGTGGTCTCCCCTGTTTTGCAGAAAACGCCGCCTCTGAAGCCTATCCGGCTTTGGAGGCGGCGTTATTTTCTTATTTTGGGCAGTGCTCAGTCGCGCGGCGCGACATGAATACCGGTGATGGAGAATTCAACCCATTCGGCAATATTGGTGGCGTGGTCGCCGATACGTTCGAGATATTTGGCGATCATCAGCAGGTCAATGGCGTCTTCAGCCGTCTCACCGCCGATTTTCAGCAGGTCGATCAGGCCAAATTTGGTCCGGTCAAAAAGCCGGTCGACGATCTCATCGTGTTCCATCACGCTGCGGGCCAGCTCCAGATCTTTTTTGACGAAAGCTTCCACGCTGTCGGTCACCATGCGGACGACGTTCTGGAACATCTCCCGCAGCGGCAGCGGCCGGGAGGTCTCCGAAAGCTGCCGGTGGGTCAGGATCTCCGCGATATCCGAGACCTGATCCCCGATGCGTTCCATATCGGTGATCATCTTCAGAGCGGCCGAGATCAGCCGCAGATCGCGCGCCACCGGCTGCTGCTGCAGCAGCAGGCGCAGACAGAGGCTTTCGATCTCACGTTCCAGCTTGTCGATCTTCATATCGGTCTGCACGGCCTGTTCCCGCAGGGCGGCATCGTCCAGTTCCAGCGCCTTGGCATCCAGCGCCACGGCACTGCCGCACAAAGCGCCCATTTCAATAAGCAGCTCATTGAGTTCTTCCAGCTGCTGGTCAAAGCGGTTTCGCATGTTATCCAAACCTCCCCGTGATATAATCCTCCGTGCGCTTGTCGCGCGGCACCGAGAATATCTGTTCGGTGGTGCCGTATTCGATCAGTTCACCCAGCAGGAAAAACGCCGTTTCATCAGAAATACGAACGGCCTGCTGCATGTTGTGGGTGACCATCACAATGGTATAGTTTTTCTTCAGCTCCAGCGCCAGCTCCTCAATGCGGGAGGTGGAAATGGGATCAAGGGCCGACGTCGGCTCATCCATCAGCAGGACTTCGGGGTCGACCGCCAGCGCACGGGCAATGCAGAGCCGCTGCTGCTGACCGCCGGAGAGCCCCAGGGCGTTCTTCTTCAGGCGATCCTTGACCTCGTCCCAGATGGCGGCTGAACGCAGCGAGCGTTCGATGATGGCATCCAGCTCTTTGCGGCTGTGGATGCCGTGGGTGCGCGGGCCGTAGGCAATGTTGTCGTAAATGCTCATGGGAAACGGATTGGGCTTCTGAAAGACCATGCCGACCCGCTTGCGCAGCCGGTTGATGTCCATATCGCCGTAAACGTTTTCGTCATCGAGCAGCACTTCACCGGTGATGCGGCAGCCCTCGATCAGGTCGTTCATTCGATTGATCGACTTGAGAAAGGTCGACTTGCCGCAGCCCGAGGGGCCGATGAGCGCGGTGATTTCTTTTTCAGGGATCGTGATATCAATGCCTTTCAGCGCCTCGAAGGAGCCGTAGTACAGATGCAGATCCCGTGTAACGATCTTATCCATAGATGCAGTTACATTCCTTTTCTCAGTTTTTTCGCGATCCAGGAGGAGAGCGCGTTGATGGCCAGCACGGTCAACAGCAGAATGACTGCCGTCGCGTAGGCATTTTCCATATGCAGGCCCTCGCCGGACAGCTTGTGAAAGAGCACAGCCAGCGTGCTTCCGGAATCCATCAGGCTCCCGGGCATGGAGGCCACGGTGCCGGCTGTATATTTCAGGGCTGCCGTTTCACCGACGATACGGCCGATGGAGAGGATAATGCCCGAAAGGATGCCAGGAATAGCGGCCGGCAGAACGATCCTGAAGATCGTGCGCACCTTGCCGGCACCCAGGCCGAAACTGGCCTCCCGGTAAGAATCGGGCACAGCCTTCAGCGCTTCCTCGGTGGTACGGATAATGGTGGGCAGCACCATGATGGCTACGGTAAAGGAGCCGGACAATATGGAGTAATCCCAGCCCAGGGCAAAAACGAAAAACAGCATGCCGAAAAGGCCATAGACGATGGACGGGATACCCGACAGCGTCTCTGTGGTCAGGCGGAAAAAGCTGGCCAGACGGCTGCCGCGGGGCGCGTATTCCACCAGATAAACGGCGCCGAAAATGCCGATGGGCGCCGATACCAGCAGACCGACCAGCGTGATCAGCACCGTAGAGATCAGTGACGGCAGCACCGACATATTATCACTGGTGTATTTCCAGCGGAACATATCGGCATTGATGTACGGCACGCCTCTGAACACCGTGTATCCCACGACGCCCACAAAGCATCCCAGCGTCACAAGTGCCGCCGCCGTCACCAGCACACGCAGCACCTTGCCCTCCATCCGGCGCCAGGCCAGGTTATCGCGCCGGGGGCGCGCTGCTTCTTTGGGACGATCCAAAGATAAGCTGCTCATTCCTGCTTCTCCCCTTTCCGTTTCAGCAAGGCAAAGACCATGTTAATGATCAGGATAAAAACAAACAGGACGACGGCCGTGGCGATCAGCGCCTCGCGGTGCAGATCGGTGGCATAGGCCATATCCATGACGATATTGGCCGTCAGCGTGCGCACGCCCTCCAGAATACCCTGGGGCATGCGGGGCTGGTTGCCGGCGACCATGACGACGGCCATGGTCTCGCCGATGGCGCGGCCGATGCCCAGGACGACGCCGGCAAGGATGCCCGACCGGGCGGCCGGCAGGATCACCTTGAAAACGCTGCGTTCCTTGCCGGCTCCCAGCGCCAGAGATCCTTCGTAATAGGTTTCGGAAACGGCCCGGATGGCTGCCTCGCTCTGCATGATAATGGTGGGCAGGATCATCAGGCCCAGCAGAATCGACGCTGTCAGCATGCTGTTGCCGCTGCCGCCCAGGTGGTCACGCACGAAGGGCACGATGACGACCATGGCGAAGAAGCCGTAAACCACCGAAGGAATGCCGGCCAGCAGCTGGACGCAGGGGCTCATGATCTTATAAAACTTTTTGGGACAGAAATACGCCATAAAAACCGCCGCCAGCAGGCCGGTGGGCACGCCGAAGAGAATGGCTCCGGCTGTGACGCACAGGCTGCCCATGATAAAGGGAAAAATGCCGAACTGGCCGTTGCCCGGCTTCCATACCTTTCCGAAAAGGAAGCTGACCGGCCCGATCTCTTTAATGGCGGGAAGGCCGCCGGAGAAGAGGAAGTAACAGATCAGCGCGACAGCCAGGACGGATGCTCCGGCGGCGATGCCGAAGACCCATTTCATAATACGCTCGGATCTTTTCATAACTTCCCGCTCCTTTCGGCGGCCTTTTGGTTGTTTTCAGGCTGGAAGCGGCCCAGTCTTACCAAGTCGTCTTCTCTCCTGTGTAGATGGCTTTGATATCATCTTTGGAAAGGTTGTCGGTGGTGTTGTCGTTGTTGACGATGACCGCGATACCGTCGGTGGCAATGGTCTGGGGGATCAGGCCCTGCTCCAGCTCGCTGTCCTTCAGATCTCTGGAGGCCATGCCGATATCACAGACGCCCTCTGCCAGCGCGCTCATGCCCGAGGAAGAATCGCTCTCCTGCAGCTCGATGTCCGCGCCTGTGTTCTTGGCCATATAGGCCTCGATGAGCTTTTCCATGACGGGCGAGACCGAAGAGGAACCGGCCACGACCAGCTTGCCCTCGCCGGAGCCGGCATAGGCAGTACCGGTCATCGTGGCGATGTAGCCGTTCTCATCGATGATGCTCTGGCCGTCGTCGCTCATAATAAAGTCGATGAAGTCGCGGCCCAGATCGCTCAGATCATCTTTATAGGCGATGTTGAAGGGGCGGGCCAGCGCGTACTTGCCGGCAACGATGTTTTCGGCCGTGGCGTCAACACCATCGATCTGCAGTGCCTTGACCGTATCGTTCAGAGAGCCGAGGGAGATATAGCCGATGGCGTAGGGATTGCCGGCAACGGCGGTCATCATGACCGAGGTGCTGTTGTTGACTTCGGCGTCCACAGTGGTGTTGTCGACCTTTTCACCGGCGTCGTTCTTGCCTTCCACACCGGTCAGTTCGATGAAGGCGCCGCGGGTGCCCGAGCCGTCTTCACGGGTCATAACGATGATCCTGGAGCCGGCCTTGAAGCTGCTCTCTTCCTCGTTGTTGGTCTCTTCCTGCTGCTGCGAAGCGTTGTTCTCGGTGTCGCTGCCGCTCTGTGTCGTTGTGTCGCTCTTGCTGCAGGCGGTGAAGGCGGAAAGTGTAAATGCCGCTGTCATCAGCATGGCGATCAGTTTCTTTTTGTTTTTCATGTTAATCATTCCTTTCGTTTGATTGCAGGTACATATTATCGCCAGTATGTAAAAACCGCGCTCCGGCCAATGAAAAAACTGCGTAAAAAAAGAGGCGGCATGTCGGAAGACATACCGCCTCTTTCCACAGGCAAACAACGGATCCGGTCTTTCTGCGCCAGAAAAATCAGACGACCAGGAAGAACTTCAGAATGAAAAGCAGCGACAGACCGTAGGTCAGCGGCGAGATCTCGCTGCGGCGGCCAGTCAGCAGCGCCGTCGCTGTATAGGTGATCAGCGCGATGCCGATGCCGTGGCCGATGGAGCCGGAGATCGGCATGGAGATCAACATGAGCGCCACGGGCAGGACCTGGGTGATATCCTCAAAATCGATCTTCTTGAGGCCGCCCAGCATCAGAATACCAACATAGATCAGCGCGGCCGATGTAGCCGGGGCCGGCACCAGCGCGGCAACGGGCGCCAGGAACATACAGGCCAGGAAGCACAGGCCGGCGGTTAAAGAAGTCAGACCGGTGCGGCCGCCCTCCTCGACGCCCGCGGCCGATTCGACGAAGGTCGTGACCGTGGATGTGCCGGTCAGCGCGCCGGCAACGGTGCCCACGGCGTCGGCAAACAGGGCTTCTCTCATCTGGGGCATTTTGCCCTCTTTATCCAGCATACCGGCGCGGGAGGCCGTGCCGACCAGCGTACCGATGGTATCAAACATATCGATCATGCAGAAAGTAATGACCAGCATGACAGCCGACAGCCAGCCGATCTGCAGAAGAGTACTGAAATCAAATTTAAAGAAAGTCATGCTGAACATATCGCCAAAGGGCGGCATCCAGGAAGCCCCCTGCAGCGCCGCAAAGGGATTATCCCCCTGAAGGAAGCAGCCGGCCCAATAGACCACCGACGCACCCACCATGCCGAACAGCACCGAGCCGCGCACGCCCTTGCGGCTGAGCGCGATGATCAGAAACAGGCCGATAAAGGTCGTGAGCACATACAGGATCATCCGATGCCAGCCCGCGGCGCCCATGGCGTTTTTGGTAATGGAGGGCGTCAGATTGGTAAAGAATGTACCCAGCATATAGAAGGGACCGCCGTTCTCGGTGTAAATGCCGGCGTTGGAGCCCAGGCCGATGTTGAGCAGCATCAGACCGATGGCCGGCGAAATACCCATGCGCACGCCGTAAGGAATGGCTTCGACGATCTTTTCCCGGACCTTCAGGAAGGTCAGAACAATAAAGACGATGCCTTCCACCAGGACGATGCACAGCGCGCCGTTGAAGGAGGCTTCATAGCTGAGACCGGTGATGGCCGCGATATTGGCCACGACAACGGCAAAGAAGCTGTTGAGGCCCATGCCGGGAGCCATGACAAAAGGCTTGTTGGCGGCAAACGCCATGACAAAAGTACCGATGGCCGACGACAGAAGCGTAGCCAGGAAAACGGCGTTCCACAGGGGCGAACCGGTGGCGAAATTGGTCAGCAGATTCGGATTCAGAGCGATGATATAGGCCATCGTCATGAAGGTCGAAAAGCCGGCCAGCACCTCAGTCCGGACCGTCGTGCCGTTTTCACGGAGCTTGAAAAGTTTTTCCATTTTCTTTCGACTTCCTCTCATTTTTTTGCGTATCCCCACCCGCCGGAGCTCACCCGCGCGGCCAGGGCCCACAAATGCATCATAGCACGCAGACCATCCGGAAACAACCGATTTCTTCAGAATCCGCAGAAAAAAGAAATATATTTTCAATCTTTCTTGTAATCGGCACCGGCCTATTGTATAATCAATTATTATAAATAAAACAGCTGCCCGCAAATATCCCTTTAACTCTTCAAAAGGAGCCGATCCACTATGAATCTGTGGCACGACATCAAGCCCGCCCGCATGCATCCCGAAGACTTTCTGGCCGTTATCGAGATTGAAAAGGGCTCGAAAAACAAATACGAGCTGGACAAGGAAACCGGCGCCCTGCGGCTCGACCGCATCCTTTACACCTCCACCCACTATCCGGCCAATTACGGTTTCATCCCTCGCACCTATGCTGACGACGGCGATCCCCTGGACGTCCTGGTGCTCTGCAGCGAGCCCATCCGCCCCATGAGCCTGGTCCGCGTCTATCCCGTCGGCTATATCTCCATGCGCGATTCCGGCTCCAATGATGAAAAGATCATTGCCATTCCTTACGAAGATCCCATGTACAACAGCTATAAAGAGTTGACCGACCTGCCGGCCCATATCTCCGAAGAGATCAGCCATTTCTTCAGCGTGTACAAGCATCTGGAGCCCGACCGCGAGGCCCTGGTCGATGGCGTTTTCGGCCGCCAGGCCGCCGTGGAGGTCATTCGGGAAGCCTTTGAGAATTATATCGAAAAATTCTGTCGCTGACATCTGCCCCGGCTTTGCCGGAGAAATAAAAGAAAAGCCCGCTGCTCCGATCCCCGGATCCAGACAGCGGGCTTTTTTGCATGCTTTTATACGTTCCGTCACATGGGCAGGATGACGGTGGCCATCATAATAAACATGGCGGCCGAACCGAGCAGGCAGAAAACATGGAAGATCTCGTGGCAGCCGAACCGCGGGTTATCCCGACCCGGCCATTTGACGGCATACAGGATGCCGCCGACGGTATAGATCACGCCGCCCAGCACCAGCTGGGAAACGCCGCTCCATCCGACCCCTTTCCAGAGAGGATACACGGCGGCAATGGCGATCCACCCCATCACGATATAGACGGTGGAGGATACCCAGCGCGGGCAGCTGACCCAAAACAGCGTCATCACAAAGCCGGCGGCGGCCAGTCCCCAGATAATGCCAAAAAGCCACCAGCCAATGCCTTCACGCAGCGCCACCAGACAGACCGGCGTATATGTGCCGGCGATCAGCAGATAAATAGAAATATGGTCGAATTTTTTCAGACGGATCCTTCCGGGCACCGAGGTGCGCAGGCAGTGATAGAGTGTCGACGCCGCATACAGGCAGATCATGGACGCGCCGTAGATCGCAAAGGACAGCATCTTCCACCCATCGCCGCCCGTCTGCCAGGTCCGCAGAAGGAGCCACAGGGTCCCCAGCACCGCAAGCCCCGCGCCGATCCCATGCGTAATTGCCGACCAGGGCCGGATGCCGTCGTAAGGATCCCGGGCCTTTTCGCCGCGCAGCACGGGCTCCTTTTTCTCAAAGCCGTTTTCCATGAAAGGATCACCTCGTTTTGATTTTTTCCCATTATAGCGCTGCCAATTTTATTTGACAAGCTAAAATTCAAATAGTTTAAATTTTTTTACATTTTCTATACATCTGTTTTTAAATAATCGGGGTATTTCGCAAAAATCTGGCAGGATTCAAGGTCTGTTCACAAGTGGGACACAATACGGCCAAGAATAGCTGATATGCTATAAAAAATATTCCGGGGAGCCCCACTGCCGGTCGCCTTCCCATACTATATAAATACCCGTATTCCAAATAAAGGTGGTTTCGTTTTGACCCAGCTCACCCGTGATCTGCTGGCCGTGCTGCTCTTTCTGGCGGCAGCCTGCCTGGCACAGCTCCTCTGGCACCGCCCCACCGGACTGCGGCGGGCAGACAGATCGTTTTCCCGTCTGCTGCGCCGCAGCCTGTTCGCATTGCTTTTCTACATCACTGCCGGCGTCGTTCTGGCATACGCGCGCCATCCCCGGATCTCCGACGCCTACGCCGGAGCATTGGATCCCGGCAGCTTTTACGGCAGTTCCCCCTGCGGCCAGCGGGTCGCTTTGATCTCCGACAGCCAGCAGGCGCTGGATCTGCGCCTGCAGCTGATCGCCAACGCAAAGCGGTCGGTCCTGCTTTCGACTTATGATATCCGTGATGACGAAAGCGGCACCGATCTGGCGGCTTTTCTTCTGGAAGCCGCTGACCGCGGCGTGCGGGTAAGCCTGCTGACCGACGGCTTCAACGCCATCGAACACACTGAATACAGCCCCGTTTTCCGTGCGCTGGCCGCCCACGAAAACATCACCCACATCGTCTATTCTCCCCTGGATCTGTTCCGGCCGTGGCAGCTGATGGGACGTATGCATGAAAAATACCTGCTGGTCGACGACGAATACCTGCTGACCGGCGGCCGCAACAGCCACAATGCTTTTCTGGGCCGGTACGGCAGCGCGCAGAATCTGGATCTGGACGTGCTGGTCTGCGGCAGCGGCGGCGTCCTGGCCGAGACCCGCGATTATTTCCAAAGCATCACAGGCCTTGACTGCTGCAAACCCCATGTGCAGGAACGCAGTGATGATAAATGCCGCGCCGTATGGCAGTCGCTGCGGGAGCATGCCGCCGTCCGCCGGGCCGCCGATCCGGAAGCCTTTCTTCCCTACGACGATTCCGGCACCCTGCCGGCCAATGCCATTCACATGGTCCACAATCCTAACGGCACGGGCGCCAAGGAACCTCAGGTCTGGTATGCCCTCATGGCTCTGCTGGGCACAGCCCGGGAACAGGCAGAGGTGCACACCCCCTATCTGGTGTGCAATCGTGCCATGTACGAAGATCTGACCCGCGCCGCTGCTGGTTGTGATCTGCGCATCACCCTCAATTCTCCCCAGACCTCGGCCAATCTCTTCGGGTCGGGCGTTTATCTGAACGAAAAGCAAAACATTCTGCGCACCGGCGCTTCCATTCTGGAATACCAGGGCGGCAGTTCCAGCCACACCAAAGCCCTCTGCATCGATGACCGCCTGGCCGTCGTCGGTTCTTTCAATTTCGATATGCGCAGTGCCTATCTCGATACCGAGCTGATGCTGGTGGTCGACAGTCCGGCTCTGGCACAGCAGCTCAAATCTTATATGGCCGCGGTAAACGCGCTGTCCGTGCCGGCCGAAGGGCCCGAAAGCTATTCCATGCCGCCCATGCGCGACCTGCTGCTTTCTGTCATGCGCCTTTTTGAGCGTCCCTTCCGTTTTCTTCTCTAAGCCCTATTCTTTATATGCTTGAACGCATATTCCGTTTTTCTCTCTCCTCTTGAAGACCGCCCGCCATCTGTGCGGGCGGTCTTCTTATTTATGCTTGACAAAAAACTGTATTATCTTTATAATACAGTTAAACCGTACTATTTGAATAATACAGTTTGACCTGCAAACCGAAAGAAGGTGCCGATGCCGTGATCTCTTTTTCTGACTTTGTCCCCGACGGGCAAAGCCCCATCTATCAGCAGATCGTCCTGTATATCCAGCGCGGGCTGGCTGCCGGCCGCATCCGGGACGGCGACGAGCTGCCCTCCCGCCGGGCGCTGTCGGCGCTTTTGGGCGTCAATCCCAACACCGTGCAGAAATCCTATCGGCTTTTGGAAGAAGCCGGCATCATCGCCTCTACCCCGGGGGCCAAAAGCTGCGTCACCACGACGTCTGCCCAGAACGACCGGATCCGCGCCCGGCTGCTGGAGGACCAGGCCCGCGCCGTCGTATGTGCCATGCGGCAGATGCGCGTGTCCAAAGCCGAGGCGCTGGCGGCTATTGAACGCCTGTGGGAGGAAACGCCGGCCGACCCTCCCGACCCATTCTGATTTCAAAAGGAGCGTGTCTTTAATGAAACAACGCTTTTCCGTATGGACGCTGGCCCTGCGGCCCGTGTTTTTGCCTCTGCTGCTGCTTCTGTCGGCTGCCGGCGTCGCCCAGTATCTCTTGTTCCGCCGGGCTCTTTCGGCCGCCGTTCGCCAGCTGGAATCCGTCCAGGGGCTGCAATATGCTTTTTCCTTTGAGACCTTGGTCGAAGACGGCCCCTTTGCGCTGATCCTGGGCATCGTTTTTCTGCTGTCCGCCCTGCTCTTCTTTTTCGCGGCCGGTGATACGGCCGGCGGCCGGGTAAACGACACTCTGGGGCGGCTGGCTGTGCCGGAAAAAGAGATCCACCTCTGGTGGTCGGCCCTGTTCGCCCTGCATTTTCTGCTCATCGCCGTGTGGCAGATCCTGCTTCTTTTTACCATGCTGGCCCTCTGGATGCGCTCGCCGCTGGGCGCTTACGCCGGCGGCCACCCCTACCTGCTGGCCTGCTGGCGCAGTCCGCTGCTGCACAGTCTGCTGCCGCTGGGCGACCTGACCCGCTGGCTCCGCAATCTGATCCTGGCGCCCTGTTTGGGGCTCTGCCTGTCTGTGGGCGCCTATTTCAACCGCCGCGGCAGACGGACGCTGCTTCCCCTCTGGCCCATCGGCCTGACCATGGCCTTTTTCGTGCAGGAAACGGCCAGCTTCGGCACCGACCTGCTGCTGACCGTCCTGGTCCTGCTCTCCACCCTCTCACTTGTGGTTTCTTTCTGGAGGGATGACCGATGCGCCGATTGATGGAACGATGGACCGCGCGCAGCCGCAGCTTTCTGCCCGTCGGCATGAACAGCGTCCTCATCGGCCGGTGGCTGCTGGCCGCTTTCATCGCGGCTTTTCTGCTCAGCCTGGGCGCACCCCTGCAGATCCTCTCCCAGCGCGATTATCTTTTTACCGTCGTCGACGGCGTCCGCGTCTATCAGCCGGGCATGATGATGCCCGCTTATCACGCCGTCGCGCCGGGCTGGCTGGTGCTTTTCCCTGCCATTGCCCTGTCGATGCCCCTTCTGGCGGCCTGGTTCTATTTTCAGCACTGGCAGGACGGCCGCAGCATCTACACCATGCGTCGGCTGCCCGACCGGTGGGAACTGCACCGCCGCTGTCTGGCCGTGCCGGCGGCCGCCGCGCTGCTGGCTCTGCTGCTGGGCTTTGGCCTGCTGATGCTCTATTATCTTTTCTATCTGGCCGCAGCGCCGGAAGGCTCGGTCTCCCCGGATCAGCTGCGCATCTTGTTTGACGAATTGACGGGAGGTATCCTCTGATGTTGGAGATCCAGAACCTGCACAAAAGCTATAATGGCCGGACAGCCCTGAAGACGGTCGATCTGACCATCGGCAGCGGCGAGATCGTCGGCCTTTTCGGCAGCAACGGCGCCGGCAAGACCACGCTGCTCAAATGCATCCCGCAGCTGCTGCGCTACGACGGCCGCATCACGCTGGACGGCTGCCCCATCGACCGCAAAAACATCGCCCGCCTCTCCTTCGGTACCAGCGAACATTCCTTTTTCCCCAATCTGACGGCTGAAGACCACCGGGAATTTTACAGACTCCACTTCCCTGCCTTCTCCGACCGGCGATTCCGGCTGCTGATGGACTTTTTCGCCCTGCCCCGCCGCCGTCTGCTGCGCACCCTCTCCACCGGACAGAAAAACCAGTTTGAAGTCATTCTGGCCCTGTCCCAGGGCGCCGACTACATCCTGCTGGATGAACCCTTCGCCGGCAACGATATTTTCAACCGCGAGGATTTTTACAAGGTCCTGCTGGGGCTGCTGGAGCCGTCGGAGACCCTGGTGCTGTCCACCCATCTCATCGACGAGGTGGAAAACTTCATCTCCCGCGCTGTGGTGCTCAAAGACGGCACGGTGGCCGCCGACGTGCAGGCGGACGCGCTGGAAGACGAGGGCCGCACCCTGTCGGCCTTCATCAAGGAGACCTACCACTATCAGCCCTCCCGTGCCCGCGACGCCCTGTTTCGCACCGGCTCTGCCGAAGCGGAGGGCGCCCCGGATGAAGCAGACGCGTCAAAGGAGTAAGCCTATGAAAACACGCTTTGCGCTTTTCTGTATCCTGCTGGCTGCCGCCCTGATCTGCCTGCCCATTCTGCAGACCCGGCTGCAGGCCGAAGCCAATGATGTGGCCTTTATCGAGAACCCCATCCAGGGCGATCCCGCAGCCGCCCACGGCACAGCCGTCACCCTGCGCGCCACGATGGATTCTCATCTCTACTGGGATGTCCGCCACACCTTCGGCGGCAGCACCCAAACCGAAAGCTGGTTTACCGGCCAAGATCCCAGCCGCAGCTCCCTGCAAGGCCCCTGGTTCGATCTGAGCGTCGTCACCGATGTGGGCGCCTCCTCTACCGGCAATATCGACCTGGAGGAACAATGCACCCAGTATATGCTGCGCCCGGCGCTGGCGCTGGCCGAGGAAACACCGGCCGGTGAGACCCGCACCAGGGTCTATCATCTGGCCGACTTTTACGAAAATTATCTCATCTCCTGCGACATTCTGCTGCCCTCCCGGAGCAACAACATCCGCCGGCTTTTTGTATCGGAGGAAGAGCAGAAGATCTTCAGCGACTGGCTGCGTATTCCGGTGCTGCCCCAGCATCAGGTAAAAGTGACGGTCACCCGGGATGCCTCGGGCAATGTCACCGATGTCGAAAGCGCCACTGTGGAAGACAGCGGCTTCTATTTCAATGCTCTGTCGGCCTATACCGAGGGGGGTTATTACTTCACCTTCGGCAGTCATACCACGCAGGGCACGGTCATCGATACCAGCCATCTGCCGGATGGCTACGGCATCTTCGTCTGTCCGCTGACCGGCAGCGGCCTGGATGTCCGGTCGGCCGACCCCGACCACCCCATCCGTCTGGCCGTCCCGCTGGCCGATGACATCGAGGTGCTGGATCTGCAGACCGACCCGGATGAAACTGCCCTGTTTCTGCTGGCCAATACGCCTGATGGCCGGATGCTGACCGTCTATGACCTGCCCGCCATGACGGTGCGGCAGCAATATAAGGTCGCGGAATCATCCGACTATGACTGCGATATGCTGGTGCAGCGGGGCAATATCCTGCTCAGCTTCTACGATCAGCATCTGCTGCTGCTGACCGCCGACGCCGACGGCCGCTATCAAAAGACCATCGAAGGCAGCTATGATCCCATCCTGAACAGCCAGTATCTCTATCGGTGGAATGTCCTGGAATACGCCTATGGGGACGGCCGTCTGGCCATCGTCTATGCCGACGATCACTATAACAGCTGCAATTTTTATTTTCTTGTTTTTGACCAGACCGGGCTGGCCTACGCCGCGCGCTGCGGCCTCGACCTGAACGGATCGGATGACGGTTCCCTGTATGCCTATAACCAGCGGGTCTCCCTCGACACTCTGAATCCGGCAGACAGCCTGCCCGTGCTCACCGTCGCCCTGCCATGACCCGATATTCCAGATGATACGCCCAGCAAAAAAGCGTCCCGCCGGACCCCCGGCGGGACGCTTTTTACAGCATTGCTATCTGATTATTCCAGCCATTACCAGGCCTGAACAGCGCCTTCGCAGCGCGGCTCGGTGGCGCCCATCAGCGTGCCCTTGCCGGTGTTGAAGATGATCTGGCCGCGGCCGAAGCTGCCGGGATTGAGCTCGATGGCGATCTCGTGGCCCCGGGCCTTGAGGGCGTCGATGATATATTCGGGGAAGGCCGGCTCGAAGGAGACCTTCTTGCCCTCGGTCCACTGCCAGCGGGGCGCGTCCAGGCAGGCCTGGGGGTTGAGACCCTTGTCGATGTAATCGAGCATGACCTGCAGGTGGCCCTGGGGCTGCATAAAGCCGCCCATGACGCCGAAGGGGCCGACGGCCTCTTTGCCCCGGGTGAGGAAACCGGGAATAATGGTATGGTAGGGACGCCGGCCGGGAGCGGCGCAGTTGGGGCTGGCGGGATCCAGGCTGAAGCCCAGGCCGCGGTTCTGCAGGCCGATGCCGGTGCCGGGAATGACGACGCCCGAGCCGAAGCCTCTGAAGTTGCTCTGAATGAAGGAGATCATATTGCCCTCACCGTCGGCGGCGCACATATACACAGTGCCCGAGGCTGTCGGCTTGCCGCAGGTGGGCAGGATGGCGCGGTCGCCGATCAGCCTGGCGCGGTCGACGCCGTAAGCCGGCGACAGAAGATCCTGTACCGATACCTCCATGTTCCGGGGATCGGCGATATAGCGCTGGCCGTCGGCAAAGGCCAGCTTGAGGGCTTCGATCTCCCGGTGGAAGCTGGCCACGTCGTCCCGGGAAGGCTCAAAGTTTCTGAGGATATTGAGGGCCATCAGCGCCACGATGCCCTGTCCGTTGGGCGGCAGCTCCCAGACGTCGTAGCCGCGGTAGTTGACCGAAACGGGATCGACCCATTCGGGATGGAAGGCTTCCAGATCCTCCTTGTGGATCCAGCCGCCGAATTTGTTGGAATAGGCGTCGATCTGCTCGGCCAGCCGGCCGCGGTAGAAGCTCTCGGCGTTGGTCTCGGCGATCTCACGCAGCGTGGCGGCCTGATCGGGATTGCGGTAGATCTCCCCGACCTCCGGCACACGGCCTTCGGGCATGAAGCAGTCAAACCACGCCTGGCATTCGGGGGCGCCCGACAGCTGATCCTTCAGGCGGCCGGAAAACAGGGTCATCATATCGTGCAGGCCCTGGGTGCAGGCCTGGCCGTTTTCAGCATAGCCGATGGCCGGCGCCAGAACGTCGGTCAGCGGCAGACGGCCGAAGCGCTGGTTGACGGCCGCCCAGGCCGCCGGCGCGCCGGGCACAGTCACCGAGCCGAAGCCGTAAATGGGCATCTTTTCATGCCCCTTGCGGCGCATGGCTTCCAGGCTGAAGCTCTTGCCCATAAAGCCGCTGGAATTGAGGCCGTAGAGCTTGCCCTTGTGCCAGATGATGGCAAAGGCGTCGCTGCCGATGCCGTTGGACTGGGGCTCCAGCACGGTCAGACAGGAAGCCGCCGCAATGGCCGCGTCAAAGGCGTTGCCGCCCTTTTTCATCACATCGACGCCGGCCTGGGCCGCCAGATGATGGGACGTGGCGCACATGCCGTTGACCGCATACTTGACAAAGCGGCGGGAGGCGTAGGGATAAGAACCAAATTCAAACATCTTTATTCTCCTTACAGGAATACCGGGCGCTTTTCAGCCGCCCTTTTTTGTTCATTTTACATCACCCGGAATAAAAGCGCAACCTTCTTCCCCGGCTTCGGCAGGCAGAAAAGGCATGGCCGAATGCCATGCCTTTTCTGTGATCTGTTAAACGGGCCAAAATCAATGTGCGCCGTGGGTATTATGCAGGAGCTTATGCTCTTTGCCTTTCAGAATACCGTTATATGCCTGCTTGATCAGCGGATTCTCGTTGGACAGCTTGATCTGCGAGGTGCGGTCGATCTTGTAAAGCCCCTTCTGGCGCGCTTCCTTCGTGGAAACCACCACCGGGAAGGGCTGCCCGCCGCCGGCGATACAGCCGTTTTTGCAGGCCATGATCTCGATGAAATCATACCGGCTCTCCCCTGCCTTGACGCGGTCCAGCACGGCTGCCGCGTTGCGCAGGCCGTTGACAACGGCAATGTGAAGCTCTCTGCCTTTATAGTCGATCACGGTCTCCTTGATGCCCTCCATGCCGCGCACGCCGGTAAAGCTGATCTGTTCCAGCACTTCGCTGCGGCTGCTGCCCACCAGCCGGCGCAGAACAGCTTCCGTAACACCGCCCGTGACGCCGAAAATCGCACCGGCGCCCGAGGCGATGCCAAAGGGCATGTCCAGCGCCTGTTCCTCCAGGGCGGCCAGATCGATGCCGGCCTCCTGGATCATGCTGGTCAGCTCGGCCGTCGTGATGACGTAGTCCACATCCTGGACGCCGTCGGTGAAATGCTCCGGCCGCCGGATCTCCGCCTTTTTGGCCGTGCAGGGCATGATGGCCACAACGACGGTCTCCCTGCCGTCGGGATCGGGATGCACGCGGGCTTCTTCCTTCAGCACGGCGCCCACCATCTGCATCGGGCTTCGGCAGGTGGAAACGTTGCCGCGGAATTCCGGATAGCGTTCCTCGCAGAATTTGACCCAGCCGGGGCAGCAGGAGGTCAGCAGCGGCAGGTTCTCTCCCGACTCCAGACGTTCCAGAAATTCCTGGCTTTCCTCCATAACGGTCAGGTCGGCGCCGAAATTGGTATCGTAAACTTCGTCAAAGCCGATGCGGCGCAGCGCCGTCACCAGCCGGCCCAGCGCATTTTCACCCTTGGCGATCCCGAATTTATCACCGATGGCCACACGCACGGCCGGCGCGATCTGTGCCACCACGCGCTTTTTGGGGTCGCCGATGGCTTCCCATACGGCTTCAACGTCGTATTTGACCGTAATGGCGCCGGTCGGGCACACGATGCGGCACTGTCCGCATCCGACGCATTGTGTTTCCCGCAGCTTTTTGCCAAAGGCCGGCGCCACGATGGCTTTGGATCCGCGGTAGGCGAAATCCAGGATCCCCAGCCCCTGGATCTCGTCGCAGGTGCGGACGCAGTCGCCGCACAGGATGCATTTGTTGGGGTTCAGAACGATGCTGGGCGAAGTGGTATCCATGGGCAGTTCTTTTCTGGTGTTTTCAAAACGCACCTGCCGGACGCCCAGTCTTTTGGCCAGCTTCTGCAGCGTACAGTCGCCGTTGACAACGCAGGTCGTGCAGTCCCGGCAGTGCGAAGCCAGCAGCAGCTCCAGGATCATACGCCGGTGCTGCTGCAGCCGCTGGGTGTTGGTATAGATCACCATACCGTCCCGGGGCGGTTCCGAGCAGGAAGTAAAGATCCTGCCCCGGTCGTCTTCAACCACGCACATGCGGCAGGCGCCGTATGTGGAAAGCTCCGAATGATAGCAGAAGGTCGGCAGATCGATACCGGCGCTGCGAATGACCGCCAGAACATTTTTTTCGTCGCTGAACTCCACTCTTCTGTTGTTGATCGTCATATAACGCATCTTGCTTCTCCTCCTACCATTCAATATGGATGGCGCCAAAGGCGCAGGCACTTTCGCAGGCGCCGCAGCGGATACATTTCTCCGGATCTATGCGGAAAGGCGAACGGACGACGCCGCTGATGGCGTCTGCCGGGCAGTTCCTGGCGCATTTGGAACATCCCTTGCAGCGGTCGGCGCTGATGACAAAGCGGCGCATGGCGGCGCAGGCGTGGGCCGGACACTTTTTATCCACCACATGCGCTATGTATTCGTCCCGGAAATTATGCAGCGTGCTCATGACCGGCTGTGCTGCGCTCTTACCGAGGCCGCACAGCGCCGTTTCGGAAATGGTCGACGCCAGCGTTTCCAGCATGTCGAGATCCTCCATCGTACCGCGGCCGCCCACGATGCGTTCCAGGATCTCCAGCATCCGTTTGGTGCCTTCACGGCAGGGTACACATTTGCCGCAGCTCTCATTCTGCGTAAAGTTCATAAAGAAGCGCGCCACTTCGACCATGCAGGTATGCTGGTCCATGACGACCATGCCGCCCGAACCGATCATGGCGCCCAGCTTCTTCAGCGAATCAAAATCCAGCGGAACATCCAGATGCTCCTGCGTCAGACAGCCGCCCGAAGGTCCGCCGATCTGCACGGCTTTGAACTCCCCGCCGTCTTTGATGCCGCCGCCGATATCAAAGATGATCTCCCGCAGCGTGGTCCCCATAGGGACTTCGATCAGACCGGTATTCTGGATCGCGCCGGTTAGGGAAAAGGTCTTTGTGCCCGGGCTGTTTTCCGTGCCGACACTGCGGTACCAGTCGGCGCCGTTCTGAATGATCTTCGGTACGTTGGCAAAGGTCTCCACGTTGTTCAAAACCGTCGGCTTTTCCCAAAGGCCCTTTTCCACCGTGCGCGGCGGCTTGACGCGCGGCATGCCGCGTTTGCCCTCGATGGACGCCGTCAGGGCCGAGCCTTCGCCGCAGACAAAGGCGCCGGCGCCGCGGTTGATATGCAGGCGGAAGGAAAACTCGGTCCCCAGGATATGATCGCCCAGCAGGCCCTGCTTTTCCAGCTCTTCAATGGCGTGGCGCAGTCTGCGGACCGACATGGGATACTCGGCGCGGACGTAAATATAGCCGTCACGGGCGCCGACTGCATAAGCGGCGATCATCATGCCCTCGACCAGCCGGAAAGGATCGCCTTCCATTACGGAACCGTCCATAAACGCGCCCGGGTCACCTTCGTCGCCGTTGCATACCACATACCGGACAGGCTCGCTCTGCGCAGCTACCTGGCGCCATTTCTTGCCCGTGGGGAATCCACCGCCGCCGCGGCCACGGAGGCCGGATCTGTCGATGGTCTCAATCACATCTTCCGGCTGCATCTCAAACAAAGCCCGTTCCAGTCCTTTGAATCCACCGCCGGCGACGTATTCTTCCAGCGACTCGGAATCATATTTTCCGAAATTCTCCACCAGCATGCGTGTCTGCTTGGCAATAAAAGGGATCTCCTCGGGGCTCTGGTACGCAACGCCTTTCTGTCTGTACAGCAGCCGTTCGACGATCTCGCCGTGTCTGACCGTGCGCTCAAAGATCTCTTCGCAGTCTTCCGGCGCGACCTTGATGTACTGTACGACCTCTTTGCCCCGCTGAATACGCACCAGCGGCCCCAGCTCACACACGCCCTGGCAGCCGGTCTTCTTAATGCCGATATGGGCATCCTTGTCGTGCGGCGCAAACTCCAGCGTTACGCCCGGCACGTCCTTTACGATCTCCAGGAACTTTTCGTAAATTCTTTCCGAACCCGTGGCGATACACCCGGTTCCCGAACATACCAGGATCCTGCAGTCATACGATTCCAGCTTTTCCCTTGCCTGCTGCCGCAGCGCATCCATCGCTTCTCTCGTCTGGATCATGCCTGGCTCTCCTCTCTCAAACTGCTGATCAACGCCTCCGCTTTTTCCGGTGTCATCCGGGGATGGACCTCCTCATTGACCATGACCGTGGGCGCTAACCCACAAGCGCCAAGGCAGGAAACGGTCTCCACGGTGAACAGCATATCGTCTGTTGTATGCTTCTCTTTGCTCAATCCAAGAACTCTATAAAATGTTTCCAATACGGGAATGGATTTTCGGACATGGCAAGCCGTTCCGTCACACACTTTGATTACATATTTTCCCTTGGGTTCAAAGGAAAAATTTTCATAAAAAGTGGCAACACCGTATGCCTTTGCCTCGTTGATATTCAGACGCTTGGCCACATAGGCCAGCAGTTCTGCCGGCAGATACCTGTATTCCGCCTGAATATCCTGGATGATCGGGATCAATGCCGCCTGGACAGCGCCATGCGATGCAATGATCGCATCAGCCCTGTCGTAATACGATTTTTCCAGCATGGAAAATACCTCCATTTTTCTCTCCATTTTCAATAAAAAATACCTTTTTTCATTTCCTTGTCACATGCGTACATTATACTGGCATACCGGTCGTTTGTCATCCTCCTTTTTTATTTTTGTTAAAAATGCATCAATCGATTGTCGCAATTTTCACAATCTCTTCCATTAAATACTATCTTCCATGCAGCGCTTCCCCTTTTTATCCCCTTCCCCACTGTCGCTTCTTCACGCCTGATCCCAAACGGAATCGAACGCTTGATTTTTTTCTTCTGCCGTGTTATTATACAAAATACAGCGTATCTGCCAAACAAACAATCGATGACCGGGTGTAGCGCAGTTGGTAGCGCGCCTGCTTTGGGAAGATGCGACAGAAAGTTTGTACCGGATTTTTCGAATCACTGAAACCCTTGATATTACTCGATTCTTAATTTATGATATAGGTAAGATGTGTCGAAAAAATCATTTTTGACCACTTGTTTTACCACAACCGGAAAAATCCCTAACGTTTATTTTGATACTAAAAAATTTAATATCCGGGTGTAGCGAAGGTGGTATCGCGCTTGATTTGGGTTCAAGAGACCGGGCGTTCGAGTCGCCCCACTCGGACCAAAAAACAGTCATTTCCTATCGAAAATGACTGTTTTTCATAACTTTTTTCAGTTTTTCATTTTTGAGGAGAATTGTTCCGATTCGTCTCAAATTATCTTATGAGAACGATTCATTTTAATACCGATTTTAGTATCAAAAAGTTCCGCTGATTTCAAACTTATCTTGTGAGCTCATATTCAAATAATCAATTACGCCACAAAAAATGAGCGAGTTTTTTAAGGCTTCACACATTTTCAGGTAGCAAAGAGTATCATCGTCGGGCCTAATTTGACAAAACTCAACTGATGTGTATAATAAGAGTTGAGCAGGAGATTATCGCAATCTGCTACCAACGACGTCGTTACAATTTAATCATAACCTATAAGAGAGGCGCGAGGGACAAGCCCGTTGACCGCCCGGCAACCTCCCAGAGAGAAAGGTGCCAAAGCTTGTACGATAGGATATGACCTGTCTCGCGACAGGTATTTTTGCGCCTATTTTTCGGGAGGAACGTAAAAAAGGAGGCAAAAAATATGCAAAATGGCGCGAGATATATCGTAACGACACACTGGGGTACCTTTTCACTAGATGCTGCTTCATATCAAGATTATCTTGCCGGTAAGCTTTGGATATCCTGGGTTCCCGGCAAGCCACAGGAGCCAAGAGAAAAGCCTGAAGGTTGCGTGCCCCCCAATGTCACCGATCGTGCACTCTCCCTTCGCGCAGAAGCCGACAGGAACGGCATCAATACCACTCTCTATCAGTTAGGTGCTCACAACGCGCCTGTGCCTTATGACACACGTTTGGATGACATCAGCATCGATGAGATCAATCTCACTGTAAGATCTTCTAACGGATTAAAACGCGCTAATGCCGGTTCCTTTAGTCGGGTACGAGATTTACTTACCTCTGAAAATGGGATACGGTCTGTCCGAAATCTCGGAGAAAAAAGCGCCCTTGAAATTAAACAGCTATTCTTCCATGAATGCTACGTACGTCTTCTCCCATACGAAAAAGCCCAATACTGGCAAGAAGTGTTGGACACCCTATCCGAAACATGATAAGGTGACCATATATGATAACCGAAAGTGAGTGAATGATATGAGGTATGGCAGAAAACGATCTGATGACGATGCGGCAATTGGTTGTATTGTTTATCTGCTCCTAATCATTTTCTTTATGCCTATCGTAGGTCTGTTCCTCATATGCGGAAAGGATCCAGGTAAGAAGCCTATCGGTTGGGTATTACTTATCATAGGCATCATTCTATGGATTGTTGTGGGTGTAATGAGCGCCTAAGCTTGTCTCCAACTAAGCACAAAAAGGCATAAGGGTTTCTATGTGATGCAGATCCCCTTATGCCTTTTTCTGTATGTGCATTCGAGTGTGATTTTACTCTTCAATTGACTTTTTCCGATTAACCAAGATATACACAATGGTAAATAGGCTCAGTAAAATGGAAACAATATTAAGGGTAAGGCTTACCGTTTTCAACACCTTCATCAATTCTCCTCCTCACTATTCTTATTGAGCATTTCTTCGATACGCTCCTCAATCTCTTCCATGAGAGACTCAATGTCAGAGTACTCGTCATCCCATTTTTCGTGCTCTTCGGTATCATCTTCATCGGGCTCATCGTCTTCAAGCTCTCCAATGGCTGCTTCTAAGTCCTCATAGTACTCACGCAGCTCCTCTAAACTCATGCTTTCAATGTCCGGATGTTCCTCCACTTTGAACTCCTGTCCTACCGGCGCAGAGGAGTCGTAAATGATTGTGAGAGAATGATAGCCATTGCCTACACGGATTCGCTCATACTTTAGACTGCCGTCTTCCCCATATACGTGGTATTTGGAAATAAATGCCTCGACAGATTTAATCGCCGCATCTGCACCATCGTACTCCCGGAGTTCTTCAATAAACTTTTGCTCCCATCCAGGGATGCTCATGCCGAAGACTTGATCGAACTTTTCCAATGTTTCCATCCGATCAGATTCTTCTTTTTGGATTCTGAGCACCTCTATAAAAGTCTTAATCACTGCCTGCGTTACACCTTTAGTCAGCATAATCACTGCTCCTCCCACGTTTGTAGTGTTTGCCTATGATGCAAGAGTATCACGCAAGCTGTCCCATTTTAAGGACAACATAAAAAGAACCCAGAGAGCAGGCGATATCTTAAAAGCAGTGGATGTCATCATTTTCTCCTTTCAAATACCATGATGTGACAGCCGCCTGCGTTTTTCTTCATCATATAGAATTACGAATAGCAGGCGCAAACAACAACAAAACTCAAAACAAAATGTTTGAGAAATCGTCAGCTTAATCCTCCATAAACATACCTCCAAGAATTCTTTTCATAATAAATGGAGAAAAATAGACGATTTCTTGCCCCCTAATTCGATTTTTCTTTTAATTATTTTGATTTATTTATTCGTAGGCCGTTTTATGGGACAGTTTTGATGTTAGACTGTGATCAGAAAGCTAAAGGAGGAAATATCATGGCTAATAAAGGTAGAAGCACCCCCGGCCTGTTTGGAACAATTAATCACTATGACGAGCACGGAAAGAAGATTGGCCATAGTGAGCCTGGTTTCTTCGGTGGATACAACCATTACGACAGCCATGGCCGCAAGACTGGGCATAGTGATCCTGCTTTCTTTGGTGGCTATAATCATTACGACAGCAGAGGCCGTAAGACCGGTCACTCTGATCCCAAGATGTTCGGCGGATATAATCACCGTGATGCCAAAGGCAATCCTGCCGGCTCCAGTGACCCCGGCGTCTTTGGCGGCTACAACCACAACAGTAGCCAGGGCTGTTATGTCGCCACTTGCGTATATGGCTCCTATGACTGCCCTGAGGTGTGGACTTTGAGACGATTCAGAGATAACACGCTCGCAAACTATGCTGCCGGTCGTGCATTCATCCGTACCTACTACGCTGTCAGCCCCACCATAGTTAAGTGGTTCGGCGATACTCACTGGTTCCGCAACCTGTGGCATGGTGTGTTGGACAAGCTGGTACATAAGCTTAATTCTGACGGTGTGGAGGATACTCCGTATAACGACAAGGACTGGAGCTAACTCAAACTCATGATTCCAGGCTTGGAATTTACTAATTATTGATGGGAGGATCTTTATGGGTAAAGGTTTATTTGGTGGCATGTTTGATTTCAACCATGATGGAAAGATGAATGCCTTTGAGCGTGCTGCTGAGTTTCAGTTCTTCAACGACGTTGTCATGGCAGACGAAGACAGCACAACGGATGATGTGCTTGCAGAAGCCGGTCTCGACCGTGACGAGCTCAGTTGGATGGACGAGGACGAGCGCAGAGAGGCTCTTGAAGAAGCAGGCCTCGATCCTATGGATTTCGATGATTTCGACTAAGATCAACACTTTCTTCAGATAATATAAACACCGTTGCATTGAGTATATGCTCAGTGCAACGGTGTTTTTTTATGCCTTTTAATCTGCCTCATTTCCGATCGTGCCCAGGTCGGAAATGAGGATTTTTATTTTTTTCAAAAAATTTTGGATTTAGGGTGGCAAGTTTACCCCCCTTTTTCTCCATTTATTACGAGAGGTGCACACTGACGGTTTCAAACCGCCCCAATTCTAACCCTCTCATCTTGATATACCTTGTACCTTGACAATTTCATACGACCTCAAGACGTTACCATGTTCGAGCCACCGCAAGCAGGTGTTAAGAGCCGAGGACAAGCTCAGAGCGACGACAGCATGGGAAAATAATGATACCCCGCCCGGCTAGGCCACACACCGAGGGGCGGACTGCCCATAAGAATGGGATGAGGCTGAAATGCCCGTGATCCTCCAGACCAGAGGACTTGAGGTTGATTATTTACTAACTAAGGAAGGAGGTGCTTGGTATGGCCTGCACTCAGCAAAAGCAACTGACATGCTTTCCGTGTTCACGCGTTGAAAAGAAATGGTTCCGTCACTTCAACGACCACAAGAACTTTCATAATGAAGAAACCCTCCATCTGTTCAGCCTCATGGCGCTGTATTCCTATGCAAATTTCCGCAGCAATACCAGACGCTTTGAAAATGAGCGCTATATGGAGGCTCCTGGACAATGGATCTGTAAGCTATCCGCTCTTCCGCGTATTCTTCGAGTTCATTCGAAAAAAGAAGCGCTTGAGCTAATGGACTACTTCCATGATGCCGGGCTCCTTGATTATGAAAGGCTAGACCCGGAACTGGGTCTGTTGCGATACACGATCGCAGATTGGCAGTGTAATAGAACTACCTACAGGAGTATATCGCGGTCCACCCAAACCAAAAACGAAGGGAGCTGATGAATCATGACCACACAAAAGAAAACGTCCAACTGGTTCGAGGCAGCGTAGAAGAAACGCCGAACGAACTGCTTGAGCAGGAAGCAGAGAAATTGACCCAGGCTGCCCGCTACGAGCGAAATGAGGCTCGCCAGGGCTACCGCAGCGGCCACTATGACCGGAACCTTACCACCACCTCCGGAGACGTCACACTCCATGTTCCTCGTCTCAAGGGCGTCTCTTTTGAAACGGCCATTATTGAGCGGTATCGCCGCCGGGAGAGCAGCGTGGAGGAAGCCCTCATTGAGATGTATCTCGCTGGTGTTTCCGTACGCCGGGTGGAGGACATTACCGAGGCCCTGTGGGGCAGCAAGGTATCTCCTGCCACCATCAGTGAGCTGAACAAGAAAGCCTATATCCACATTGAGGATTGGCGGAACCGCCCTT
>CAMEZQ010000015.1 GCA_945947915.1 uncultured Clostridia bacterium | reverse complement strand
TCAACGGTATGCCGCTGATTCACTGTGAACTGAAACGCAGCGGTGTGGATGTCAGTCAAGCCTACAACCAGATCGAAAAATATGCACACGAGGGTGTTTTCTCCGGATTGTTTGCCCTTGTGCAGATTTTCATTGCCATGCAGCCGGATGAAACAGTCTATTTTGCCAACCCCGGCCCGGATGGAAAGTTTAACAAAGACTTTTACTTCCACTGGGCGGACGCCAACAATGAGCCATTGAACAACTGGAAGGATATTGCGCAGTATCTGCTCTCTATTCCAATGGCGCACCAGCTGATCGGCTTTTATACCGTTGCCGATGATACCGACGGCATTTTGAAAGTGATGCGCAGCTATCAGTATTATGCGACTTCTCGTATTACCAGCCGCGTTGCTATGCGTCGTTGGGCTGATAAGGATCAGATGGGCGGCTACATCTGGCACACCACCGGTTCCGGAAAAACTCTGACCAGCTTCAAATCCGCACAGTTGATTGCAGCTTCCAAGGATGCCGACAAGGTTGTATTCCTGATGGACAGAGTTGAACTTGGCACGCAGTCTCTGCTGGATTATCGCGGGTTTGCTGACGATACAGACTCTGTACAGGCCACAGAAAACACGGATATTCTCGTGGCAAAATTGCGGAGCGATGATCCCGCAAACACACTGATTGTCACCTCCATTCAGAAAATGAGCCGTGTGGAAGAAGAAAACGGCTTCAATGCGCACGACATCGAACTGATTCAGAACAAACGGGTCGTATTCATCATTGATGAAGCGCATCGCGATGTGTTTGGCGAAATGCTGCGTACTATCAAAGCAACTTTCCCGAACGCCATGTTTTTTGGCTTTACCGGCACGCCGATCCACGATGAAAATCAGAAGAAAATGAGCACTACTTCGGATGTGTTCGGCAATGAGCTGCACAGGTACAGCATTGCGGACGGCATCCGGGACAAGAATGTCCTGGGCTTTGATCCATACATGGTGCCAACATACAAAGAGCGTGATCTTCGGAAAGCCGTTGCACTTGAAAGAGCTAAGGCAACGACTGAGGCAGAAGCGTTGGCAGATCCTAAAAAGAAAAAAGTCTATCTGCATTATATGGATCACACAAAAGTGCCGATGGCAGGCGTTCTTCAGTCCGATGGCAGCCATTTGAAAGGTATTGAGGATTACATTCCGACGGCTCAGTATGAGCGCGAAGAGCATCAAAATGCCGTGGTAGACGATATTCTGGATAATTGGGTTACGCTCAGCCATGACAGCAAGTTCCACGCTATTTTTGCTACCAGCAGCATTGTAGAAGCCATACAGTATTATAAGCTGTTCAAAGAAAAGAGCACCTTGAAAGTTACAGCACTGTTTGATCCCAGCATTGATAACAACGGCGGTGCAACTTTCAAGGAGGATGCTATCGTTGAAATCGTTGAGGATTACAACGCCCGCTACGGTATGAAATTCCAGTTAGCTACCTATGCAGCATTTAAGAAGGATATTTCTTATCGTCTGGCGCACAAAGAGCAGTATAAGTCTATCGAGCGCACGCCCGATCAGCAGATTGATTTGCTGATTGTCGTGGATCAGATGCTGACCGGCTTTGACTCCAAATGGATTAACACGCTCTATCTTGACAAGGTTTTGGTTTACGAAAAGTTGATCCAAGCGTTTTCTCGTACAAACCGTCTTTATGGCCCAGAGAAACCGTTCGGCACAATTCGGTACTATCGGAAGCCGTATACCATGCAGCGGAATATAGGTATTGCGTTCAAGTCTTATTCCGGTGATAAGCCCCTCGGTATGTTTGCGGACAAGCTGGAATTTAACCTTGGCAAGATGAACGCAATATATGACGATATTGCAGCCATTTTCCACTCCGCAGGAATTGAGAATTTTGAGAAATTGCCTGCTGATCATGCTGAACGTGGACAATTTGCAAAGCTGTTTAAGCAGTTCAACAATTATCTTGAAGCCGCTAAGATCCAGGGCTTTAATTGGAAGAAGCTTTCTTATGACATCAAGACGGAAAGTGGATGGGTTAATGTCACGCTCCGTTTGGATGAAACAACCTACCTTATCCTTGCACTTCGTTATAAAGAACTGTTTTCTGGTGGTGCAGGTTCCAGTGAAGATGATGTTCCGTATGAAATTGACTCCTATTTGACGGAAATCAATACCGGTGTCATTGATGCCAACTATATGAACTCCCGGTTTAAGAAGTACATTAAAGCCCTACAGGATGGAACAGAGACTGCTGCGGTACTGGACGAGCTACATAAATCGTTTGCTACCCTGACGCAGGAAGAGCAGAAGTATGCCAATATCTTCTTGCACGACGTACAGAACGGCGATGTGATTGTAGATGAGGGTAAGACACTGCGCGATTACATTACAGAATACATGACTCGCGCCAAGAATGACCAGATTCGCCGCTTTGCTACTGCTATCGGAGTTGATGAAGCAATGCTTCGCACATTCATGCAGCTGAAGGTCACCGAAGCAAATATCAATGAATTTGGCCGTTTCGACAAGTTGAAGGCAACGGTTGATCGCGTAACCGCAAAGGCATTTTTAGAAGCGATTGAAGGCTCCGTAATCAAGCCGTTCCAGATCAACATGAAAGTCGATCAGCTTCTGAGAAAGTTCATTCTTGAGGGTGGATTTGATGTGGAATAGGGACGGCAGCCTTTAAGTTTGCACAATACTTATTAGAATGATGGTGCGGATAGCCTGTGATTGGAGGAAAAATGGAAGCTATACAGATATTCCAAGAATTAATAGGAACCCGAATTACCCCTATCGTATTTCGATATCAGCCATATATAGATACTTTTGCAACGTATCCGTACCATCATTCTACAGACCCGTCGTTTGAAGCCGAGTTCGTTGACCTTATGTTCGACAGCGTTGTATTTTATGCTTACGAGAAAGAAGAGATTGAAAAAGAGTATAATAGGGGACATTTTGCTACTCTTAGGACAGCTGCACGTAATGCATATGAGCGCCGTGTTCCTAAAACTGAGAGGGAGACGGATGGACTACTGGGCGAACTTGCTCTTGATAGTTTTATTAAGTGCTTTTTTAGTCATATTCAAATGCTGTATTCTCGGGTGAAATATTAGGAACGGTATCCCAGGAAAGAGATAAATTCTGAGAGAACTGGTCATGAGATAAAAGGGCATGATAGTATGCTTTTTTCTGTTGAAGATGGTCAAAAATACATGTGGGTTGGACAGGTAAAGACTGGCACGTGGGACTATTGCTTGAAAGGAATCAAAGACGATATCGGGAAAAGCATCTTGAGGAATTACTTTTCAGGTGCAATGGTCATCATGGCAGATATTATGCGTGCAACATCAAATATTTCTGATGAGCTCCAACAAATAATTGACGACATAAATGACATTTGCTTGGAACATCTTACGAATGAGGCGGCTCTTTATACCAAGGTACATGATTACTTTGTATCTCAAAATATCACTATACGTGTTCCGTGCTTGATAATTGCAGATGAAGCTGAGTATTCAGATAAAGAAGAGCTTCTGAATTGTATTAAAACTAAATGCCATGATGCTTTTGATGGGTTTGTGTTCGATTGTGATGGGTTAAATGTAGAGGTTCTTTTGCTTGTTTTCCCAGTTCGTAATCTTAAAGAAATACGCAAAGAGTTTTTGACATTGAGGAAATGCCAATGACAAAATCAAGAGAATTAATACGAGAGTTGCTGTCCTTGATTAACAGACCTGAATTAGATAGTCAGCAAATTACAAAAACAAAAAACTTGATTTGCTATTTATCAGAGGAACGCAAAAATAATAGAATTCCTCAAGAAGATATTGCACTCTTGGAAACTACGCTATTCTCCGCAAGTGTTAAACTGAGAACGTTTGGCTATAACCGCCTTAATGGACTTTATGCAGAAACTATTGAGACAGATACGATAGACTCTCTGAGAGACGAGTGTATTGCAGAGTACTATAAAACGCCAACGTGTTTTGTGCTGGATCGGATGCAGAAGAACGCATTAGATGCGTTTGACGAGGGAAATAGAAAGCTGTTCTTGAGCGCCCCCACGTCATTTGGTAAAACTTTTTTGTTGAAAGAAATCATCTACCGCAATAGCGAACAGTACAATAACATTGTTATTGTACTTCCGACCGTTGCATTGTTGATGGAAGTTACTGAAGACTTATCTCTATTTTTTAAGCAACATAAGTTATCTTATCTGGTGCATAATTCCGTGTATCGCGATCTGGAGCTTGGTGAAAGGAATGTGTTTGTTTTAACCCCTGAGCGAGTTTTGCGTCTTTTGGCATTGCAACCTGATCTTGAAGTCGACTTCTTTTTCTATGACGAAATCTATAAAATTGATGAAGATATTGCAACAGAAAATGATGACGATGTTCCCGAAAAAATTGAAACGGGAAACAACGATACAAACGGTAAAAAAACTAATAATCATCGAGCAGTAGCTTTTAGGTTAGCACTGTATTTCTTGCTTCAACGAGCTCCCTCGTGCTATTTAGCAGGACCATTTATTAAGTTGAATGCTCTGAAATCAGGGTTTAACTATATGCTTGAAAAATACGATGTCAAATCGTTTGAGGTTCAATTTGAGCCGACATTAAAAAACCGAATTGACTATCACACGACGACTCTGCAGCAGAAATCCCCTTTTGAAGAAACAAGAGAATCTACCGGGAAGACTACCAAAAAGGATAAGTTATCATACGTTGTACAACATCTGAAAATTGACAATGATAATCCAGCAATTGTATTTTGCCTGTATCCCGGGTATACCGAAAAATATGCAAAAGCGTATTGTGAAGAATCGGAGCCAACAAGCAGTCCGCAAATTAGGATGTTCATGGATCATATTTCACGGAATTTTAATTGCCTCTACGACAATCGGTCGAAGGCGTCCATAACCCAATGGGATTTTCTGTTTGCGTTAGGCCGTGGGATTGGTATTCATAATGGAAAGTTCCCCAAATACTTCCAACGAGAAATCATGTCTATCTTCAATCAGAGACAAATGCCACTTCTGTTCTGTACCTCTACCATTGTGGAAGGGGTAAACACGAATGCCAAAACCGTAATTGTTTACAACAATCCCTCTGGTGAAAACGCTGCAGGAAGAAGATTTTTGTTATTGAACATCAATGGTCGAGCTGGAAGATATCTAAAACACTTTGTCGGTAATATCGTATATTTAGATAAAGAAACACTCAAGATTGAGGCTGGCGAAGATATTAGTTTGGACTTTAAAATTCTTAGTGATCATGTGTTATTGGATGATGTTGATCTTGAAAATGTGGAACTTCAGGATCTTTCTCACGCAAATCAACAGCGAAAGCTTGCGTTGACGCTAAACAAGGAACTCCTTCCAGATGAAGTGTTTTTCCAAAACAGGCTCATTGAAAGGAAAAAACAAGAACAGATTTTATCTTTGCTTTGTAAGCGAGTTTCAAAATTCAAGGGGATAGAACGAGCTAACATACCTCAGTTTATTAGTAACGGCTATTTTGATGAGATATTACGCATCTGGGCAGAAGTGGGAGAGATCAAAGAAGCTCAAATTTCGGCTATTAAGTATTTTTCTAAAAAATATGCAGACAATGGTTATTTAGGGGTACTCCAATATCGTTTCGATAGATACGCAGATTTACATACCCGCGGCGAGCCAGATAGTAAATTTGTCAACGAAACATATCGCGAAGTTTTTAGAGATGTGAAAGATACAATCGAGTATCAGCTTCCGCGTATCTTGAGTTTGTTTGAAGCACTAATCAATCAGGCGTTTGTTCTAACAGGGAACGAATTAAAGAAGCCGTTGGATCTCAGTAAGATTACACGTTATTTTGAAATCGGTGCTAAAACTTTGTTGGGAGCCGATATGATAGAAAAAGGTGTCCCCATTATTACGGTTAGAAAAATCGAACGGAATTCCGTGCCTGGAGATTCATTAAGTGAGCAATTGCAATGGTTTCTGCAAAAAAGATTTATACTTCAAAAGCAGCTTACTTTTGACTCATATGAAAAGATGCTGATCGACAGATATTGTTCCTCGTGGTAAGTCGTACAAAGAAGAAAGGCACAAAGCGCAAATGCGTTTTGTGCCTTTCTTTATTTGCTTTAAGATACTATTAAATATCAAAAAGATTCACTATATGTTTCTTCTTTTGAATCGCTATTTCAACAAACTGCGCTGCGCCGCCCCAGGGGTGGGTGATATAGGTCACGACATAGTCGGATTGCTTGATCATCCACTTGTTGCGCCAAGAGATGGCGAAGCGGGGATGGACGGTTTCGATGCCTTCCGGGAGCATAGTGTCGGAGTAATCACAAGTATCAAAGTCGTCTCGTTTTGGGGGCAAACGCTCCAGAACGACGGCATAGCGGATATGGGGGTATACCGATACCAACTCTTTCAGTACAGAGCGCACAATGCTATCAAACGCTCCTTGTTGGCCAACATAAAACATATCTACGGCATGGTTCTCGATTAGATCAATCAGAACCTCGCGCAGCTTGGGCTTAATTGAACTCGGACAATCACGATGTCCGAAGAAGGTACAGGCAGACATTTTTCTTCCCTCCGTCGCGCAATTGACCAGTATCGCGGACAATATTTTATCTCAATATAGCATACGATAATGACAGTTGCAACCAATACTGGTCAATCGTATGTGAGGTGAGATAATGGAGCAGAAAATTCGTCGTGATCGTAATATGGGAGATAACCTCCGTAGATTACGCATTGATAAGGGGATCTCGCAGGAAAAGCTTTGTGCTGAACTGCAGCGTCGTGGTTGTGATATCGGTAGAACTACTTATGCAAAGTATGAAGCCGGTGAGTTGAACATCAGAGCCAGCGTCATTATCGAACTTCGAAAGATATATGCCTGTGAATATGATGAGTTTTTTGAGGGATTAGATTTTTCTAATGAATGATAAAAGAGGGGTCTCCGTAATCGGAGATCCCTCTTTTTGAAGTCGTCAATTAGGAAAATGGTTGCACGTCTTTTTGTATATCTCGAATTTCTTTTTTCATTAGAAGTCTGAATCGCATTTCAACAAAAGAATCGTTTTCGTCTTTGACATTTTCACCATAAATGTTTTGTACAATGTTTCTTTTTTCTTCTATGGTCATTGTGTCAAGATTTGGAACATAATCTGTACTATGCAATGCTTTTGTTATTTCATGGTAAGTCTTCATGAATGTTTTGAACTGTATATCCTTTACTTGAAAGCGATCACAGAGTGTTTTGATTAGCCAATCCAAATGGGCCAGACATGATAAATCGTTTATTTGTGAGTAAAAGAAAACCCAACCATATTTGTGGTTATCTAAAATGAAACCCGTGATTTTTAGATTGATTTTCCATTGTAAGTACTCAGGATTTGGCTTTTTTGCACTGCTGAAACTTCTAAATATTGATTCGATGGTTCGTTCAAAGTTGATAATACTACTTTGACGTACAGAAGTCTTTTCTGGAAGCAAGTAGTAACCGAGATATTCAAAACCTGTCTCAAGTTTGCCAACGATGGTCTTATCTTTACTTAAAGACAAGTGCCGTTTCGACATGTCTTTCTCGATCATGTGTCGTATGTTGTTGGCTTGGTTTGCTGGCGCGAGAATTAATATATCATCAACATATCGCCAGTATCTACAGCCTTCCAGTGATCGATACTTTTCATCTATTGGTTGTAAATATACATTTGCAAGGATATTAGATATCGAAAGGCCTTCTGGAATTCCGGATGTTCTGCCTTCTGTCTTTATTGATGCATTAGGTTTTACAGTGGCTGTTTTTATTGATTTTGTAATAAGATCACAAATTTGTTCTTTGCGAATCTTCTTGTGCACTTGCTTAATTAGCAGTTCGTGGTTTATTGATGCGTAAAAGGTTTCTATGTCGGTTTTTATAAAGGCATCATATTCAGAAGATTTAAGGGCATCTGTTATCTCACGAATAATGACTTGTGGCATAGGTGTAGTTGCATTTGCTCCATAAACCGCAGTCAATACCTCGTTTACTGCCGAAAGTGTTAATTTATCTCGGACTGTTGGTATGGAAATACAGCGAGGAATCTTCCCTGCACCTTTTGAAATAAGCATTTCTCTATAGCGGGTAAAGTGGTAGGACGAAGATGCGCATTTGCGCAAGATAATACCTATTTCTTGAGATAGGTTTTGCTCAAGCTTTTCTGTTGTAACCCAATCAATGCCTGTTGATGTGCTATTTTTTAGTTTAAGAGAAAAAAGCTCTTCAAGGTGTTCTTGATTAAAGACCTTTTTCCATTCTTTATGTGCCAGAGAACCAGCCATATTTTTGCCCCCACAGAATAATAATAACAAGCGCAATAGGAAGCAGAATGATTACGAATTTGAGAATATATCTCCAGATAAGACCGCGGTAATATTTGAATTTAATATCACATGTCCAGCGGTTTGTTTTATAGTCTCCGCGGCTTTCAGCAACTGTTTTGTAATAATCGAAAGGAATGTGATTTTCGGCATCATCCAACAAAACACAATACTGTTGCTCGATATCTTCCAATTCTTTCTCGGTGCTTATGTGCGATAATTGAAACTCGAGTTTTTGGAGCTCTGTGTAGTTTTTGCGGTAATTTCGAGCACGTTCAGAATATTGGAGACTCTTAAAAAACAAAATGCTAATGGTGAGGATTATTGTCATAGACAATGTTAGCAGACTAAGCGCGTAGCTTTGCTCAGAGAGCAAGATAATAGAAAGCAGAACGGTGAAGCAAGAATAATAAATATTAATTGCTTCGACAAATGATGCAGTAGATTTTAGGCGTTTCTCTGCATTAATACGCGAAGTGCGAGTTGTCCAAATTTGATCGGATAGTATATTTTTCGCTGTTTCATTCATAACAGAACCCTCCTAAAGTGAAATATGGGGAATTCCTTTACACACGAAACCTCATGGTGAAGTAATGCATATGCATAACATATGTTGTTGGTTACAAAATCTCGGATTGAGATCGAGAGAAGCCTCAATTCCCCATATTTCAACAATTATTATACAGTTCTAAGTGTACAGTTTCAAGTGTCCCATTAAGGTAACCCCCATGGTATTGATTAAGAATACCATGGGGGTTACTATAATTAGAACTTCTGTCCTTCTCTTACTGTATTGAGGTATTCCTCTATGCGGCCAGTGAGGATGAGCTCCACATAGGACTCTGGTTCGTTATAGATCAGGAAGTCCAGCTCACGGCGGTCGAGCCATGTTTCGGCAAGCTCGTTCTCTACAGCGATACAGTCGATGGAAAGCCGGCTGCCATCAGTAAGGATGGCCTCTACACGGTTGGTATCAAAGTCAAAGCAACAATTACGGAAATACATCGTCAATCCTCCTTATAATCTGCGGGCTTATAGCGCTGGGCGTATTCCTGCAGCTTCTGCAAGTCGATCTGAGCTTGGAAGCGGGCCTGTGCTTCGAGGCAGGGAGTGAACAGGGTAGACTTGTCCATATCCCATTCGCGGATTCCTTTGAGATATTCTGTACGCCGTTTATCGTCGAGGATGAACGGTGTGATCTCGTGGCGTAGGCACTCTTTGAACATGAGCAGCCGACCAACTCGACCGTTGCCGTCTGCAAAAGGGTGGATACGCTCAAAACGTACATGGAAGTCCAGGATCTGTGCCGGCTCGACTTTGTCGAGGCTTTCGTACTCCGAGATCAGGGCGCTCATTTGGGAGCCAATGTTCTTGGGCGGCGTGGTTTTGGTCTTGCCCAAGGTACAGGTATCTCTGCGGTATTCGCCCGGATGAAACAGGAGCTTACGCTCCGCCATGGTGCCGTAGCTGAGTATGGTGTGTAGCTTGCGGATGTAGGATTGAGAAATTCGTGCTGTGGCTGTATCGATGATGTGGCTGACACAGTCGAAGTGGTTATACGCCTCGATGAGATCGTCCACCTTGATGGGTTCAAAGCCAACGGAGACCTTGCCTTTCTTATAGACCTCCTCCACCTGGGTGAGCATGAGCCGGTTGCTGGCCAGACGGTTGGAGCTGTAGCAGAAGTTAATCTGTATGTAATCGTAGAGACCATGGTAGATCTTCTTGGTACGCTGACGCTGCAGCTGCTTCACAAGCTTTGGGACTGTAGGTGCTTCCTGCTTCTTTCTTGTTGGAGGTGCTGTGCCTTCCGGCACAAACCAAGCGCCTTCTTTTTGAACTGCGCCGGGGATTCTGCCGTCGCGACAGTACCGGCGAACCATTTGCTCGGTGGTATTCCATAAAACCGAGACTTCTTTTGTTGTCAAATAGCCCATAAATCAAGTTCCTTTCTTGTTGGTATTGTACAAAAACCGCGTTACTTTTCGGTTTTCGCGTTACTTTTCTGACCAGAATTATGACCAGAATTAGAGCGAAACACCTTGGACAAGATGAAACTTTATAGATTTTTATTGAATATAACTGGACTAATTGGACGAATTAGATGAATAAGACGAATAAATATACTCGAGAGAGCCGATGGCATTCAAGAGGTCAGCGGTTCGATCCCGCTTATCTCCACCAGAAAAAAGGACATCCAAAACGGATGTCCTTTTTTCGTTGTCATTTTAAGAAAAAACAGGAGCATACGCTGCAATACCAGAGATTTTCCGAACTTTTTGACCAAGCCGGACAAATATTCAGCATTGTGATTGCCCATGATGGCACTTTAATGATATAATAGATTAACGGATTAATAGATTGGTCTGCAAATCCACCGAGCCGGAATAAAGAAAGGAAATGGTGAAACGATGAAAAAGCAGAGATTCTTGCGATTGCCGGTCTGGATGCTGCTGCTGTTCCTCTGTGCCTGCGGAGGATCAGAAGAAGTGCTGTCCATGGAGGAAAAGGGGACGGTGCAGAGCGATGCCACGCCTTTCTGCCTGTATGAAGAAGTCGAGGCATCGAGTTTTCTGGATACCGATTTTGCCGCGGCGCTGGCAGAAAAAGGTTGGGAAAGCTCGGACGCAGCGGCGCCGGAAAGGTTCTCCGCGGTCGTATTTGATGGGCAGGATGGCAGTTATGATGTGCGAGGCAGCGATATTGCCGGGATGGAGCTGACCGAAGAGCAGCTCGATGGCCTGACTTTTGATACCCATACTTACTTTGACAGCACGATCTACAACTATTTTGATCCCGAAGCTGAGATGGAAAAAGGCAAAGATCCGGGCCTTGGCATCCGTGATCTTCATGCGGAGGGGATCACCGGCGAGGGCGTGAACATTGGAATTATTGATCAGACCCTCCATGACCATATCGAATACGAGGGAAAGGTTCGATATTACCGCAGTTTCAGCACATGGACATCGGCCTCCATGCACGGATGCGCCGTTGCTTCTCTGGCCGTTGGTGAGACCATCGGCACAGCGCCCGATGCCAATTTATATTATGTGGCAGCAGATTCGGACAAAGGAGATGCCGGCGATTACGAAGCCATTCACCATCTGCTCGATCTGAATGAAACGCTGCCTGAAGAAGACAAGCTGGCCGTGATCTCCATCTCTTACGGCGGGCTGGAAGGCCCCGAGTGGGAGGCGGCATTGGCCCGTGCCGAAGCACAGGGCGTATGGCTGCTGACCTGCGGAAACCATATGCCGGAATATTTGGGTGCGGGTGCGCCAATGGGGACCGACCCTAACGATCCGCTGGCCTATACCTTTGCCAACTGGATCTCCGAGCCCTGGCGTGTCGATGTGCTGGTTCCCATGGATAACCGCACCATTGCTGCCCCCGGCAGCGGAAGTTCCTATACCTATATGTCCAATGGCGGTGACAGCTGGTTGCCGCCCTATCTGGCCGGCGTCTATGCCATGGCCAAGCAGGTCAAACCCGATCTGACCCATGATGCTTTTACCGCATTGGCGGTCGAGACGGCGTATGACAGCTCCATCGAATGGAACAAGCCCGCCAACGACCCGTACAATACACAAAAGATGGGCGTTCTCAACCCCGCAGGTATTATTGAAGCCCTGCAGAAGTAGGAGAACTGCCAGATCCACATCGGTCCAGGAAGCAGCCACGGCCCCGGGATCATTCTCGGGGCCGTTCAATATGCAAAAGACCAAAAGATTTATAAAAAATCCTTTCAAAAGCCGGTTGTATTTTGCAAAAAGCTGTGCTATAATATTTGAGCGCCAAATAAGAATATGGGCCCGTAGCTCAGTTGGGAGAGCGTTCGGTTCGCATCCGAGAGGTCGAGGGTTCGAATCCCTTCGGGTCCACCAATAAAAATGCCACGACAAAAGTCGTGGCATTTTTATTGGGCTTCGGTCCGGCGGAGCGGCCCTCAGCGCCATCTTATCATAGGCGGAAACGAATTCCGCCTATGATAATTCTCCGCTTCGCTCCGAATTGACGCGCCACTCGGCGCGGCCGCCAGAAGGCGGCATCTATAGTGTTTTGATATTACGCAAAGAAAGACAGCCGTAAGGCTGTCTTTCTTTGCGTAATTGCTGTCTCCCGTATATTCAGAGATGGTGTGTGCTTTCGCGGTCAGGTTGATGAAAGGGCATCCTGCCGCGCGTCTTTGATGCAGACACCGGCCGCCAGCAGGAGCATCGGCAGTCCGCCGATCAATCCGATCATCAGCGGCCCCAGCAGCAGCCGGTCGGCATAGGCCGGCTGGTGAAAGATGGTGGGAACGCCGGCGAAGGCGTTGATGGCGCCGTGGCATAATGCCGGGACCCAGACACAGCCGGTTTTTTCATATTGTATCGGCTGCCGCGCCGGTTTATTCGACCGGCAGCGCCTTGAGCATCCGGATGGTGCGGCAGATCTCGCCGCAGGCCGGACATTTCCAGTCGCAGCAGTTTTTTCTGTCTTTTTTATGCAGCGGCTCCAGCTGGGCGCCGCCGCATTTGGGGCAGCGCACGGGGCGGGAAGATCATAGATCCTTCAGGAGCCGGACTTCGTCGCTGCGGCTGTTTGTGTACATGAAAGGGCTCCTTTCTCCCGGCTTGCAAAAAGATCACGGCCGGCCATCCGCCGGCGCGGCCCGACGGGCCCCGGGGGCCAGCACGAATTCCTGTACGGGGCTGCCGAATTCCTCGGCCAGCTTCCCTTCGGCAAAGCCCAGGCTTTTGTAAAAGGCTCTGGCCGCCGTGCCCGCCGGATGGCCTTCCCGGTAGGTGGTCACGGTGACGGCCCGCCGCGGATCCATATGCGCGAGCCCGCAGGCGACCATACCGGCCGCCGCGTGCCGCCTGCGGAAAGCCGGGTCAACGGCCAGAAAACAGAGGGTGTTGTCTTCCGCCGAAAACAGCAGTACGCCCGCGATGCGCTGCCGTTCCACGGCGCAGACGGCCCATCCGCGGCACATGAAGCTGCGCACCGTCTGCCGGTGGGCCTCCATCGCCTCCGGCGTTTCCAGCCCCGGGAAGGAGAAGCGGATCTTCTCCACCAGTTCCATCCAGCCCGCCAGGTCCTGCGGCTGTGCAAGTCTGATCTCCATAGCTTTGTACGGCTCCTTTCCTGCCTGCCCCGTTTTGGGGCGCTCTATCGGGCGGCCGCGCCCGTATCTTCCAGAAAATCCCGCCGGTACTGGGAGGGCGTGCTGCCTTCGGTCTTTTTGAAGACCTTGGTGAATACGCGGTAGTCCCCATACCCGCACTGCTGGGCGATCTCGGTGATGGAGAGCGAGGTGGAGAGCAGCAGCTTTTTGGCCTTTTCCATGCGGATATTGGTCAGATAAGCCAGGAAATTCACGCCGATCTCGCTCTTGAACAGTTGGCTGATATACTGAGGGTTCAAATGGAACTGCTCGGCCAGCACGGAAAGGCTGATCTCCTCGGCCAGATGGGCCTGCAGGAATTTCGTAATGCCCGAGATGGTGCGCTCCTCCTGCTTTTCCGGCGCGGCCGCGGCCACCCGCCGCTCGAAGAGGGAGATCTTCAGATTGTCGATGCAGGCGCCGAATTCTTCGTAATTGACCGGCTTGAGGATATAGTCGGTGATCTGCAGCCGCAGGGCCTCCCGGCAATAGGAAAAATCGTCGTAGCCCGACACGATCACGAAAGCCGTGCCCGGATGCTTGATGCGGCTGAGCTGGATAACTTTCAGGCCGTTCATAATGGGGATGTTGATGTCCATGATGACGATGTCGGGGCGCAGCGTGTCGATCTGGGCCAGCGCTTCCATTCCGTCGGCGGCTTCGCTGACCACGGCGCAGTCGTGGGCCTCCCAGTCGAAAAGGCGCTTGAAGCCTTCGCGGATCATGATCTCATCGTCCACCAGAAGCACGCGCAGTTTTTTCATTGTACATCCTCCTTCATGGGCAGCAGCAGATGCGCCGTCACGCCGCCCGCGGGGTTTTCTGTATAGGAAAGGCCGTATTCCCGGTCGCAGAGCAGCTTGATCCGCTTCTGCACGTTCAGAATGCCGATGCTGCTGCCTTCCAGTTTCGCCGGCTGTTTGGAAAAGTTAAGCAGCATCTGGTCGATGGCGGCTTTCTTTCCCTCGGCAAAGCCGCTGCCGGTATCGCAGACCAGGATTTCCATCCGTTGACCGGAAGCTGCTTGGGCCGAGATGCGCACCTCGCCCCGATAGCCCTTGTTTTTCAGACCGTGCAGCAGGCTGTTTTCCACAATGGGCTGCAAAATGAAATTGGGCACCTGCATGCCGCCCAGGTCGGGATCGATGTCGTAAACGCACCGGAGGTCGGGGTAACGGGAGCACATCAGATCCATGTATGCCTCCAGCAGCTCCAGCTCATCGTCCAGGGCCACCATCTGCCGGTCGACCTTGACGCTCAGCCGGAAAAAATCCACCAGACGCATGAGCAGATCGGCCACCGTTTTGTCGCCGTTGAGCTGGGCCTGGATGCGGATGGTGTCCAGGGTGTTGTAGAGGAAATGGGGATTCACCTGGCTTTTCAGATACAGCATGGACATCTTCTGTTCCGTCAGTTCTGCCCGGAGGATATCGGGGTTTTCCAGGGTCAGATAGAAGGACAGTGTCATCAGGGTAATGCCCATGCCGCTGATGAGCCATGTGTGCTTCAGCCCCTGCAAAATACAAACAACAAATTCAATGGTAAGGGCGATCCCGATCACGGACTTTTTCTTCTTGTCGATCTGTCTCCGGTTTACGGCCAATAGTCCGGCGCAGAGCAGCAGATAGAATGCGACAGCTCCATAGGGAACCAGCATATACGGCCCGGAGGAATAGTTGCCATCCGGAGTCACCGTGTAGGAGATCGGCAGCAGGAAATTGCCCAGTTCTGCCACAGCCAGAAAGATTCCGGCAGGCCTGTCCAGCCGCCGGGGCTTCCCGGTCTCCTCCTCCACCAGAATGGCGATATACTGGTAAAACAGATAGATCACCAGCACCATACTGCCCAGAAACAGCCTGTGGACCGCATCGTTCAAAACCCCCGGTACGGCCTCCAAATGATGTACGGTGTAAACCGTGACGCTGTCCAGCGCCAGATGGACCAGAGCGGTCAGCAGCAGCAGAGAGAAGGTTTTGTGCAGCGGCGTGTTTTTCCGGCCGGCGGAAAAATAGATGCAGGCGATAAACGCGAGCACCAGAAACAGGGCGATTTCCATTCGCAGCATGCCGATCCCTCCGTTGGCTTTTGATCATATTATAGAGTTTTTTCCGGTGCGTGCATAGACGGAGAATCCAGATAAATGTGTCAATTTTATAGATGATGGAATATTTTTATGAAAAACTTTATTAAATTTGACAAATTAAAAAGGTTAAGTATAATAAATAATAGAAGAAAAAAGGAGCAGAGAAGAGGCGAAAAAATGCAACGTTTCGGAAAAGAAAACTTAGCAATTATGATAGGCGAAAAAAGCGGCTTCTTTTATGATGTTCCTGTTTAAATAAGCAGAAAGGTGTACCAGCTTTAGCTGGTACACCTTTACCTTTTCTGTTTCATGGAGAAAAACAAAATGCTGAAGATTCTGAAAAAAATCGATCACGGGAAGCGGCAGCTCGTGCTGCTGGCACTGCTGTCGGCGGCCTATGCCCTCTGCTCGGTGGCCGGTGCCTTTGCGCTGGGCAGATTGACCGGCGCACTTTCGGCGCTGCATACCGAAAGGCTTATGGAGCTTTGCCTGGCGGCAGCGCTGGCTTTCGCCATGCAGATCGCGGCGGAATATACATACAGTCTGTGCCGCGACCGGTTCCTGGCGGCAGGGCAGCGCGGGCTGCAGATGCGGTGCGCATCGGCGCTCAACGACGCGCCGACGTCCTGGCTGCAGGCGCATGGATCGGGTGACCTGCTGGGCCGCCTGCAGAACGAGCTGGCGCTGGCGGCCCGGGGCGTCTGCCGCACCCTGCCTGATCTTTTTCACAACACCTGCTGCATTCTCGTATGCACGGCAGCCATGTGGCGTATTCACAGCGGCCTGGCTATGGCCTATCTGGCGGCAGTCGCTGTCATGCTGGTTTTGCAGGCGGCTCTCAGCCGGCCGGTGGGACGGGCGGCTGAGGATGTGCAGGCACTGCGCGGAAGGGCCAACGCGGCAGCGCGGGAGATCCTCGGGCAGCGGGAGGTCATTAAGGCATATCGTGCCAGGGATCTGGTGGTGGGGCGGTATGCCCGGCATCTGCTGCCCTGGCGCAGAGCCCAGGTGCGGCAGGAAGCGGTGGGTGCGCCTGTGCGTGGGCTGGGATTGGTTTGCGGCTTGCTGCCGACCATCATTCTCTGTGCCGCCGGCGCCGCACTGGTGCTGGAGCACCGGCTGGCGCTGGGGGATTTCATGCAGATCTATTTTATGGCGGATATCCTGCTCAATAGCTGTATGCACTACGTCGACCTGCTGATCAGCTGCCGCAAGAGCGGCGCGGCGGCACAGCGCGTGCTGGAGATCCTGGAAGCGCCTGCCGAGCCGGAGGGTGCGGATATGGAAAGCCCTGCGGCGATGTGGATTTTGAACATGTTTGGTTCCGGTATCCCGGCAGCAGCGCGTGGGCGCTGCAGGACGTGACCTTCCATATCCGGCCGGGAGAAAAGGTGGCGCTGGTCGGCCCCAGTGGCTGCGGCAAATCTACCGTGCTGCGGCTGATCGAGGGCCTGGCAGAGCCGCAGCAGGGGACTATCCGGCTGGGTGGTACTTCTGCCCAACAGCTGGGCGCGCGTCAGCGGCGGGAAGGCCTGTCGGTCGTGCCGCAGAAGCCGTTTCTTTTTGCGGATACCGTGCGCGGCAATATTCTTTTTGATCAGATGCCGCCGGAAGAGCGGCGGAAGGGCGTTTATGCCGGCAGCGGTGTCGATGCCTTTCTGGACCGCCTGCCCAAAGGAGAGCAGACGCCGGTGGGCGAGGGCGGCATGGAATTGTCGCTGGGACAAAGCCAGCGGATCGCCGTGGCCCGTGGGTTGGCCAAGCCGGCCGGCCTGCTGCTGCTGGACGAGGCAACTTCGGCGCTGGATGCCGACGGTGACGCTCGCGTTCGGGAAAGCGTGCTGGGGCTGTCCGGTGTGACAGTGCTGGCGGTGACCCACCGTTTGACGGGACTGGATGGCTTCGACCGTATCCTGTGTATGGACGGGGGTACAGTAGCCGAACAGGGCACCCATGCCGAACTTGTGGCATTGGATGGGATATATGCCCGTCTGTGGGCACGCAGAGAGGAGGCGCGTTCGGATGAAGCGTAAACGGATCCTGGCGGTTTACGGCCGGTTCGTGGGTTTCCACGGCAGGCGGCTGCCGCTGTATATTCTGTCGGTGCTGGTGGGCGGTGCGGCCCTTTGGGGCATTTGTCTGACCCAGGGACGAATGCTCAATACGGTGGTGCGTATCGCTGAAGGCACAGCCGGCGCTGATGCGGCGGCCGGTATGCTGCGGCTGGCTGCTGCTTTTGTCTTACTGGCGCTTCTGATGGGAGCGGCATCTGTGGGGACAGCCTGGGTGGAGAGCCGAACGGCCGGAGTTCTGCGCGCCCGTATGCTGGAAACACGCTGCAGGACCACGGAAACAGCTGCCAGGCGTATCAGTGAGAGTGACCTGTTTACCCGACTGGGCGACGATCTCGACCGCAGCGTAGAAGCGGTGGGATCGGAAGTCAACGCCATATATTTGAATCCCATTGTATCCGGTGCGCTGTCTCTGCTGACCATGAGCGGAATCAACTGGCGGCTGGGCCTGTTTTCAGCCGTGCTGTCGGTGGTGGTATGCCTGCCGCTGGAGGCCATGCGGCGCAGGACTTCGGCCCTGCAGGCGGAAATGCGGGCCGATCAGGCAGCGGTTGCCGGACAATATGCCGATATGCTGGGCGGCGCGGAAGAGATCCGTGTGTTTTCTCTGTTTTCATGGATCGAACGGCGTCTGCGGCGGCGGACGGAAGCGTTGGAGACCCGGCACCGCCGGTATGCGGCGCTGGATCATCTGCGGTTGGAATGGTTCTCGCTGGGCTATTATATTCATATGATCGGGCTGATCGCCATTGGCGGCCTTCTGGCGGGAAAGGGCGTGCTGCCCTTCAGTACGGTCTTTATCACGCTGCCGCTGTCGGGCCAGGTCATGCAGATGGTACAGGGCTTCGGCCGCCTGTGGGCGTATATCTCCGAACGCACGCCGGCCATGGAGCGGGTATTGGAGGTCCTTGACGCGCCGGCAGAGGCGGAGCATGGTGATGGGACCGTGCCCGCAGCCGGCGCCGATATTCGGTTTGACCAAGTGACTTTTGGTTATGCGGAAGAAAAACGAGTGCTGGAGGATATCAGTTTTTTCATTCCCCAGGGCAGCTCGGTGGCCTTTGTCGGGGAAAGCGGCTGCGGCAAATCGACAGTCCTGCGCCTGTTGATGGGACTGTATCCGGCGCGCAGCGGGAGCATTACGGTGGGCGGACAGACGGCCGGACAGGTCGGACTGGACGCCTGGCGGCGAAAGATAGCCTATATCGGGCAGACAGACGGTTTGTTTGATATGACGGTGGGCGAGAATATCGCGCTGGGTCATGGGGGCGTTTTGCCGCCGGAAAAGCTGGCACGGGCGGCGGAAATGGCGGCTGTAGACTTTGTCGGCGCGGCAGACCGCGCCTGGGATACACCGGTGGGAGAAGGCGGACGTCTGCTTTCGGGCGGACAGCGGCAGCGGATCGCCGCCGCGCGGGGCTTTGCCATGGAGCAGGCGTCTGTTCTGCTGATGGATGAACCGACGGCGGCGCTGGATGCGGCTGCAGAGGAAAAAATACGGCAGACCGTTTGCAGTCTGCACGGCCGGCAGACGGTGGTCATGGTCTCCCACAGGCTGCGGTTCAGCGCCGGATGTGATCGGATCTATGTGCTGGACGACGGCAGGATCGCAGAGGAAGGTACACACGATCAGCTTTTGGCCCGGAAGGGAATATATGCCCGGCTGTGGGCCGGACAGAATGGGGATGGCCAGATGCCGCCCGATGGTGTATAATGCGGTCATGGAAAACAATCGACTGTGAGGAGGAGATCAGAATGACCGATTATCCGCTGCTTTGCGCCCAGCTCCGGGCGCTGACCGAGGGGGTGCCCCACCGTGTCGCCAATCTGGCCAACGCCGCGGCGCTGCTGTACGACGCCCTCGACCGGCTCAACTGGGCCGGATTTTATCTGACCGGGGAAGACACGCTGGTGCTGGGGCCGTTCCAGGGCAAGGTGGCCTGCATCGAGATCCCGATGGGCAAGGGGGTCTGCGGCACGGCGGCCGCGCGGCGGCAGACCCTGGTGGTGGAGGACGTCCACCAGTTCCCCGGGCATATCGCCTGTGACGGCGCGTCCAATTCCGAGATCGTCGTGCCCATCTGCAAAAACGGCCGGGTGGTGGGCGTGCTGGATATCGACAGCCCGGTCTTCGGCCGTTTTACCGACGCCGACCGCGCCGGCCTGGAGGATTTCGTCCGCGTTCTGGAAGAACTGGTCTTTTGACCGTACAAAAAAAGAGCCCCGTGGGGCTCTTTTTTTCGTATATGCATTTCATTGCGCGGCAGCTTACAATACGGGGATGGCCGGCACTTCCTCCTCGTTCTGGGGGAGGGTGCAGCTGTCGCCGCTGCAGACGACCTGCTGCCGGGGCACATAGGTGCAGCTGTCGCCGCTGCAAAGCACGGTGGGGCCGTCCTTGGGCGCGGCGCGGTGGAGCAGGATATCGGCCATCTCTTCCCGGGTGAAGGTCTGCAGGGTGATCTTCTCCCCGTCGATGTAGATGGTGGGCACGCCCTTGGGCTGGAGGACGCTGCGGGCGTAATCGACGGCTTCGGCCTCGACGGCGGCGTAGGTGCCGCGGTCCAGGGCGGCACGGAAATCTTCGGCGTCCAGGCCCAGGGCGGCGGCCTCACGGGTCAGCACGTCGATGTCGCCGATGTCCAGCTCGTCGATGAAATAGGCGCGGTACATCCGCTCGTTGTAGGCGTCGCCCATGCCGTGGTCGCAGGCGTAATACCAGCCCTGGAAGGCCAGGCGGGTGTAGGGGCGGGGCACGATGTTGGGGGGCAGCTTCATATCCAGACCCAGCTGGGCGCAGGGCGCGTTGAGGATCTGGTATTTCTCCCGGCGGTGGGCATCGTGATAGGTGTCGACCCGGTCTTTGGGGGGCGGCGTCAGTTCATAGGGCTGCCAGGTGATGTGGGCCTCCAGGCCGGTCTCGGCCAGGGCCTGCCGCAGCGCCTCCTTGGCCACCAGGCAGTAGGGGCAGACGTAATCGGAGATAAACAGGATTTCCAAAGGTGATCCCTCCCTTTTCATATTGTCTATAGTTTAACATTGGCGGGAGAATATGGCAATCTTTATTGATTTTTTGTATCGGCCGGCAGGGATTTACAGACGGCCGATGAGCTGGCTCTCCGGGCGGCAGGCGAAATGGCCTTTGGCCGGGGCGGCGTCGGGGGCCGGATAGCCGATGGGGAAGAGGGCGATCATGTCGTAGGGGGCCATTTCGGGAAAATCGGCCTTGAGCTGTCCGGCGTCGAAATACCCGATCCAGGTGGTGCCCAGCCCCTCGGCGTGGGTGGCCAGCATCAGATGGGTGGCGACGATGGCGGCGTCGACCCCGGCGAAATTCCGGCCGTCGAAGGGCCGTACCCAAGCCTCGGAGGGCAGGCCGCCCACGGCCAGGATGACCGGCGCGCCGAAGGTGAAGCGGGTGGCGTGGGACGCCTTTTCCAGCGCGTCCGGACTTTGCAGGACCCAGACGCGGAAGGGCTGGTTGTTGCAGGCGGTGGGGGCGGCCAGCGCCGCCGCCAGGATACGCTCCAGCTTTTCCGGCTCGACCGGACGGTCGGACAGGGCGCGGCAGGAATAACGGTCTTTGGCAAATGTTAAAAAGTCCATGGTCAAGGCTCCTTTGCATTGGTTTATATCTCCAGTATAGCACAAAAAGCGGGCGGCAGAGAAGCTTTTCCGGCGCGGGCTGTATTTCCGGCGCGGGGTATGATAAGATGGGGACAGAAAAGAACGGAGGGATATCATGCAATGGATCGGTCCGGATTATTACGGGGCGTTTGCCTGTATTGCCGGCCGCTGCCGGCACAGCTGCTGCATCGGCTGGGAGATCGATATTGACGGCGAGGCCATGCAGCGGTGGCGCCGGGTGCAGGGGGAGATCGGCGCCCGCCTGCGGGCCGGCATCAGCCTGGAGGGCGGCACGCCCCATTTCCGGCTGGACAGCCGCCAGCGCTGCCCCATGCTGGAGCCCGACGGCCTGTGCAGCATGATCTGCGCGCTGGGGCCGGACGGCCTGTGCCAGATCTGCCGCGACCATCCGCGCTACCGCAGCTTTTTCAGCGGCCGCACCGAGGTGGGGCTGGGGCTGTGCTGCGAGGCGGCGGCCGGTCTGATTTTGCGGCGCAGGGAAAAGACCCGTCTGGTGGTGCTGGAGGACGACCACGCGGCCGAACCGCCGCTGACGGCGGCCGAGCGAAGCCTGCTGGACAGCCGGGCGCAGCTGATCTGCCGGCTGCAGGACCGCACCCGCCCGGTGGCCGAGCGCGCCCGGGAGCTGCCTCTGCTGTGCGGCGGCGCACTGCCCGACCGGACGCCGGCCTGGTGGGCCGACGTGTTTTTGTCGCTGGAACGGCTGGAGGCGGACTGGACCGACTGCCTGGAAGGCCTGCGCGCCTGCGACCTGCGCGCGGCGCCGCCGCTGACCGGGCCCGACTGGGAGATCGCCTTTGAGCAGATCCTGGTGACCTTTGTCTACCGCCATCTGCCCGGCGCGCTGGACGACGGCGCCTTTGCCGCCCGGGCCGCCTTTGCCTCCCTGGCCTTTGTCATGCTCCGCGCCCTCTGCCGGGCACATTATTGCAGCCACGGCGCCGTGACGCCGGATGATCTGGTCGAGCTGACCCGCCGCTATTCGGCCGAGATCGAATATTCCGACGACAACACCGAAGCCCTTCTGGAGCTGCTGGACAGAGCATAAAAAAACCCCGCGCCCAGGATCGGGCGCGGGGAAGAAAGAGATTCAGCCGTTTGGCTGTACTTGGGTTGGATTAGCCAACGATAAAGATCTCAACGACGGTGTAGCCCTTGTCAACGTCGAAGGAGACAGTGTCGCCTTCTTCCAGATAGTCGGAAGCGATGCCGTCGGTGACATTCCAAACGGTGATATCGTCAGCCAGATACCAGGTATCCTGGCCCCAGTCGGCGGCGTCGATCTGGAAGGACATGCCATCGTCAGCAACCTTGGTGACTTTAGCCTTGCCGTGTGTCTGGACAACTGCGGTGATCTCGCCATCGGAGTCGACCTTGACATTGTAGGCTGTGTTCTTCTCGATCGTTTTGTCGACGAGCATAGAAGTCTTGACGGTGTAGTCATGGATTTCGCCGTCAGCCTCGTAAACGCTGATCATGCTGTAGGTTTCGTCGACTTCTTCAGTGTCACCGCCATAGAAGATGGTGACTGCATCATCGGAAGTGTTGCCGATGTCGCCCAGAATGTAGACTTCCTTGATCAGGGAGCTATCCAGAATGAGCAGGATCTCGACATCCTTGGCTTCGAAATCAATGTTCGAATAGCCTTCGTAGGTATCGACATCACCGTCTTCGACAACGACAGCTGTGGTGGCAGCGTTCAGACGATAAGATTTAGCACCGACTGTACCGACACGCTTGGCATCGAAGTTGACAGATGTGCTGTCATCATACGCATATGTGTTGGCGGCCAGCTCCGTCAGAACGATCTCATCATCATCAGTGATGTTGTAGCCATACACAGCTTCACCATCTGTCAGGTTTTCAATCGTGGTCAGAGCGTTCCACTCGACCTTACCCTGAGCATTGATTGTCTTGAAGCAGAGTTCCTTGGAACCGGTCGTGCCGGAGGGAACCTGATTCTCAACAACGACGTTCAGAACTTCCTTGGTGCCGTTGGCAAAATACTTGACCTGGACCAGACCGTCTTTGGGATCACCGAAACTGTCTTCGGTAGAAGCAGCCTTGGTGACCTTAACGTAACCTTCGACATCGGCGGCCTTCTCGCTGACAGCAGCGATATCCAGAGCATAGCCGTAATTATCGACGACCAGAGTATTCTCGGTATCGAACTTGGCAGCGTTCAGGTTGGCAGTTACAGCCGTTTCAGCGTATTCATACTTCTCGCCGTCCAGCTTAACATAGGTGTCCTTGCTTCTGGCAGTCAGCTCGCCATCGATCTGTTCAGCCAGTTCCATGGTCTGGATTTCATCGTTGGCAATTGTGACCAGAACCAGATCTTCCTTTTCGAAAGCAGTGGTCTCAAAAGCTGTCTTAGCTGTGACATTGCTCAGGAATCTGACAGTAACAGTTTCCTTGCTGGTGTTTACAGAAGCAACTTCGGCCAGGTAGGTGTTGATCATAACGATCTCGACCGAAATATTGCCATTGTTGTCTTCTTTTGTGTAAACTTCTGTCAGGACGCCGTTGCCGGAGCCGGGCAGCTCAGTTGTGCTGTTCTTGACGATAGAGAATTCGTTGTCAGTAATGAGCTTGCCGTCAATTGTGATGCTGATGTTTTCAGCCTTGACTGTGGCATCCAGACCTAGGTCTGTATAGAGGGTCTTGGCTGTGACCTTCTTGGTATAGGTAGCATCGGCATCAGCAGCATACATGTCTGTGACGACCTTATTCTTGCCGTTGACCCAGACATAGCCCTTGCGGCCGAAAGCGTCCTGAGCAGCCGAGTTGGTTGTGGACTTCTTGTAGTTATAGCCGCACAGCTCGTTCAGAGTAACGCCGCCGTCTGTATCAAAGGCGTTGGAACCGGTGTAGTAGGAACCCAGCAGTTCGGAATACTTCACGGTCTTGACCTTGGTCAGCGCGTTGAAGGCGTACAGGGCAGCCTCTTCACGGGTGCAGGCAGCGCCGAAGTTGACGCCCAGGTTGCCGTTGTAAACGCCCAGGGACAGAGCCAGCTTGTTGACTTCAACTTCCCAGCCAGCGCCGGTGAACTCACCGTTGACACCGTAGCCAACAGCGCACAGCAGCATCTTGGCGAACTGTGTAGCGGTCAGCTGATCGTTGGGGCCAAAGTTGCCGTTGCCGTAGCCGCCGATGATGCCTTCGTTAACGCAGTTGGCGATGTAGCCGGAAGCCCAGTGGGCAGCGGAGACATCGTTGAAGGGAGCGGTGACAGCCTTCAGGTTGTCGGCAGATGTTTTGCCAAGCATCAGATAAGAAATGATCTTGGCAGCTTCGGCGCGATTCAGGGTCATGGTGGGGTTGAACGAACCATCGGAACCCTCAAGAACGCCCATAGAAGTCAGAACGTCGACGGCTTCAACAAAGGTGACGTCGTCGGCATCCTTGTAATCCTTGACGTTCGCGGCCGAAACGGTCAGCGACAGAGCCATGACCAGAGCCAGAACGAACGCAAGATTACGCTTCAGAATTCTCATGTTTGTTTCCTCCTTATCAGATTTTTTCGCCCGCGCAACATGAATCGCAGGCAGCAGACCTTCCAGAATTTGGACGGCCGCGGTCTATGTACCCCTTTCGCAAAAGGGACCTTTTGCGAAACACAATCTGGCGTGCGGCGTGTCATTTTGCCGCTTCCGGGCGAAAAAACTGAAAAAGACTTGAATAAATCATCAAAGATCCCCGTCAGAGCTCGGCCGCTGGCCGCAGCTTGTCCATGAAGCGGCGCATGACGTCGAAGGAGGGATGGACGTAGGTGTTGAGGGTCACCGAAACGTCGGCGTGTCCCAGAATGCTGCTGAGGGCCTTGGGGTCGAAGCCGGCGCCGACACAGTCGGTGGCGAAGGTGTGGCGGATAGCGTGGAAATTGACCTGCCGCAGGCCGCACCGCCGCAGCACGGCTTTGAAATGATTCTGCATGGTGCGCGGGTCCATGGGGGACGGGGTGCCTGTCAGGATAAAACATTCGTCTTCCCGGCGCTGGCGGTCGGCCAGCCGGTGCAGGAAATGGGGCATGGGGATGACGCGGTCGGAGCTCGGGCTTTTGGGGCTGCCGAAAACTAAAGCCGTGCGGCGGTGTCCGGCGGGGTCGGAAATGCGCTGGACCGTGCGGTGTACGAGAATGGAGTGCGGCCGGGGAGTGACGTCGCCCCACCGCAGGGCGCAGATCTCGCCCAGCCGCATGCCGGTGTACAGGCAGAGCAGCAGGCCGAAGCTCTCGTCCGCGCGCTGGCCGGTATTTATATTATTAAGGAGATGGCGGGTCAGGACCTTCTTTTCCCTTGCGTCAAGCACGGCGGTGTTTTTGGCCGTGCGGCCGGCGGGGCAGGTCCAGACGGGACTTTCCCGCAGGCTTCCCGTGCGGCAGGCGTGGTCGAAAATGCCGTGCAGCACGGTGGAGATATTGCTGACGGTGCGCGGCGCCAGGCCGGGCATACCCTCCCGTGGAGCGGCTTTTTCACATAAAAAGGCCTCGATCTCCCGGCCCGACAGGGCGTGCAGGGGACGCTGCCCCAGCACAGGATCGATGTGGGCCCGCAGAATGCCGGCGTAGATGGACAGGGTGGAGGGCTTGAGCCGCCCTTCCGACGCGGCCGCGGGCGGGCAAAGCAGGGGATCTGGATGACCTGGGCCGTGCGGCAGGCGCCGCGGGTGTCGTGTACAGAACATGTTTTCATATCGCGTTCTCCTTTTTTGAATAGTATCTCCCTTTTGAATAGTATCTCCCATTGAAATCCAGTTTTCGCGTGTTCTGCAAGAAGAAACGGACCGCCGGCGGGCAATGTTTCAGTTGTGTTACAAAAGGGCCGAATCGTTTGACAGGGCCGCGGCGGCTGTGCTAATATTGTGTCGTGGTCAGAACCCTTTCGCAAAAGGTCCCTTTTGCGAAAGGGGGAGGCCCCGGTTCGGAGGCCGCATATGAGCCTCTGAGCACAGTCCGCGATTCATGTTGAGCGGGCGAAAAAATCTAATAAGGAGGAAACAAACATGAGAATTCTGAAGCGTAATCTCGCGTTCGTTCTGGCTCTGGTCATGGCTCTGTCGCTGACCGTTTCGGCCGCGAACGTCAAGGATTACAAGGATGCCAACGACATCACCTTTGTTGAAGCCGTTGACACTCTGACCGCTCTGGGCATTCTGGAAGGTGAAGACGGCGTCTTCAACCCCACCAACACACTGACCCGTGAGCAGGGCGCCAAGATCATCGCTTATCTGATGCTTGGCCAGAAGGCTGCTGATAACCTGACAACGGCTACAGCTCCCTTCAACGATGTTGCTGCTAACCGCTGGAGCGCCGGCTATGTCCGTTACTGCGCCGATAAGGGTATCATCGGCGGCTACGGCAACGGCAACTTTGGCCCCAACGATCAGCTGACCGCTACACAGTTCGCCAAGATGCTGCTGTGCGCTGTTGGCTACGGTGTCAACAACGAGTTCGTCGGCCCCACCTGGGAGTCCGCCGTTAACTCCATGGCTCTGAAGCTGGGTGTCTTCGATGGCAATCTGGACGTTGTCCTGAGCGCTGCCTGCACCCGTGAAGAGGCTGCTCTGTATGCCTTCAACACCCTGACCGGTGTCATGACCGTTAAGTACTCCAAGGATGCCGAAGAGTATTATTCGGGCTCGGTCTTCAACGCTGCTGAGAAGTTCGATGAAGACTACACACTGGCTAAGTCCCTGTACAACCTGACCTCCAAGGCCACCACCGACGTCTTCGGCCGTGAGTGCCACGTTTGGAAGAAGGGCACCAAGGAGATCACCGCCAAGTATCATGATGAGGCCGACGCTACCTACACCAAGGAAGTCAAGTCCGGCACCATCTACACAGATCTGGGTCTGTCCAAGACTGTTCAGGCTACCGTTATCCGCAACGGCGTTGAGCAGAACGACATGCAGATCAAGAAGAACCTGACCTCCACAAAGATCGGCGGCAACGGTGTTCTGGTCGAAGCTTATGTTGACGAGGACGAGAACGTCACACTGGTCGTCATCGACACATATCTGGCTAAGGTCGACGCTGATGCTGAAGACGGCGAAGTTGACGTCACCATCTACGGTGCCGCTATCTCCTCCGCTACCTTCAAGACCGCTGTTGAGTACAAGAAGGGCGATTACGTCCTGGTCACAGTTGCTGACAAGGAAGTCCAGTCCATGGTCGAGGCCGAGCAGGTCACCGGCAAGCTGGACGCTGTTGCTTCCGGCTATGTGAAGCTGGACGGCGAGAAGTACAACCACTCCGCTAACCTGGATAAGTCCGCTGACAGCGATGTCTATGTCGTTGATTACGATTCGACAATGGCTGTTATCCTCGACGAGTACGGCTATGCCATCGGCCTGGTCGTTGTTGAGGAAGAGGATTCCATCGACGGTTATGTCCTGGTCACCGCTTCGCAGATCCGCGAGGATGACCTGCTGACAAACAACGCTGCTGTCGTTAAGGTCATGTATCTGGACGGCACCGGCTACGAAGTCCTGAGCCTGCCCACCCGCGTCAAGGACAAGGTTGACCAGGTCAAGACAAACAACGGCTGGGTTGACATCGAAGATGTCGCCGGTAAGAACACCATCGCTTACGGCTTCTATGGCTACACCATCGATGAGGACGATTGCATCGTTCTGAGCAATCTGGATGCCAAGACCGAGATGGAGGTCCTGGAGGGCAAGGTCTCCTTCAAGAAGGAGCAGACCGGTACTGTCGGCACAGAGACCAAGAAGGTCATCAACTCCGCTACCGAGCTGGTTCTGGTTTCCGAGGACGATGTTGACACCGTTGTCGGCTACAAGAACATCAACATCGATGAGGAGAAGGTCGACGCTCTGGTCATCTTCAACGGCAAGGTCATCGAGAAGATCTATGTCATCGACGGCGCTACCGTCACCGACGATGTCTACGCTTACTACAATGGCGGCACCTACAACGGCTCCAAGGGCACATATGTCACCCTGTTCGTTGACGGCGAAGCTGTTAACTACCTGAACAAGACTGGTGAGACTCTGGTCAAGGGCGCTTACGTCATCGAGACCGAGGGCACAGACCTGACCTCCGCTGAGCTGGTCAAGGATGCTGAGACCGTTGAGGTCGTCTCCGCTGTCAAGAGCCTGTACTTCCAGACCGTTGATGGTGATAAGGAATACTACGCTGACGACGTGAAGGTCTTTGACGTCACCGACGACGGCGTTGAGTCCACAGTCGCCAAGAAGGACAAGGTCGTCTTCGTCTATGACAAGGATACCGGCCTGGTCAAGTACGTCTGGATCGTTGGCCAGTCCTCCACAACTGTTGAGGAAGATAAAGTTGTCGGCGCCACCAATATGACTGTTACCGTCAACCCGGACAACACCGCTGCTACCATTAAGGTCACAGGCAGCACTGCCGGCGTCAAGGTTACTGCCCATGTCTACAAGGACGGCATGTATGCTCAGGTCGGCACTGTTGAGCTGGAGAACGGCGAAGGCGTCTTCACCCCTGTTGAAGATGGCAACTACATCTTCAAGCTGTGGATCAACGATAAGATCGCTGAGACCACCGAAGAGGCTGTCCGTCTGGTTGTTGGTGAATAATCACCAGCCCATATAATAAGTCCGGCCTTCGGGCCGATCTTCCCCCCGCGTCCCACGGACGCGGGGGTTTTTATTTTGCCTACGGCAAAACTCCGGCGGGCTTTTGCCGCGGCGGGCGGCCTGTGGTAGAATGGCACTGTACCACGATACCACCCGGCCGGGCGGCCTGCGCCGGACCCGGCAGGAAGGAGGAAGCTATATGCTGTATATCACCGGCGACTGCCACATCCCCTATGATATCCACAAGCTCTCATCGGCCAATTTCCCTGCCCAGAAAAACCTGACGCGGCAGGACTATGTGCTGATCTGCGGCGATTTCGGCGGCTTCTGGGACAATTCCAAAGAGAACCGCTATTGGCTGAAATGGCTGGAGGAAAAGCCCTTCACCACCCTGTTCATCGACGGCAACCACGAAAATTTCGACATGCTGGACGCTCTGCCCGAGGTGGATTTCATGGGCGGTCGTGCCCACCGGGGCGGAGAGCACCTGTATCATCTGATGCGCGGCTATGTGTTTGAGCTGGACGGCAGGCGGGTCTTCACCATGGGCGGCGCCTCTTCTCACGACCGGGATTACCGCATTCCCGGCCGCAGCTGGTGGCCGCGGGAGCTGCCCGACGCGGAGGAATATGCCCGGGGCCTGCGCAATCTGGAAAAAGCCGGCTGGAACGTCGACTATATCGTCACTCACTGCGCCCCCGGCTTCGTGCAGGACCGGGTCTGCTATTACCAGACCGGGCGCTTCCATTATGAAAAGGACGCGCTGACCGGCTATCTGCAGCAGGTGGATCAGGACTGTACCTTCCGCAAATGGTTCTTCGGCCATTACCACCTGGACCTGGACCTGGATCCCTACCGTGCCGTCTATATGGATATTCTGGAGGCCTAAAAGGGAAAAAACACCGAATGTGATTTCATTCGGTGGTTTTTTTATTGGATTATACGAAAAGTTGTCGAAAATAGTCGGCTGCCGGCGGGAAGCCGGGTGCGTTATGGTTGCAGGCGGCGGCGGATTTTGATACAATGAATTCGATATCAGGGCGCGTGGGCGCCGGAACGGGGGAGCACAAATGGGAGAACATATCCGCGTCGAGATCTGCTGCGGCAGTGCCGCCGACGTGGCGGCGGCCGCCGAAGGCGGCGCCGACAGGGCCGAGCTTTCGTCCTGCCTGTATTTCGGCGGTCTGACGCCGTCGGTGGGAACGGTGGAGGCGGCCTGCGCGGCCGGCATTCCGGTGATGGCCATGGTGCGTCCCCGGGAGGGCGGCTTCTGCTACGATGCCGACGAGGGGCGGATCATGGTGCGCGACGCCCGCAGCCTGGCCGCGGCCGGCGCGGGCGGGGTGGTCTTCGGCGCGCTGACGCCTGCCGGGGAGATCGATCTGGAACTGTGCCGCCGCATCATCGAGGCGGCCGACGGGCGGGAAACGGTGTTTCACCGGGCCTTCGACCTGCTGGAAGACCACTGGCAGCGTAGCCTGACCCAGCTCATGGAGCTGGGCATCACCCGGGTGCTGACCTCCGGCTTTGCCGCCACGGCGCCCGAGGGGGCCGGGATGCTGGCCGCCCTGCGGCGGTTTGCCGGCGGAGATATCGAGATCCTGCCGGGCAGCGGCATCCGGGCGGACAACGCCCTGGAACTCTGCCGCCGCACGGGCTGCGATCAGATCCATTCCTCAGCCGGGCAGCTGCGCCGCGCCGATCCCAGCGAGGGGCTTTCCCGGCGCGTGTCCTTCACACCGGAGCTTCCGCCGCCGGCCGGCTTTGGCCGCACCGACCGGGCGGCCGTTTCCCGGCTGGTGGGTGAGGTGCGGCGATGATGAAGATCCTTGCCATCGACGTGGGCGGCACGGCCATCAAATCGGCGCTGGCCGCGCCCGACGGAACACTGACCGGACTGCGCGAATGTCCGACGCCGCCCGATATCGCCCGGGGCATCCTGCAGGTGGCCGCCGGCTACCGGGATTACGGCGCCGTGGGCATCAGCACGGCCGGCATTGTCGACCATAAGCAGGGCACCATTGTCTTCAGCAGCGCGGCGCTGGGCTACCGGGAGAATCAGCCGCTGAGCGCCCAGATCTCCGCAGCGCTGGGGGTGCCTGCCGTCGTGGAGAACGACGTCAACTGCGCGGCGGTGGGAGAGGCGCACTTCGGCGCCGGCCGGGGCTGCGGCGATTTCTTCTGCCTGACCTACGGCACTTCCATCGGCGGGGCGCTCTATTTAAACGGCCGCCTGTACCGGGGCAGCCGCAATATGGCGGGGGAAGTGGGCCATATGGCCACCCACGCCTTTGGCCGTCCCTGCTCCTGCGGGCGGCGGGGCTGCTATTCGGAATACGCTTCGGCCACGGCGCTGGTGGAGCGGGCCATGGCCGTCGATCCCCGCTACTGCGACGGCCGGGCCATTGCCGCCGGGCTGGCGGAGGACGGGGCGCTCCGGCAGGCGGTGGACGATTGGGCCGATGAGGTCTGCGTGGGGCTGGCCGCCGTCATTCATCTCTTTGACCCGCCGCGGGTCATTCTGGGGGGCGGCATCATGAACGACCGGATCTTTGTCGACCGCATCCGGCAAAAGCTGCCCGGCCATATCCTGCCGGCTTATGACGCCGTGGAGATCCGCGGGGCCGAGACCGGCAACCGGGCCGGCCTGCTGGGGGCTGCCGCCCTGGCGCTGGAGGAGGTGGGCCGGGATGCTGTTTAAAAACGCCGATGTCTATACCCGGGGACGCATCCGGCGGCTGGATGTGGCCGTGGGGCCCGACGGGGTCATTACGGACATGGCGCCGGCGCTGGAAGGGCCGGGGATGGACTGCACCGGGCTGCTCTTTCTGCCGCCGCTTGCCGACCTGCACACCCACGGCTGGCTGGGCATCGATTTTACCCGGGCCGGCCGGGAGGATCTGGATCGAATGACCGGCTGGTATCGAAAACGGGGCGTGGGGCGGTTCCTGCCCACCATCATCTCGTCGCCCCGGGAGGCCTACCCCGCCATACGGCAGCGCCTGGCCGGCCTGCCGCTGCGTCTGGAGGGCCCGTTTTTCGGGCCGGAGAAAAAGGGCGCTCATGCGGAAAGCTGCCTGATGATGCCCGACCGAAGTCTGCTGGAGGCGCTGGGCACCGGCGGCCTGGCCATGGTGGACGTCGATCCCACCCGGCCGGGGGCGCTGGAGCTCATCGAATGGCTGGAGGGGCAGGGCGTCCGCACGTCCATCGCCCACACCACGGCCACCTACCAGCAGGCCATGGCCGCCTTCGACCGGGGCTGCCGCCACGTCACCCATCTCTTTAATGCCATGAACGGGCTGCACCACCGGGAAAGCGGCGTGTTGGGCGCCGCCTTTGACCGGGATGACGTGACGGTGGAGCTGATCTGCGACGGATCTCACATCTCGCCGCCCGTCCTGCGCATGGCCTTTGCCCTCTACGGCGGCCGGATCTGCGTGATCTCCGACAGCCACTGCACCATGGGCACGGGCGTCGAGGGCGTCGCCCGGCTTCCGGACGGCACCATCGCCGGGGCCGTGCAGGGCGTGGGTGAAACGGTCTTCAACCTGGAACGGTGGGGCATCCCGCTGGAGGAGGCCGTCCGGGCGGCCGTCGAGACGCCCTGCCGGGTCATGGGCTGGGAGGCGCCGGTCATCGCGCCCGGAGCACCGGCCGAGTTTACGGCTTTTGACAGAAGCAAGAACAACGTCCCCGCCTGGATCTGCGCGGGAGGTCGTTTGGAATATATGGAGGTTTGAAGTTATGGATAAGATGATTAAACTGATCAAGAACGCCGATCTGTACGCGCCCCAGCATGTGGGCCTGCGGGACATTCTGATCTGCGGCGGTAAGATCGCCCGCATCGACGAGACCATCGCCGGCTATGAGGATCTGCCCGATGTGGACGTCTACGACGCCCGGGGCTGCATCGTCGCCCCCGGCCTCATCGACATGCACGTGCATATCACGGGCGGCGGCGGCGAGCAGGGCCCCACCTCCCGCGTGCCGGAGATCAATCTTTCCGAGCTGCTGGGCAACGGCGTCACCACCTGCGTCGGCCTGCTGGGCACAGACGGCACCACCCGCAGCCTGGAGAATCTGCTCTCCAAGTGCAAGGCCCTCAACGAGGAGGGCATGACCTGCTATATGCTCACCGGCTCCTATCAGTACCCCACCCAGACCCTCATGGGCAGCGTCATCCGGGACATCATGCTCATCGACGAGTGCATCGGCACCAAGGTGGCCATCAGCGACCACCGGGCGTCCAATCTGACCTGCGACGAGCTGATCCGCCTGGCCTCTGATACCCGCATGGGCGGTCTGCTTTCGGGCAAGGCCGGCGTGCTGTGCATGCACATGGGCAGCGGCGCCAATATGCTCAACGACGTCTTTTACGCCCTGGATCACACCGAGATCCCCGTCACCACCTTCCTGCCCACCCACATGGGCCGCAATATCCCCCTGGTCAGCCAGGGCATCCGCCTGACCGAGCTGGGCGGAACCATCGACATCACGGCCAGCGATCCGGCCATTTCCGACCATTCGGCCAGCGAGAAGATCGCCTACTGCCTGCGCAGCGGCGCCGACCCCGAGCGCATCACCATCTCCAGCGACGGCTGCGGCAGCCAGCCCCGGTTCAACGAAAAGGGCGAATGCGTCGGCCTGGACTACACCTCCCCCAAGGTGCTGCTCATCGAGCTGAAGAACTGCGTCTTTAAAGAGGAGATCCCCCTGGAGACGGCCCTGGGCTTCCTGACGGCCAATCCGGCCCGGGTCATCGGCAAGGCCGGCGTCAAGGGCTGCCTGCAGGCCGGCGCCGACGCCGACCTCATCGTCCTCAACGAGGACCTGGACATCGTCCACGTCATGGCAAAGGGCGTCCACGCTTGCGACCAGGGCAAGGCCATCCTCAAGGGCCGCTTCGAGCGCTGATCCGCGGATCGGGAGGCCCTCCGCCGGCGCCGGGCCGGAGAAAAAGCCGGAAAAGTGCCGCGGCCGGGCCGAATTCTTGTGTAAAACCCTTGCAATGGACAAAAAATAGTGTTATACTCTATCAGTAAGTGTGTAATGATCATGGGAAAGAGTGGGGAGTACCTCACTCTTTCTTCGTTATTGTCACGGGTATTCTGAAACCGGAGAGTTTGAAAGGGGGAGGTCATTGTGCAGACCAAAGAACTGATCCGCAAGGTCACCGAAAAATGTCTGCCGCTGTGCGAGGCCGAAGGGCTGTCCCTGTGGGACGTGACCTTTGAAAAAGAGGGCAGAAGCTATGCGCTTTCGGTCTATATCGACCGGGACGAGGGTGTCTTCGTGGAGGACTGTGAGAAGATCAGCCGGGCGCTGGATCCGTTTCTCGATGAGAAGCAGTTCGACAGCCTGCCGCCCTATACGCTGACCGTTTCTTCGGCCGGGCTGGAACGGCGCATCAGCCGGCCCGAGCATTTTGAATGGGCCATGGGCCGCGCCGTGGATGTGTCGTTCTACAAGGCGCGGGAAGGCGTGATGGGCCTTTGCGGCGTGCTGGCCGGCAAGGATGGTGACAGGCTCACTCTGGAGCAGAACGGAAATCTGTTAGAGCTTGATCTGGCGGATATTGCCGCGGTCAGGCTGCATTTTGAAATATGAAGGAGAAAAAGCAAGTCATGAACAGCGAGATGATCAAGGCGCTGGACGACCTGGAGAAGGAAAAGGGCATCAAGAAAGCCTATATGCTCGATCGGATCTCCCAGGCGCTGGCCGCCGCCTACAAGGCCATGCACAAGTCCACCGCGCCCAACGCGGCCGTGGATAATCTTTTCGTCCATATCGACGAAGAGACCGGCGCCATTACCATGCACGCCGTCAAAACGGTGTGTGAATACGACGACAATCCCGCCTGCGAGATCACCGTGGAGGACGCCAGAAAATATGTGGCCGATCCCCAGATCGGCGATCAGATCCGCATCGAGGTGGAGGTCAACGATTTCGGCCGCATCGCCACCCAGACGGCCAAGCAGGTCATCATTCAGGGCATCCGGGAAGCCGAGCGCGGCATGATCGTGGAGGAGTTTGCCTCCAAGGAGCACGAGATCCTGACGGCCATCGTCACCCGGATCGATACGCGGTACGGCAACGCCAGCATCGAGATCAGCGGTCCCCGCGACAAGACGGAGACCGTTCTGAGCGCCCAGGAGCAGATCCGCGGCGAGACCCTGCGCGAGGGCGACCGCATCAAGGTCTATGTGGTGGAAGTCCGCAACGCCGGCAAGGGCCCCCAGATCGTCGTGTCCCGTACCCATCCCGGCCTGGTCAAGCGCCTGTTTGAGCTGGAGGTGCCCGAGATCCACGACGGCACCGTCGTCATCGAGGCCATCGCCCGCGAGGCCGGTTCCCGCACCAAGATCGCCGTCTATTCGGCCGATCCCAACGTCGATCCCATCGGCGCCTGCGTCGGCCCCAAGGGCGGACGCGTTTCGGCCATTGTCGACGAGCTGAAGGGCGAGAAGATCGATATCATCAAGTATTCCGAAGATCCCGTCCAGTTCATCGCCGAGGCCCTGTCGCCCTCCGATGTCCTGTCGGTGCAGCTGCTGGAGGACGGCAAGAGCTGCGTCGTCATCGTCCCCGACGATCAGCTTTCGCTGGCCATCGGCAAAGAGGGCCAGAACGCCAGACTGGCTGCGAAATTGACCGGCTATAAGATCGACATCAAGCCCCAGAGCCAGGCAGCGCAGCAGTAAGGCCCTCGCCGGATCGAAGATCCGCCTAAGTTTATTTATACACAATACCGGAAAGCCTTTTGCAGAAAGGCTTCCGAAGAAAGATCGGGAGGCTCTGATGCCAAAGAAAATACCCATGCGGCAGTGTGTCGCCTGCCGCGAGAAAAAGGAAAAATATGCCCTTGCACGGGTGGTGCGCACACCCTCGGGCGAGGTCTTATATGACGCCAGGGGAAAGCTTTCGGGCAGGGGCGCCTATGTGTGCCGGGATCTCCGGTGCCTGGAAAAGGCTGTGAAGAGCCGGGCGCTGGCCAGAGCCCTCGAGTGTGAGATACCCGACGAGGCCTTTGCAGAGCTTCGGCGTCAGTTTGAACAGCAGGAAACGGAGGATGGCCATGGAAAAGAGTGAGATCCTGACCCTGCTGGGTCTGATGCGCCGTTCCGGACATCTGGCCGTCGGCGCCGACGACGCGGCCGAAAGCTGCGCCCGTGGCCGCGCACGGCTGCTGCTGCTGCCCGACGATGCGGCAGGCAATACCGTCCGCTGGATGGAATCGGCCGGCCAGCAGAAGGAAGTGCCTATTCTGCGTCCGGGCTTTGACAAGCAGGCGCTGGGTGAAGCGCTGGGCGTGGGCACCTGTTCGGCGGCGGCCGTCTGTGATACCGGCTTTGCCATCGCGCTCAGCCGCAAGCTGGAGATGGAAGAGCTGACGGCCCGGCTGGAGGAAAAGCTGGAGCGCGAAAAGCGCCGCAAGGCCAAGAAGCTTGCCGGCAAAGGCCGGGCAGGCAGTACGAAAAGGGGGAAATAGTCTATGATGATCAAATATAAGTTGTCCGAAGTCGCCAAGGACTTCGGACTGTCCAATAAAGAGATCTCCGAGATCCTCGGCAAGTATCTCAAAGCGCCCCGGAGCAACGCCCAGGCGCTGAACGAGCAGGAACTGGATGTGATCTTTGAGAGCCTGACCCAGAGCCGTCAGGCCGGCGACCTGCAGGCCGCGCTGGAGGCCTCGAAGAACGCCCGTGCCGAAAAGCCCCAGGCCAAGGCGCCCCGGAGCGAGGACAAAAAGCCTGCGCGGGACAACCGGGAAAAGACCGGCGAAAACAAGCCGGGCGACCGCGGCAGCCGCACGGGCAATAACAACGGCAGCAGCGCCGGCGGCAATAACAGCAACAATAATAACAATAACGGCAGCCGCAGCCGCGGCGAGCAGCGTCCGGCATCGGGCGGCCAGAGCGGCGACCGCAGCCACCGGGAGGGCCAGAATAACCACAGCCGTCCCGCCGCAGGCTCCGCAGCCCCCGCCCGCAGCGCCGAGCAGCCCAAGGCCGAGGAAAAGAAGGGACAGAACACCCAGGCTGCCAAGGGTCCCCGAGTGCATTACGTCGATACCCGCGGCTCCTCGGTCAATCTGGAAAAATACGACGAGCGCATGGATACCCTGGCGCCCGACAACGTAGATAAGATCCAGAACAATTCGGGCAAGCAGAAGTTTAAGCAGAACGCCCAGAAGCGCTCTCCCTACGGCAACAACAAGCGCCGGCAGGAGGAGCAGGAGAAGATGCGCAAGCTGCAGGTGCAGCAGGAGCAGGCCAAGAAGGCGCCCCTCAAGGTGGAGATCCCCGAGGAGATCTCGGTGGGCGACCTGGCCATGCGCCTCAAGAAGACGGCGGCCGTTGTCATCAAAGAGCTGATGAAGATGGGCGTGATGGCTTCGGTCTCTCAGAACATCGATTTCGATACGGCTTCGCTGGTGGCCATGGAGCTGGGCGCCGTCGTGGAGAAGGAAGTGGTGGTCACCATCGAGGAGCGGCTCTTTGACGAGCACGAGGACCAGGCCGACGAGCTGATCGAGCGTGCGCCGGTGGTCGTGGTCATGGGTCACGTCGACCACGGCAAGACCTCCCTGCTGGACGCCATCCGCAAGACCAACGTCACGGCCGGCGAGGCCGGCGGCATCACCCAGCACATCGGCGCCTACCGCGTTTCGGTGGGCGACCGGGAGATCACCTTCCTGGATACGCCGGGCCACGCCGCCTTCACCTCCATGCGTGCCAGAGGCGCGCAGGTCACCGATATCGCCATTCTGGTGGTGGCCGCCGACGACGGCATCATGCCCCAGACCATCGAGGCCATCAACCATGCCAAGGCGGCCGGCGTGCCCATCATCGTGGCCGTCAACAAGATGGATAAGGAATCGGCCAATCCCGACCGCATCATGCAGCAGCTGACCGAATACGAGCTGGTGCCCGAGGAATGGGGCGGCAGCACCATTGTCTGCAAGATCTCGGCCATCAAGGGCGAGGGCATCGACAATCTGCTGGAGATGGTCCTGCTGACCGCCGAGATGCAGGAGCTGAAGGCCAACCCCAACCGTCTGGCCAAGGGCACCGTCATCGAGGCCCGCCTGGACAGAGGCCGCGGCCCCATTGCCACCGTGCTGGTGCAGAACGGCACGCTGAAAGCCGGCGACATCGTCATCGCGGGCACCTCGGTGGGCCGAGTGCGCGCCATGGTCAACGACAAGCGCCAGAAGATCACGTCGGCCGGCCCCTCCTATCCCGTGGAGATCGTCGGCCTTTCGGAAGTGCCCTCGGCCGGCGACCTGTTCTATGCCGTCGAGGACGAGCGCATGGCCAGAACGCTGGCTGAGCAGCGCAAGGCAGAGGAGAAGGAGCAGCAGGCCCGCACCGTGCAGAAGGTCACCCTGGACAATCTCTTCTCCCAGATCGAGCAGGGCCAGATGAAGACCCTCAATCTGATCGTCAAGGCCGATGTACACGGTTCGGCCGAAGCCGTCAAATCGTCGCTGGAAAAGCTGTCCAACGAAGAGGTGCAGGTACGGGTCATCCATTCGGCCGTCGGCGGCATCAACGAGTCGGACGTCATGCTGGCTTCGGCCTCCGGCGCCATCATCATCGGCTTCAACGTCCGTCCCGACAGCGGCGCCATCGAAACGGCGGCCCGGGACCATGTGGATATGCGCATGTACCGCATCATTTACGACTGCATCGAGGAAGTCGAGCAGGCCATGAAGGGCATGCTGGCGCCCAAGTTCAGAGAGGCCATCATCGGCCACGCCGAGATCCGGCAGACCTTCAAGGTCTCGGGTGTCGGCACCATCGCGGGCGCCTATGTCACCGACGGAAAGATGCAGCGCAACGAGAAGGTCCGTATTGTCCGTGACAATATCGTCATCCACGAAGGCGATCTGGCCACCCTCAAGCGCTTTAAGGACGACGTCCGCGAAGTGGCTTCGGGCTATGAATGCGGCATGAGCTTTGAGCGCTTCAATGACATCAAGGAGGGCGACATCGTCGAAGCCTTTGTCATGGAGCAGATCCGCGAATAAGGAGGTCGCCATGGCTGGAAACCGCAACGCGAGAATCAACGAAGAAATCATGAAATGTCTGGCCGAGCTGCTGCCGGGGCTGAAGGATCCCCGGCTGCAGGGCGGCATGCTGAGCATCGTCCGCTGTGAAACGACGCCCGATCTGCGCTGGTGCAAGGTCTATATCTCGGCGCTGGGGCAGTTTGACCAGAAGGAGCTCAAACGGGGCCTCAAATCGGTATCCGGCTTCCTGCGCAGGGAGCTGGCCCACCGGATGACGCTGCGCTATACGCCCGAACTGGTCTTTGTCATCGACGATTCCATCTCCTACGGCGTACACATCTCCAAGCTGATCCGTGAGCTGGACATCCGGCACGACGAGGAGGACGGGGAGGAGACCGATGAGGACGAGTTTTGATGCTGAGGCTTTTGAAGGGGCGCTCCGGACGCTGCGGGACCGGGACGGCTTTGTCCTGCTGACCCACCGGCGGCCCGACGGCGATACCATCGGTTCGGCCGCCGCCCTCTGCCGCGGCCTGCGGCAGCTGGGCAAGCAGGCCTGGCTGTGGCCCAATCCCGATATCACCCCCCGGTTTGCCGGGCTGACTGAGGGCCTGTGGGCGCCGGAAAATACGCAGGCGGGCTGTGTGGCAGCTGTCGACGTGGCCGACCGTGCCCTGCTGCCGGCCAACGCCCAGGAAGCCTTTCCCGTCATCGACCTGGCCATCGACCATCATCCGTCTTTTCGGGCGTACGCCGGCCTGGGCCTGTGCCGTCCGGAAGCGGCCGCCTGCGGCGAGATCGTCTACGACCTGCTGGCGGCGCTGGGCTGCACACTGACGCCCGACATGGCCGATGCGGTCTATACGGCCGCCGCCACCGATACCGGCTGCTTTGTATTTGACAATACCACCCAATACACCCACCGGGTGGCGGCCGCCTGCATGGCGGCCGGCGCGCGGTGGCAGGAGATCAATTACCGCTGCTTCCGCCTCAAGACCCGTGCCCGCGCGGCGCTAGAGGGGCAGATCTATGCCGGCATGACCCTGCTGAAGGACGGCCGCGGCGCCGTGGCGCTGCTGGAACAGGCGCTGCTGGAGCGCCTGGGCGCCACCGATGACGACTGCGACAATCTGGCTTCGCTGCTGGCCCAGGTGGAGGGCGTCGAGATCGGCGCGCTGCTCACCGAGGTCAAGGGCGGCGGCGCGTGGAAGGTATCGGTGCGCAGCCGCGGCCACGACGCTTCCCGCATCTGCGCCGCCTTTGGCGGCGGCGGCCACGCCGGCGCTGCCGGCTGCACGCTGCAGGGCCTTTCGGGCCGGGCGGCGGCCGAGGCCATGACAGCGGCACTGGAGGCGGCGCTGGATGCTTAACGGTGTCATCGTATTCAACAAGCCCCTGGGCTTTACCTCCCACGATGTGGTGGCCAAGCTGCGGGGCGTCCTGCATATGCGCAAGGTGGGCCACGCCGGCACGCTGGACCCCATGGCCGGCGGTGTGCTGGTCATTCTGCTGGGCGCGGCCACCAAGGCGTCGGATTATCTGCTGACGTCGGAAAAAAGCTACCGTGCCGGCATCCGGCTGGGCTGCGTGTCTGATACCATGGATATCTGGGGCGATGTGCGGGAGACCGGCGGGGCTCTGCCCGGCAGCGCCGCCTTTGAAGAGGCCGTGCTGTCGTTCGAGGGGGGCTACGACCAGCTGCCGCCCATGTATTCGGCCGTGCAGAAGGACGGCGTGCGCCTGTACGACCTGGCCCGGCAGGGCATCGAGGTTGACCGCGAGAGCCGCCGGGTGGGCATCGAAAAGATCCGCCTGCTGGGCTTTGACGGCCGGCGGGGAGATTTTGAGGTGACCTGCTCCAAGGGCACCTTCGTGCGCACCCTCTGCCATGATATCGGCCAGAAGCTGGGCTGCGGCGCCGTGATGGACAGCCTGATCCGCCTGCGGTCGGGTGATTTTACGCTGGAGCAGGCCGTGGGCTTTGACGAGCTGCAGGCGCTGGCCGATCAGGGCCGGCTGGAAGCGGCCGTGCAGCCCATGGAGAAGATCTTTTCCTTCCTGCCGGCCATACATCTGACCGACGAGGGACTGCGCCGCGCCCTCAACGGCGCCTATGTGGGCGCCGCGCATATTGCGGAGGGCGTCATCCCGGCGGAGAAAGAGGTGCTGTGCGCCCTCTACGCGCCCGACGGGAGGATCGCCGTGCTGTCGAGAAGCGGCCGGCTGGCCGTTTCGGGAGAGCCGGCGCTCTTTTACGAGAAAACTTTTTATACGGGTGATCGCCCATGAAAAAAACTGCCATTGCCCTGGGCTTTTTCGACGGCGTCCATCTGGGACATCAGCGCATCCTGCGGGAGACGGCCGCGCTGGCCGCCCGGCAGGGCCTGCAGCCCGCCGCCGTCACCTTTGAGAACCAGCCCCGGGCCTTTCTGACCCAAAAACCGGCCGCTCTGCTGACGCCCGGCCCCCTGCGCCGGGAGCTGATCCTGCAGCAGGGCATCGAATGTGTGCATCTGCTGCCCTTTGACGCCCGGATGGCCCAGATGCCGCCGGAGGACTTCGTGCGCGACGTGCTGCTGGCGCAGTACGGCTGCGGGGCTGTCGTATGCGGAGAGAACTACACCTTCGGGGCGCGGGGCAGCGGCGACGGCCGTCTGCTGGAGCGTCTGGGCCGGGCCTGGGGCTTTGACGTGCAGGTCTGCCCGCCGGTGGTGCGGGAGCAGCGGACGGTCAGCTCCTCCTGGATCCGGGAGCTGGTGGCGGCCGGCGATATTGGCCGGGCGCGGGCACTGCTGGGGCATGATTACGTCCTGCGGGGCACGGTCATCCACGGCCGGGGGGTGGGCCGGAAACTGGGCTTCCCCACCGGCAACATCGAACTGCATCCTGACCTGCTGCCGCCGCGCTACGGCGTTTACGCCGCCTGGCTGCGCACCGGCGCGGGGGTCTGGCCCGCCGCCATCAATATCGGTGTCCGGCCTACCTTTGGTCTGACCCGGCCGGTGGTTGAGTTCAACATACTGGATTTCAGCGGCGATCTGTACGACGCTGAAGTCGAGCTTTCCCTTGTGGAATTTATCCGTGAGGAACGGGCTTTTGGCACCGCCGCGGCCCTGACGGACCAGATCGCAAGGGACGTCGCAAGGGTAAAGGAGATCCTGCAATGACTTTTCTCAAAAATCTTTACGCCTGGCTTGTCATTGCCCGCAGCAACTTTGTGGCTTCCTTCGGCAGCTGGATCAGCCTGGCGCTGTTCGTCTTTATCTTTGGCTGCCTGGCCGCCGGCATTGTGCGCACGCTGCTGGCCGGCCGTCATCTCAAGCGCAGCTCGCCCCTCAAACGCACGACGCCCGACCCCGATCTGACGGCCCACGCCAGTGAGAGCCTGCAGGCGGCTATCGCCATTCCGACGGTGACCGGCGACCGTGAGGGCATCGTGCGGTTCCGCGAGTTCCTCAAGCAGCGCTATCCCGAGGTCTTTGCCCGGCTCCATTTTCTGCCGGCGCCCGAGGGCAGCCTGCTGCTGTGCTGGCGGAGCGTCCGGAAGAGCGACCGGCTGCCCATCCTGTTCTGCGGCCACATGGACGTCGTCCCGGCCGGCGAGGGCTGGAGCGGCGATCCGTTTGCCGGCACGGTGGACAGCGAGGGCTATATCGTCGGCCGCGGCGCCATCGACTGCAAGAATGTCGTGATCGGCCTGATGGAAGCTGTACAGAGCCTGCTGCGTGAAGGCTATGCCCCCACGCGGGATATTTATTTCGCCTTTGGCCACGATGAGGAGACCGGCGGCGCGGCCGGCGCCGCGCAGATGGCTGAAACGCTGGCCAAGCGCGGCCTGCGGTTTGAAACGGTCATTGACGAGGGCGGCTATATCACTGAAGAGCATTTCGGCCGCAAGCGTTTTCCGGCGGCTCTCATCGGCGTCGGCGAAAAGGGGTGCAGCTATTACAGGCTGACGGCCCACGGCAAGGCGGGACATTCCTCCATGCCGCCCCGCCATTCGGCGGTGGGCATTCTGGCCGAGGCCATCTGCCGCATCGAAGCGGCGCCGCCCAAAGCGCGCCTGCTGGACGTGATTTATGAGAATATGCGCCTGTCGGCGCCGGCCATGCGGTTTATCCACCGGTTCACCGTGTGCAATCTGCCGTTTTCCAAGCCGCTGCTCTTCCGGGCTTTCGGCAGCGTTCCCAGCGTCAATCCGTTGTTCCGCACCACCTTTGCCTGCACCCAGGTGCGGGGCTCGGAGGCTCCCAATGTGCTGCCCGGGACGGCCGAGTGTATCGTCAACGCCCGTATCCTGCAGGGGGATACCCCCAAGAGCATCCGTAAATACCTGCAGTCGCTGGTGGCCGACCTGCCGGTCGACGTGGAGCCGGTGCTGGAGATCCCGGCCTCGGCCGTGGCCTCCACCGCAAGCGCCAGCTATAAGGCGCTCTGTGCCGTCATTTCGGAAAAATATCCGGGCCTGCCCTGCATCCCGGGCATTCAGTCGATCACCACCGATTCCCGGCACTACGAGCCGCTGTGCGACAACATCTTCAAGTTCATGCCCTTCGTCATGGACAGCGGCCTTTACGACCGGATGCACAACGCCGATGAGAAGATCCACCAGAACTGCCTGGGCCTGGGCGTTGAGTTTTATAAAAGCCTGATCCGCAGCCTTTGAACGATCTGAAACGGAAAAAGACCTCTCCGCAGGGCAATGTCATTAAGTTAATCTAAATACACAGCCGTTGAGGGACGGAGAACTGACTTCCGTTCCTTAACGGCTGTACTGTTTTTGCGCTGTCCATTTAGATAAGGCCAAAATGATAAACAATCTGTAAACATATCCAGATTTTGCTGCTATTTGCTTTACAATTCGGTTTTTCTGCGTATAATAAACTAAACGCCGTGATGAGCGGTGTTCGCAAGCAGAATTTGAGAAAGCCAAATGAGTGAGTATTATTTAGATTGAAGCATTTTTGAGCATTTTTTGAGAGTCATTTGAAATAGACAGATCAGCCAACATTGAGAGAATAGCCAAATAGCCAAAACAA
>CAMEZQ010000014.1 GCA_945947915.1 uncultured Clostridia bacterium | reverse complement strand
ATCTGATTAAGAAACTGACTGAATCTCAGCTGAAGGAGAACGCCGGCAACTTCAACGTCGGTGACACCATTCGCGTTCACGCCAAGATCAAGGAAGGCACACGCGAGAGAATCCAGGTCTTTGAAGGCACCGTCATCGCCAAGAAGCACGGCGGCATTCAGGAGACCGTGACCGTCAGACGCGTTTCCTACGGCGTCGGCGTCGAAAAGACATTCCCCATCCACTCCCCCAACATCGAAAAGATCGAGGTCGTGAGAAGCGGTAAGGTCAGACGCGCCAAGCTGTACTATCTGCGTGACAGAGTCGGTAAGGCTGCCAAGGTCAAGCAGGATATCTAACATCCGAAAAAATGGGGGACGGGTCACTCGTCCCCTTTCTTTTCATTCCGCGATATTTGGCAAGGATGGTTATCATGGAGAAAAAAACCGAGAATCAAAGCAGGGAAAAATCAAGTGCCGGTCTGGAACTCTTCGGCTGGGCACAGTCGCTGATCTGGGCGCTGCTGGTCCTTGTCCTGGTCAGCTCCTTTTTTATCCGGATCTCCGGCGTGTCGGGAGATTCCATGTATCCGACGCTGCACAACGGCGACCGCGTGCTGGTATGGCTCAATTACAGCCAGCCGCAGCGCGGCGATATCGTGGTCATCATGGCGCCGCAGTACGACGCGGAGCCGCTGGTCAAGCGTATTATTGCGGTGGCCGGAGACGAAGTCGACATGGACGACCGCGGCCATGTCTGGGTCAACGGTGAGCTGCTGGAAGAGAATTATGTCAACGAAGCCAAGTTCACCGGCGGCCTGCAGACATATCCGTTCTTCGTGCCGGAAGGCGAGGTTTTCGTCATGGGCGACAACCGCAACCACAGTGCCGACAGCCGTTTGGAGGCCATCGGCGCGCTGGAGACGGAGAATATCATCGGCCGTGTCTTTTTCCGCATCTGGCCGATGAGCGGATTTGGAGGGATCTGATTGAGTATCAACTGGTATCCCGGGCATATGGCCAAGACCCGCCGGCTGATGCTTGAGGATCTGAAAAATATCGATATGGTCTGCGAGATCCGGGATGCCCGCATTCCCGAAAGCTCGCGCAATCCCGATCTGGCCGAGCTGGCTGCCGGCAAAAACCGGATGCTGGTCCTCAACCGGGAGGACCAGGCCGACCCGGCGGCCACAGCGCGCTGGATCCAGTATTACAAAGCCGCCGGCTATACGGTCATGGCGGCCAACAGCCAGCGCGGCGGTTTTCTGAACGGCTTTACCAAAGCCGTGGAGAGCTGCTGCGCCGGGCTTCTGGAACGAAATGCCCAAAAGGGCGTCAACCGCACGATCAAGATCATGATCGTCGGCATCCCCAACGTAGGCAAATCGTCCTTCATCAACCGTCTGCTGGGCAGGAAATCGGCCATCGCTGCCGACCGGCCCGGCGTCACCCGCAGCAAACAGTGGTTCAATCTGGCGGGAAAATACGATTTTATGGATACGCCCGGCATGCTCTGGCCCAAGATCGACGACGATGCCACCGGCTTCAAGCTGGCTTTTATGGGCACTATCCGGGATGAGATCCTGGATATCGAGCTGCTGGCCTGTGAGCTTCTGAAAGTGTTGTCTGTTTCTTATTCTGAAAGCGTTGTAAAGCGATATGGCATTACAGGTATTAATCCCGATATGCCCTATGATACACTGGAGGAGATGGCTCGCAGGCGCGGCTTTCTGCTGGGACGCGGCCAGCTGGACACCGAGCGCATGGCACGCATATTCCTGGAGGAATTCCGTTCGGGCCGCCTGGGCCGGATGACGCTGGAGCTGCCGCCGCTGAAAGAGGAGCTTTGATGTACAGTTACGAAAGGCCTTACTGGCAGGCTGGCAAAATTGTCTGCGGCATCGATGAGGCCGGCCGCGGCCCGCTGGCAGGCCCGGTCTGCGCGGCGGCCGTCATTCTCGATCCCGGCTATACCATCGAGGGACTGAACGATTCCAAAAAACTGAGCGCAAAAAAGCGCGATCTGCTCTACGACGAGATCCGCGCGCACGCGCTGGCCTGGGGTGTGGCTTTTGCCGACGAGGGCGAGATCGACCGGGTCAATATCCTCCAGGCCACTTTTCTGGCCATGCGGCGGGCTTTTGCGGATCTGGGGCAGACGCCGGACGCGGCTCTGGTCGACGGCAACCGGGATCCGGGGCTGCCCTGCGCCGAGACGCTCTGCATTGTCAAGGGCGACGCGCGCAGCGCCTCGGTGGCGGCCGCGTCCATTCTGGCCAAGGTGACGAGAGACCGTTATATGGAAGATCTGGCACTGCAGTATCCGGGCTATCTTTTTGAAGTCCATAAGGGCTATCCCACCAAAAAGCACGTGGAAGCCTTGCGGCGGCTGGGGCCCAGCCCCGCCCATCGAAAGACCTTTCTGAAAAAGATCCTGCCGTCCGGCGGCGGAGAAGGCACAGACGGCGACTATGCGGGATAAACTGGTGGGGCGGTACGGCGAAGAGATCGCCGCCGGTTTTTTGCGCAAAAAAGGATATACCATTCTGGCCAGCGGCTACCGCGGCCCCGTGGGGGAGATCGATCTGATCGCGCAGCAGGGGGATACGGTGGCTTTCGTTGAGGTCAAGACTCGGCGGAGCGGCCGGTACCTGCCGGCCAGCACGGCTGTCGGCACGGAAAAGCAGCGCCGTATCCGCGCCACTGCCGACGCCTGGATCACGGAATACCAGAGCCGCTGCCAGTTTCGGTTTGATATCATCGAGGTATATACCGAGGACAAAACCATCCGGCATATCAGAAACGCGTTTATCTGACTATGCCGGCGTAGAGGTGAAAAAATGGCATTGTATGCAATGGGCGATCTGCATTTGTCGGAAAGCGTCAATAAGCCGATGGATATTTTTGGCGGCGCCTGGGATAATTATCGGCAAAAGCTTCTTCGGGGCCTGAGCTGTCTGGCGGAAGAGGACATGCTGGTCGTCTGCGGCGACCTTTCCTGGGGTATGACGCTCGGGGAGGCGCTGGCCGACTTCCGGCTGCTGGCTTCTTTTCCCGGAAAAAAGGTCCTGGTCAAGGGCAATCACGACTATTGGTGGGACACAGTCAGCAAGATGAACAGGTTTTTTGATGAGAATCAATTAAAAGACTTGCTTTTTTTGCATAATAATTGTATTTTTTATAAGGATACCGCGCTGTGCGGCACACGGGGCTGGTTTTTCGATCCGTCGGACGTTTCGGCCGGCGATGAGAAGGTCTTTAAGAGGGAGCTTCTGCGTCTGGAAACCTCCCTCAAGGCAGCCCGCGCCCAGAGTCCCGACGGCGAGATCTTCTGTTTCCTGCATTATCCGCCGGTCTTCAAAAACAATGAGGTCGCGCCCATCACAGCGTTGCTCAGGAACTACGGCGTGTCACGCTGCTATTACGGACACCTGCACGGCGACTGTCTGCGCGGCGCCTTCAACGGCCTGCGGGACGGAGTGCTTTATCAAAACATCTCTGCCGATAACATAGGCTTCAAGCCTGTTATAATAAAATTATAAAGCGATTTAAATACCTAAGGAGGACTTCCAAGTGAAACTGACAAATGTCGAGAAAAAGGAAAACAACCTGGTCGAGCTTTCGGTCACCGTCGAAAAGGACGAGTTCGAAGCCGGTATGCAGTATGCCTACAAGCAGATCGCTCCCAGAATCAACGTGCAGGGCTTCCGCAAGGGCAAAGCCCCCAGAAAGATGATCGAAAAGCTGTATGGCGTAGAGATCTTTTACGAAGACGCCATGAACTATTGCTATCCCATGGCCTATGAGGCCGCCGTGCGCGAAGCCGGTATTCAGCCCATCGACAAGCCCGTGGTCGATCCCGAATCGCTGGCCTTTGAAGACGGCGAGATGCGCTTCAAGGTCACCGTGATGGTCAAGCCCGAGCTGGGCCTGAAGGCTTACAAGGGCCTGGAGGCCGAAAAGGCTACCGCTGAAGTCACCGACGCCGAGGTTGAGGCCGAGCTGACCAAGCAGGCCCAGAGAAACGCCCGCCAGGTTTCTGTCGAGCGTGCGGCGCAGGCCGGCGACAGCGTCAAGTTCGACTTTGAAGGCTTTGTGGATGGCGTCGCTTTTGAGGGCGGCAAGGCCGAGGGCTACGAGCTGCAGCTCGGTTCCGGCATGTTCATCCCCGGCTTTGAGGAGCAGGTGGCCGGCCATGAGATCGGCGAGGAGTTTGAGGTCAATGTCACCTTCCCCGAGCAGTATCAGGAGCCCAGCCTGGCCGGCAAGCCCGCTGTCTTCAAGTGCAAGATCCACGAGGTCCACGAGATCCAGCTGCCCGAGCTGGACGATGAGTTCGCCAAGGATGTTTCCGAGTTCGATACGCTGGACGAGTATCGCGCCGATCTGAAGGCCAAGATGCAGTCGATGGCCGAGCAGAGCGCCGAGAAGGCCTATGAGGAAGCTCTGATGAACAAGCTGACCGAGAACCTCGAGGGCGAAGTTCCCGAAGTCATGGTCGAGGCCGAGCTGGATCAGATCGTCAACGAATTCAGCTATAATATGCAGATGCAGGGCATCGATTTTAAGTCCTATCTGCAGATGAACGATATGGAGGAGAGCTCCTTCCGCAACCTGTTCCGCATGCAGGCAGAGCAGCGCATCAAGGTCCGTCTGGCGCTGGAGGCTGTGGCTCGTCTGGAGGGCCTGGAGGTCACCGATGAGGACCTGGAGGCCGAGTTCGCCGAAATGGCCAAGAATTACAATATGCCGCTGGAGAAGGTCAAGGAGCTGCTGATGCCCGTGGCCGTCAAGAGCGACCTGCTGGTGCAGAAGGCTTCGGAGTTCGTCAAGGCCAACGCCAAGGCTGTCAAGCCCAAGAAGGCCCGCAAGACCACCAAGAAGGCGGCTAAGAAGGACACTGCGGAAGAAGCTGCCGCCGCTGAAGAAACTTCGACAGAAAAGACCGAAGAGAACGAGTAATATATACTTATGTGACTCCGGCACAAGTTCCAGGACCCTGAGAAAGGAGCGTTTACAATGCCTTATATTCCTATGGTCGTCGAGCAGACCAACCGCGGAGAGCGTTCGTACGATATTTATTCCCGGCTGCTCAATGACCGCGTGATCATTTTGTCGGAAGAGGTCAACGATCAGACCGCCAGTCTGGTCGTTGCCCAGCTGCTGTATCTGGAAGCGCAGGACCCCGACAAGGATATCCAGTTTTATATCAACAGCCCCGGCGGTTCGGTCACGGCTGGCATGGCCATTTACGATACCATGCAGTATATCAAGTGTGACGTTTCGACCATCTGCGTCGGCATGGCGGCCAGCATGGGCGCCTTTCTGCTGGCGGCCGGCGCCAAGGGCAAGCGCATGGCGCTGCCTAACGCTGAGATCATGATCCATCAGCCTTCGGCCGGCACCCAGGGCCAGATCACCGATATGGCCATTCACCTGAAGCGTCTGGAGATCATCAAGGGCCGGCTCAATCAGATCCTTGCCAACAACACCGGCAAGCCGGTGGAGGTCGTGACGGCCGACTGTGAACGCGATAATTTTATGACGGCACAGGAAGCGCTGGAGTACGGTCTGATCGATCAGGTCATCGAAAAGAGATAAAAGAAACAGGATAGAGAAATGGCTTCAAATGATAAGAAAGAGCTGCGCTGCAGCTTCTGTGGGCGGTCACAGTCGGAGGTCAAAAGGCTGATCGCCGGAAACGGGGTCTATATCTGCAACGAGTGCGTGGAGATCTGTTCCGAACTGATCGACGACGAGGATGAGGAGCAGGAGATTTCCGGCAGCTTTACACTGGGAGACCATCTGCCCACCCCGGCGGAGATCAAGGAAGGTCTGGATCAGTATATCATCGGGCAGGACAGGGCCAAAGTTGCGCTGTCGGTGGCGGTCTATAACCACTACAAGCGCATCCGCAGCAGGGAAAAGAGCGACGGAGGCGCGGAGCTGCAGAAGAGCAATATTCTGATGATCGGTCCGACGGGCAGCGGCAAAACCTATCTGGCGCAGACGCTGGCCAAGAATCTGAAAGTGCCCTTTGCCATTGCCGACGCCACAACACTGACCGAAGCCGGTTATGTGGGTGAGGATGTTGAAAACATTCTGCTGCGTCTGATCCAGGCGGCCGATTACGATGTCGAGCTGGCCGAGCGCGGCATCATCTATATTGACGAACTGGACAAGATCGCCCGCAAGAGCGAGAATCCTTCCATCACCCGCGATGTTTCGGGAGAAGGCGTGCAGCAGGCGCTGCTCAAGATCCTGGAAGGTACAGTGGCCAACGTACCGCCCCAGGGCGGACGCAAGCACCCCCATCAGGAGTTTATTCAGATCGATACCAGCAATATCCTCTTTATCTGCGGCGGCGCTTTTGACGGCATTGAAAAGGTCGTTGAGAAGCGCACAGGCAAGCAGGGGATCGGGTTTGGCGCCGAGCTGCATTCCAAAAAGGAGAGCCGCCCCGATCAGCTGCTCCGGCAGGTCGAGCATCACGATGTGCTCAAATTCGGCATCATTCCCGAATTGGTCGGCCGTCTGCCCATCCTGGTCACGCTGGACAGCCTTGACGAGCAGGCGATGCTGGATATTCTGGTCAAGCCCAAGAATGCGCTTACCAAACAGTATCAGCACCTGTTCCGCCTGGACAACGTCGATCTGGAGTTTGAAGAGGATGCCCTCAAGGCCATTGCCGCAAAGACCATCGAGCGCAACACCGGCGCCCGCGGCCTGCGTTCGGTCATGGAGGGACTGCTGACTCAGCTGATGTTCGACGTGCCTTCCGATCCGTCCATCCGCAAGGTGATCATTACCAAAGCGGCCGTCGACGGTACGGGCGCGCCCACACTGATCCGCGAATAAAGCGGAGGACCAAAATTTTTCGCAGGACACAGCTTGCTGTGTCCTGCTTTTTTGCATATAATTGCATATAATTTTTGAATTTTCTTGGATCTGCAGCCAAAAGAGCCGGCGCGGCTTGAATAAATTTGTAGGATATGCTATACTGAATCCTTAGAATGGAGGAGTATTAAATGGCCAAAGAATTTGACAGCAGAATGATCATCCATAATATACCGACCATGGCCTTGGTTGGGATCACGGTGTTCCCCAATACTGTCTTTCATTTTGACGTCGGCAGAGAGATTTCCATCAATGCGCTCAACAAAGCCATGTCCGCCGACCAGAAGATTTTTCTCGTTTCTCAAAAAGAGATTTCCGTCGAGAATCCCACGTTTAACGATATATATCAGATGGGCACCATCGCCCGGATCAAGCAGGTCCTCCGCATGCCCGGCGGCACCCTGCGTGTGTTGGCCGAGGGAGAGGCGCGCGCCATCGTCTATACGCCCCTTTCCGATAAAGAATACCTGCGCTGTGACGCATATAAGATCGAGGCCGAGCCGCATGCGGCCACGCTGCGGCGGGACCAGGCCACGCTGCGCACCCTGCGGGATCTTTTCCTGGAATATGTGGATCTAGCGCCGAAAATGGGCAGCGATATCGTTTCAAAGGTGCTGGACAACAACGATCTGGCGTATGTATCGGATTTCATCGCGCAGAATATTTTTATTCAGCATACAGATAAGCAGCGGGTGCTGGAAGAGACCGATCCCCGCCGCCGCTGCATGCTGCTGATCCGGATCCTCACCGATGAGATCGACGTATTGGCCCTCGAGCAGGAGATCCAGAACAAAGTCAAGCAGCAGATGGATAAGAACCAGCGGGAATACTACCTGCGGGAACAGATCCGGGTCATCAACGAGGAACTGGGCGAAGCCGAGGATATGGTTTCGGAGTCGAAGAAATACGCTGACCGGATCACAGACCTCAAGCTGCCGGCTGAGACGGAGGAAAAGCTGCTCAAGGAGGCTTCCCGGCTGGCGAAAATGCAGTCGAGCACACCGGAAAGCGGTGTTGTGCGCACCTATCTGGATACCGTTTTGGAGCTGCCCTGGCACACGGTGACCGAAGAGAACGGTGATATCGCAAAGGCGGCCCGTATTCTGGAGGCTGACCATTATGGCCTGCAGAAGGTCAAGGAACGCATCCTGGAGTTTTTCGCCGTGAAGACCCTGACCGGCAGCGTGAAAGGGCAGATCATCTGCCTGGTCGGTCCTCCGGGTGTCGGCAAAACGTCCATCGCCAGATCCATCGCCCGCGCCCTGGGCCGCAGCTATGCACGCATTTCCCTGGGCGGCGTGCGGGATGAAGCCGATATCCGCGGCCACCGGCGCACATATATCGGCTCGATGCCCGGGCGCATCATCAATGCGGTCAAGCAGGCGGGCAGCCGCAATCCGCTGATCCTCATCGACGAGATCGACAAGCTGGCGGCCGATTACAAGGGCGACCCCTCTTCGGCGCTGCTGGAAGTTTTTGATACCGAGCAGAACAGTGCTTTTGTCGATCATTATATCGACGTGCCCTTTGACCTGAGCGACGTGCTTTTTATCTGCACGGCCAACGACGCGGAGAGCATTCCCGGCCCGCTGTACGACCGTATGGAGATCATTGAGCTCTCCGGTTATACGGCCGAGGAAAAGATGCATATCGCGAAAGAGCATCTGCTGCCCAAGCAGCTCAAGGCCAACGGCCTCAAGGGCAGCAATCTGATCGTTCCGGAAAAAACCATGCACGCCATCATCGACGGGTATACACGGGAAGCCGGCGTGCGCTCGCTGGAGCGTGAGCTGGCCAAGCTTTGCCGCAAGACGGCCCGCCATATGCTGGAAACCGGCAAAAAATCTCTGCGTGTGACGCCGGAGAACATGAGCAAGTATCTGGGCAACGCCCGGTTCAAGAAAAAGAGCATGGCGGGGGAGAACGACTGCGGCGTTGTCAACGGTCTGGCTTGGACCAGCGTCGGCGGCGAGATCCTGGAGGTCGAGGCCATCGCCGTGGAGGGTACCGGCAAGATCGAAGTGACCGGCAATCTGGGCGACGTGATGAAGGAATCGGTCCGCGCGGCCATCACCTATATCCGCAGCCGCAGCGAGGCGCTGGGCATCGATAAAGAATTCTATAAAAACAGGGATATACATATCCATTTCCCCGAAGGCGCCGTGCCCAAAGACGGCCCCTCAGCCGGTATTACCATTTCGACGGCGCTGATCTCCGCGCTGACCGGCAAGCGGGTCAGCCGCAGCATCGCCATGACCGGCGAGGTGACCATCACCGGCCGTGTGCTGCCCATCGGCGGTCTGAAGGAAAAGACGATGGCCGCCTATCTGGCCGACGTCAAGCGGGTCATTATTCCCGAAGAGAATGTCCGGGATCTGGATGATATCGATGCCAAGGTGCGGGAAACGCTGGAGTTCGTTCCGGCCAAGCATATGGATGACGTGATCCGCGCTGTTTTTTCCTATATGTCCGTGGAGGAGCAGTCGGCCGAAAAGAGAGAGGAATACAGCGTCGTTGTGCCGTCGGCCCTGCCCACGGTGACAGGCGTGCGCAAATAAGCGCCGCTGTACAGGAGTCATATGAATTTCAACAAAACAGTTTTCGTGCGTTCGGCGGCTTCGCCCGCCGATTTCCCCAGGGGTGAACAGAAGCGGTTCGTTTTTGCCGGCCGTTCCAACGTGGGAAAATCGTCGACCATCAACTGCATTGTCGGCAAAAAGGGGTTTGCCAAGGTCAGCTCCATGCCCGGCAAGACGGTGTTTGTCAATCTGTTCAGTGTGGAAGATAAGGCGTGGATCGTCGACCTGCCCGGTTACGGCTATTCCAAAACTTCCAAGGAAGAGCGGGCCCGGTATTCCGCGCTGATCGACCAGTATTTTGCCGAAGATATGGATAAGATCTCGCGGATATACGTGATCGTGGACATCCGGCATAAGCCCACGGCGGACGACCAGATGATGGTCGAATGGGTGCGCGCTGCCGGGCTGCCCATGACCATTGTGGCCAATAAGCTGGACAAGCTCAAAAAATCGCAGGTCCAGCCGGCCATCGATCTGATCCGGGAGACGCTGCAGCTGACCGACCAGACGCCGCTGATCCCCTTTTCGGCGGAAAAGGGTGAGGGCCGCGACGCGCTGATCGGCGATATGCTGTCGGTATTTTAAGCCGGGACCGGGAGGAATATGCCCTTGAAGGATCTGCAATACTATCTGACAGTGATCCCGGCGGCGCTGATCGCCATTTCGTTTCACGAGATGAGCCACGCCGGCGCCGCCTATCTGCTGGGGGACCGCACGGCCAAAAGCGAAGGCCGGCTGAGCTTTAATCCCATTTCACATATTGACCCGCTGGGTCTTTTGTGCATGATCTTTTTCGGATTTGGCTGGGCCAGGCCCGTGCCGGTCAATCCTTACTATTTCAAAAACCGGCGGGTGGGCATGGCGCTGACGGCTGCAGCCGGTCCGCTGTGCAATTTTGTCCTGGGTGCCGTTTCGATTTTTATTTATGTCGCGATCGTGTTTGCCCAGCCGGGACGTTTGCTTTTGGCGCTGGGCCAGTTTTTCAGCGTATTGGGCAGCCTGAGCATCGGCCTGGGGTTTTTTAATCTGCTGCCCGTGCCGCCGCTGGACGGCTCCAAAGTATTGTTCTTATTCCTGCCCGGCCGGATCATCAACTGGTTCTATCGGTACGACGGCTATATCCGGCTGGCTTTGCTGCTCTGCCTGTGGTTCGGTCTGCTGGATGGCATGATCGGCGCCGGCCAGCGGTTCCTTCTGAATGAAGCCATTGACCTGGCCATCCGCATCTGCGTTTTTGTGGGTCTCGCCTGATGCAGAAGCCCGTTACGTTTCATCTGGAGCGCTTTGAAGGCCCGCTGGACCTGCTGCTGCATCTGCTGTCCAAAAACAGGATCGATATACGGGATATCCCCATTGCCGAGATCCTTGAGCAGTATCTGGACTATCTCGACCGCATGCGTGCGCTGGATATCGAAGTGACCGGGGAGTTTATTGCCATGGCGGCGCAGCTGATCTATATCAAATCGCGGATGCTGCTGCCGGTTTACGCGGAAGAAGCGGCGGAGGATCCCCGCACCGAGCTGATCGAAACACTGCTGGATTATCAGCGGGTCAAACAGGCCGGAGGGATGCTGCTCGACCGGTATGCCTTAGGGCGCGACGTATTCACCCGGAGCAGAGAAACCGGCTCCGAAGCGGACGATGTGCAGTACCGGCATACAGCCGAACAGCTGCGCCGTGCCGTGTGCGCCGTTCTGGAGCGGGCCGGACGCCGGCTGCCGCCGCCCAAAGAAGCCTTCGACGGTGTCCTCAGCGGCCCCGGCGTTACGGTGGAAGAGAAGATCACCGATCTGCTGCAGCGTTTTCGGACCTGCAGGCGGCTGGACTTTGACCGGCTCGTGTTGGAGTCGAGAGACCGCTCGGAGATCGTAGCTGTTTTCCTGGCCGTATTGGAGCTTTCCAGGACGCGGAAGCTTTGTATCGAGACGAAAGACGATCAATACACCCTTGTGCTGGCGGGAGATGAAGATGGAGAAGGACAACGATAAAGTCTGCGCGCTGGAAGCCGTGCTTTTTGCCGCCGGGGATTCCGTACCGGCCTCCAGGCTCTGCGAGGTATTGGAGATCGGCAGGGAAGAGCTGGAGGCCTGTGTCGCGGCGCTGGACGATCGGTATGATTACGAACGCCGCGGGATACGGCTTGTGCGCCTGGATGACCGGTATCAGCTGGTGTCGCGGGCGGACTATGCCTGCTATGTGCGCAAAGTGCTGGAATCGGGCCGGCCGCCGGCGCTGTCGCAGTCGGCGCTCGAGGTGCTGGCCATCGTCGCCTATAAGCAGCCGGTCACCCGTGCCTATATCGACCGGGTGCGCGGGGTGGACAGCGGGCATACCGTGTCTTCTCTGGCAGATAAGGGCCTGATTTCCAGCTGCGGGCGGCTGGATGTGCCGGGACGGCCGAATCTTTACGCGACAACGGAAAAATTTCTGCGGGCCTTCGGCCTTTCCGATCTGGAACAGCTTCCCTATATCGAGGGGTTTGAGGTCGAGCACGGCGCCGAGCAGCTGACGATGGAATTGGATACGGAAGAAACAGGGAAGGCGGGAGAAACGGCGTGAAATGGCTGGGCATATGCCTGTTGGTGCTGCTTGGGCTGCTGCTTCTTCTGCTGCTTTGTCCCATCGGTGTCCGCATCAAGGCTTCCGATCACAGTTTATCCGCGGACGCGCGGGTCTTTGGGATCTATTTCCGGGTCTTTCCTTTCCGTCGGAAAAAGACGGCGGGAAAAGCGAAAGGGTCTGCGGAAACGACGGCTGCGGACAAGACGGAACAGCCGGCGGCCCGGCAGGAGGTTTCCGGCCCTTCGGCAAGCCGGCAGCCGGACGAGTCCGAAAAAGCGGCAGAGCCTGCGGACAAGCCGAAAAAAAAGAGCTTTGTCGAGGATCTGACGTTTGAACGGATCTGCCGGCTGCTGGGGTTTGCGGCCCAGGCGGTTCGGAGAGTCCTGCGGGCATTTTACGTTCCGCAGTTTCAGCTCTGCGCCCGGCTGCACGCCGATGATGCGGCAAAGACGGCTTTGATGTATGGCGGCGCCTGCAGCTTTATGGGGGCGGTCATGCCGCAGCTCCGGCGTGTGTTCCGCATTCGAAAACAGGATGTGCGCCTCTGGCCGGATTTTGAAGGACAAACGGCCTTTACACTGTCGGTCACGGTGATGACCGTGCCGCTGCAGCTGGTGGTCCTGGCGCTGACATTGTTATTCCAGTGGTATAAACTCAATAAAAAAACAAAGGCGGTGCAAAAATGAGCAGCTTGAACGACGTAATGAATCAGACGATGGCAAAAATGAAAGAACTTGTGGATGTCAATACGGTGATCGGTACACCGATCACCACACCCGACGGCACGACGCTGATCCCCGTGTCCAAGGTCACTTTTGGCTTTGCTTCGGGCGGCAGCGACGGAACGGCAAAAGCTGATAAGCCCTCTTTCGGGGCGGGCAGCGGTGCCGGCGTGTCCATCGTGCCGATTGCCTTTATCGTGGTGTCTTCCGGGAATGTCCGGATGATCTATATCGATCCGCCCACCAATTCTTCGCTGGACAAGATCATCGATATGGCTCCCGGCCTGATCGACAAGTTCAAACCCGGCAAGAAAGACGATGCGTCTGCCGCCGCGGAAGATCCGATATTCTGATTTTTGCTTCTAAACCGGTCTGCCCCGCCATAAAGTTTTGAGAGGTGAACCGGTTTATGAAACGATGGATTTGTGCTTTTTTGATATTCCTGGTCCTGGCAGCGCCGCAGCAGATCTATGCAGTGGCGCTTTCGGCGGAGTGCGCCGCGCTGTACGATCCGCTGACAGAGACGTTCCTGTATGAAAAGAATGCCGGCGAGCGCCGGCCTATGGCCAGCACGACGAAGATCATGACGGCGCTGGTGGCGCTGGAACGATACGACCCGGCACAGACGGTGGTCATTCGGCCGGAATGGGTCGGCATCGAAGGGTCTTCCATGTATCTGCGCGCCGGGGAAGAGGTGACGGTTTCCGATCTTCTCTACGGATTGATGCTGCAGAGCGGCAACGATGCCGCGGTGGCGCTTGCGGGGATCCTGTCCGGCAACGGTGAAGATTTTGTCGCGCTGATGAACCGGCGGGCGGCGGAACTGGGGCTGGCAGATACGTCTTTTACCAATCCGAACGGACTGGATGACGCGGCCCATTATACGACGGCTGCCGACCTGGCCGTTCTGGCGGCGGCAGCCATGGAAAACGAGGCGTTTCAGACCATCGTGCGTACCCAAAGCATCCAGGCCGCGGGACGCTTTATGAAAAACCACAATAAGCTGCTGGCATTGTATCCGGATGCCTGCGGCATCAAGACCGGGTATACCCGCCGGTCGGGGCGCTGCCTGGCCAGCGCCGCCTGCAGGGAAGGCCGGATGCTGATCGCGGTGACCCTGGCCGCGCCTGACGATTGGAATGACCATATCGCCCTTTACGAAGAGGCTTTCAGCGGCCTGACGCGGCAGGCTCTGCTGCAGGCCGGACATCTGGCCAGTGTGCCGGCGGTCTCGGGCACCGGGGAAAGATGCGGCCTGTACATCCGCGAGGGCTTTGAGATGGGCCTGCTGGCCGGAGAGCGCGAAAAGGTCACGGTCACACTGTACGGGCCGCGCATGGTCTACGGACCCGTGCAGGCCGGAGATCGTTTCGGATATGCGGCGGTATCCCTTGACGGACGCGAATTGTTCCGCACAGAGGTATATTACGAAAAAGACGTTCAGAAGCCGGCGGCCGATCAGGGGTTTTGGCGGCGGCTTCTGGATCGAGTGATGGGAATGTGAAGCTGTGAAAGAAAGACTGCAGAAGATCCTCTCCGAGCAGGGGATCTGCTCGAGAAGAAAGGCTGAAGAATACATCAAAGAGGGCGCTGTAAAGGTAAATGGCATTACAGCGATTTTGGGGGAGAGCGCCGATCCCGCGCTGGATGAGATCACGTTTTTCGGCAAACCGCTGCCCGCAGCCGGCGGCCAGGCGGATAAAAAGATCTACATCATGCTCAACAAACCGCGCGGTTATGTGACCACCTTGTCGGATGAGGCGGGACGCAGAACGGTCCTGGACCTGGTGCGGGACATTCCGGAGCGCATTTATCCGGTAGGACGCCTGGATATGCATTCCGAGGGTCTGCTGCTGATGACCAACGACGGAGAATTGACCAATCGGCTGACCCATCCGTCACATAAGGTCTATAAGACCTATCTGCTCAACATCCTGTATGATAACGGCTGCCCGGGCGTGCCGGCGGAGACGCTGTTGTCCCGGCCGATGACTATCGACGGCATCCGGCTGGCCCCGGCCAAATGCCGCAGAGTTACCGATCTGGACGACGGCTGTATTCTGACCGTCAGCATCCGCGAGGGCAAGAACAGGCAGATCCGCCGCATGTGCACCCAGTGCGGGTTCACTGTGCGTTCCCTCAAGCGGGTGGCCGTGGGGCGGCTTCTGCTTTCCGATCTGCCCAGCGGGACCTACCGTTACCTGACAGATGAAGAGGTCAGCTATTTGAAGTCACTTTAAAGTCTGATACAGAAACAAGGGAAGTGGGGGATCCAAGATGAAGCGAATCAACGAAGCAATATCGGAAAAATATCCGGGGTTTACCAAAGGACAGCGTCTGCTGGCTGCATTTATCACCGATCACTGCGATAAGGCTGCCTTTATGAGTTCCTTTGAGCTGGCCGCGGTCTCGGGCGTCAGCCAGTCGACCGTTATGCGGTTTGCCGTGGCGCTGGGGTACAGCGGCTACAGCGAATTTCAGCAGGCGCTGCAGCTGGAGCTCAAATACCGGCTTTCGACCCTCTCGCGGTTTGAACTGATGGCTGATGACCCCAACGACCGGGACGTTTTTGAAGGCATCGCGGCCACCGATGCCATGAATATCAAGAAGACGGTCGAGCTCAACCCGGTCGACGCTGTTAAAAACCTTTGTACCCGGCTGTCCATGAGCTCCCGCGTTTTCATCTACGGCCAGGGATATGCGTCGGCGGCTGCCCAGTATCTGGCCTGCTATCTGCGTCTGTTGCTGCAGAACGTCTGCGACGTCAATCACACGGGCATCGAGCCGCTGTCGGCCATTTCCGATATCGATTCGGGAGATTTGCTGCTGCTGATCAGTTTCCCGATACACAGTGAAAATACCCATAAAATGGCGGCTTACGCACGGCACAGAGAGGCCTGCGTCGTAACCATCAGCGAGGGCGCCCATTCGGAGATCGCCGATTACGCCGATATCAATCTGGTTTCCGAATACGGGGATTACGGCATCAACGGCACACTGGCGCCGCTGATCTCCCTTTGCGGCAGCATTATCTGCCTGCTGGCGAGGAATAACGAAAAAGCGCAAAAGCGTCTGCGCCTTTCGGAGGAAGCCGCTTCCTTTACGATGGGAGGACAGGCATGAGCATCGCGGTCGTCGGCGCCGGCGCCGCGGGTATGATGGCCGCCATCGCGGCAAAGGACGCAGGCGGCGAAGTCTTTCTGCTGGAACGGGGGAGCCGGCCGGGATTCAAGCTCAACATCACGGGTAAGGGACGCTGCAACTTGACCAATAATTGCGACGTGCAGACCCTTATCCGCAATGTTCCCGGTAATGGCCGATTCCTTTACAGTGCCTTTAACAGCTTTGATTCGGCCGATGCCATGGACTTTTTTGAAGGATTGGGCGTTCCGCTCAAGACCGAGCGCGGCAATCGCGTGTTCCCGGTATCGGACAACGCCCGGGACATCAGCGGCGCTCTGCTGGAGGCCATCCGCCGCCGGGGCATCCGCATCATCACCGACCGCGTCACCGGCATTGAAACACAGGAAAACGCCGTCTGCGCCGTCCGCGGCCTCCATGGGCGCTATCCCTGCACCGAGGTCATTCTGGCCACCGGGGGCCGTTCTTATCCCAAGACCGGCTCCGACGGCAGCGGATACCGTCTGGCTGCCGCGTTGGGGCATACGGTCACGCCGCTGCGGCCTTCTCTGGTGCCGCTGGAGGCAAAGGGACGGCTGCCGGCGCGGCTGGAAGGACTGTCGCTGAAAAATGTCGCCGTTGCACTTTCCAAAAACGGAAAAACGATTTATAATGATTTCGGCGAAATGATCTTTACCCACAGCGGCGTTTCCGGGCCGGTCATTCTGAGCGCGTCGGCCCATGTGGCCCGGGATGGGCTGTTCCCATGTACCCTGCACATCGATCTCAAGCCGGCGCTGGATCATGAGGCCCTCGACCGCCGCGTGCTGCGCGATTTTGAGGAGAATCTCAACCGGGATTTCGCCAACGCGCTGGGCAGGCTGCTGCCGGCCAAGCTGATCCCGGTGATGGTCGGCCTTTCGGGTATACAGCCGCATAAGAAGGTCAACGCCGTCACGCGGCAGGAACGGATGGAGCTCGTGCGGCTGATCAAGGATTTTACGCTGGAGATCACGGGTACCGGGCCCTTCGACGAGGCCATCATCACGGCCGGCGGCGTTTCCGTCAAGGAGATCGATCCGCGCACCATGGCTTCCAAACGGGTGGAAGGCCTGTATTTCGCGGGGGAGATCATCGACGTTGACGCCTATACGGGCGGCTTCAATCTGCAGATCGCCTGGTCGACCGGACACTGCGCCGGGCAGTCTGCCGCAGAGAGGACGAAAGAATAAATGGACAAGCAAAAGGTCAATATTGCCATCGACGGGCCTTCGGGCGCCGGGAAGAGCACTATAGCCAGGCTGCTGGCAAGGGAACTCGGCTTTATTTATGTCGATACGGGCGCCATGTACCGGGCCATCGGCCTCTATGCGCAGCGCCTGGGATATACGCCGGCAGATGCGGCGGCGGTGGCCGGCGTGCTGTCTGATATCCGCGTCGATATCGGTTATCAGGACGGCGCGCAGCATATCTATCTGAACGGGGAGGACGTTTCCGCGGAGATCCGCACGGAGGCAGTCTCCAAATACGCTTCCGCCGTTTCGGCTGTGCCGGAGGTGCGGGCGTTCCTGCTGGAGCTGCAGCGGACCCTGGCGGCCAGCAACAGCGTGATCATGGATGGACGGGACATCGGCACCGTCATTCTGCCAAAGGCCGAAGTCAAGATTTTTCTGACGGCCGACGATACGGCCCGGGCCCGCCGCCGGTATAACGAGCTGCGCGAAAAGGGACAGGATGTGGTTTTTGAGGACGTTCTGGAAAACCTGCGTCAGCGGGATAAAAAGGATTCCGAGCGCGCATTGGCGCCTCTGCGCCCGGCCGACGACGCCGTGCTGGTCGATACCACGGATCTTGACCTGGCGCAGTCGGTGGAAGCCATCAAAGCCGTGATCAGAAGGAAGGTCGCCGATGTTTAAGCTTGCGTATTGGATCGTTTATATCGTTTTGTGGCCCATCTACCGCTTCCGGTTCATCGGCCGGGAGCATTTGGTGCAGGGACCGGCCATTATCTGCGGCAATCATACGGCCAACATTGATTCTGTCATGGTGGTCCTGTCGCTGGGGGACCGGAAGCAGTATGCGGCCATGGCCAAAAAAGAACTCTTTCAGGTGCCGCTGCTGGGTTGGCTTCTGAAAAAATTCGGCGCTTATCCCGTCAGCCGCGGCGGCAACGACATCAGCGCCGTCAAATATTCGCTGAAAGCTCTGAAAGAGGGGGAAAAGCTGATCATTTTCCCCGAAGGCACCCGCGTCAAGGACGGAAAGGTGTCAGAGCCCAAGTCCGGCGCCAGTATGCTGGCCCTCAAGGCCGGCGTGCCGATCATCCCGGTGCATATCACGCCGGGGCGCAAGGCTTTCCGCGGCTGTACGCTGGTCTACGGCACGCCCTATTATCCGCAGGTCGAAGGCCGGCCGACTTCGGAGGATTATCAGAAGGTGACCGAGGAGGTCATGCGCCGGATCCACGAGCTGGGCGATACGCCGCAGCTCGAAGGATGAGCCCGACGGCAGGAGGATATGTTTCTATGGCGACAGAGATCATTGCGGCCAAAACGGCCGGGTTCTGCTTCGGCGTGCGCCGGGCCGTCGATATGGCGTTCCGGGAAAGCGCCGCGAATGGGCGCGTGTGGTCGGCAGGTCCCCTGATCCACAATGATACCGTGCTGCACAAACTGGAAACGGCAGGTGTTGGCTTGCTGCAGGAAGGACAGACACCGCCGCCGGGCAGCCGTGTTATTGTCCGGGCCCATGGTCTGCCGGTGGAAGAACTGCACCGGCTGGAAGGGGCCGGCTGTGTGCTGGTCGACGCCACCTGCCCCAAGGTGGCCCGTATCCACGCCATTGTATCCGAGGAATCCGCCAAGGGGCGGCATGTCCTGATCGTCGGGCATCCGCATCACCCTGAGGTCCGGGGTATCGCCTCCCGCTGCGCGGCGCACACCATCGCGGAAAGTACGGAAGAAATTGATAGTTTTATCAATAATTACAGTGAAAAGCCCATATCCGTCGTAAGCCAGACGACTTTCAGCATAAAAAAGTTCGACGAGTTTGTAAATAAATTAAAAAACACTTGTCATGATGCACTGTTTTTTGATACAATATGTAAGGCGACTGAGTTTCGGCAGCGAGAGGCCGAGGCGCAGGCGTCACAGTCGGACGGGGTGATCGTTATCGGCGATCCGAAAAGCAGCAATTCCAATCATCTCTACGAGCTTTGTCACAGATTATGTGCCAATACCGTTTTTATTGAAACAGCGGCGCAGCTCGAAACGGACCGGTTCAAGCATTGCCGCCATGTTTTCATTACAGCCGGAGCGTCCACACCCGATTCGATAATTAAGGAGGTAAACAACAAGATGACTGAAGAAATCAAAACCACCGGCACAGAAAGCTTCGAAGAACTTTTGGAGCAGTCCCTCAAAACTTTACATACAGGAGAAAAGGTTTCGGGCATTATCACACAGATCAACGCCACGGATATCCATGTCGACCTCGGCGTTAAGCAGGCCGGCTATATCCCCATGACCGAACTTTCCGATGATCCCACCTTCAACGTTGCTGAGAACATCCATATCGGTGACGAGATCGAAGCTTATGTCATGCGTGTCAACGATGTCGAGGGCCTGATCATGCTGTCCAAGAAGCGTCTGGACGCCGTCAAGAACTGGGAGAAGCTGGAGGCTGCCTGCGAGAACAAGGAGACCGTTGAGGGCGTCATCGTCGACACCAACAAGGGCGGCGTGATTGCTTCGGTTATGGGCATCCGCGTGTTCATTCCCGCAAGCCAGACCGGTCTGCCCAGAGATGCCGCTTTCGATTCGATGCTCAAGACTACCCACAAGATGCGCATCACCGAGATCAACAAGCAGAGAAGACGCGTTGTCGGTTCCATCAAGGTCCTGGCTGCTGAAATGCGCAGAGAAGCTGCCGCCAAGATCTGGGAGACCATCGAGGTCGGCGCTGAGTACACCGGCGTTGTCAAGTCCTTCACCAGCTACGGTGCTTTCGTTGATATCGGCGGCGTCGACGGCATGATCCACATTTCCGAGCTGTCCTGGAACCGCGTTAAGCATCCTTCTGAAGTTCTGACCATCGGCCAGGAAGTCAGCGTTTATGTCATCGCTCTGGATACAGAGAAGAAGAAGATCTCTCTCGGCTACAGACGTGCCGAAGACAACCCCTGGACCAAGTTCGAGAGCAATTTCCAGAAGGGCGACGTCGCTAAGGTCAAGATTGTGAAGTTCATGCCCTTTGGCGCTTTTGCCGAAGTTATCCCCGGTGTGGACGGCCTGATCCATATTTCCCAGATCGCTGCTGACCGCCGCATCGGCAAGCCCGAAGAGGCTCTGACACTGGGTGAAGAGGTCGAAGCCAAGATCACAGATATCGACAGCGAAAAGAAGAAGATCTCCCTGAGCATCAAGGCCCTGCAGGTGCCTGCCGCTGAGGAAGAAACAGCCGAATAAGATCCTTTGGGATCTGTAAATGCCGCACGAGTGTTTCGTGCGGCATTTTTTATTTGCACATTTTCTGCTTTTTGTCTATAATCTAATTATGATGAAAAGGGGGAGAGGTCTTGTGAACAGCGGCAGCGGCAAAAACGGGCGGAGGAGAGCCATTCTTTTGCTGGTGCTGGTTCTGGCGGCGGTTTTTGCAGGACGGAGCTGGCTTGCGCGTCGGCCGGTGCAGGGACTACCGCCCGACCGGGCGCCGCAGCAGGAGCTGAACGCCTGCCCGGTGGAAGAAGGGGCTGCGGTGCAGGAAGTACCCGGCAGCGATGACCACAGCTTTGCCAGCCTGACCTTTTCGACCGGGGTCGGATTGGACCTGTCGGAAGAAATGGCTGAGCTCTATTTTGTCAACCCGGCACGGTCAAAAATGGATCTGATCGTCCGTGTCGTGATCCGGGAGGAAACGGTGGCCCAGAGTGGACTGCTACGGCCGGGATACCGGCTCGACCGTCTGCCCCTGGAGCCGGGAATGGTCGCCCGCCTGCGGGCGGGTATGTACGAAGGGCAGTTCTGCGTATTCTATTATGACCCCGAAACCGGAGTGCGGGATGGGGTCGATACGGTCATTCCCATTACGATCCAGGTACAGGAATGAAAACGCGCTGCCTGCATGACAGAGAAAACAGGATAGGATGAGGGTGTAAACATGAAAAAAGAAGAGATCTGCGTCCGTACCGATTCGGTTTGTACCGTCTGGCGCACGGAAACCGATGTTCCCATGCAGGAATACTTGGCCGGATGTGTCAACGTGGGGTATTTTTTGGAGATGTGTAAGGCCTGTCCCAATTATAACAGCCGCTGGTCCTGTCCGTCCTTTGATTTTGACCCCATGGAGATCTGGAGCCGCTACAGCCGCCTGCATCTGGTGGCATATCGCCTGGTGCCGCAGCCCGGCCAGACCGTTCAGGCAATGCTCGACGCGCACAGTGCGGAAAAGGTACGCATGGTGGAAGAATTGACGCAGATGGAAGCCGCGGTGCCGGGGTCACTGGCGCTTTGGGCCGGGACCTGCGGCCTGTGTGCCCGGCGCGCACGGGCAGACGGGGCGCCTTGCCGCAGACCCACGGAGATGCGTCATTCCATCGAAGCCCTGGGCGGCGATGTGGGGAAAACGGCCGAGCGCTATCTGGGAAGACCTGTTCTCTGGATCCGCGGTCAGACGCTGCCGGAATATCTCATGCTGATCGGCGGCCTGCTGTGCGGGGAATGAGCTGCTGATCTTGCGGGTACATGAACAAAAAACCGCTTCTCTGATTTGACAGAGAAGCGGTTTTGTTATGCATGTATGCAGGTGTAAGCCGGCCGGTTTACTGGCTCATGGCGGCCAAAATATCGTTGACCATTTTGCCGTCGGCCTTGCCCTTGACAAGCGGCATCAGATTTTTCATGATGCGGCCTTTGTCCTTGGCGGTCGGCGCCGTGATGTTCAGTTCGGCCAGGACCTGCCCGATCACGGCGCGGATCTCGTCGGCGTCCATCTGTTTGGGCATATAACGCACGAGGATGTCACGTTCAAACTGCAGCTGCTGCAGGATGTCGGTGCGGTCGGCAGGGCAGGTGTCGATGCTTTCCTTATTCTGCTTGACCAGTTTCTGGATGACTTCGGTTTCCTGCTCCGGCGTCAGCTCCTGGACCAGCAGAGCTTTGGCTTTGCCCGTCAGGGCGTTGAGAATGGACGAATAGACCTGCTTGGTCTCTTTGTCGCCGGCTTTCAGCGCTTCGTTCATTTTGGCGCGGATCTCATTCAACATGCTCATAAGTATAGTTCCCCCTTGGATCAGTATAAGGCCCCACGGCTGCAGCCGCGCATGCCGTACGGACACTTATATTATAGCACGGATGGGCCGCGGCGGCACGGCTTTTATTCTTCCTGTGCCAGCTCCCGCACGGCCCGGATGGCGGTGTCGATCTCTTCTTCGGTGTTGAACCAGGAAAAGCTGAAGCGCACAGCGCCCTGGGAGACCGTGCCCAGGGCCCGGTGGAGACGGGGCGCGCAATGGGCGCCGGGGCGGGTGGCGATGCCGTAGTCGTTGGAGAGGGCGTCGGACACAGCAGAAGAATCGTAATCCCGGATATTGAGAGTCACGATAGCCGTGCGGGGGACGGAGAAGTCTCCGTAGAGTCTGACGCCGTCAATGGCGGATACGCCTTTCAGGAAGCGCTGGGCCAGGCGGCGTTCTTTTTCTTCAATGGCCGGAATACCGATCTCGTTAAGATAATCGACCGCGGCCGAGAGCCCGGCGATGCCGTGGCCGTTCAGTGTGCCGGCTTCCAGACAGGCGGGGAACTCGGACGGCTGGCTGGGATTGAAGGACTGGATGCCCGATCCGCCCACCTTGAAGGGGCGCAGCGTCAGACCAGGGCGTACACAGAGGCCGCCGGTGCCCTGGGGGCCCATCAGACCCTTGTGGCCAGTGAAGCAGAGAATATCAACGCCCATGGCTTCCATGTCGATGGGCACGGCGCCGGCCGTCTGGGAAGCGTCGACGATAAAAAGCAGGCCGTGGTCGTGGGCGATGCTGCCGACCCGCGCGATATCGACCATGGTGCCCAGCAGGTTGGAGGCGTGGGTGCAGACGATGGCACTGGTTTTGGGCGTGATCATTTTTTCAAAATCGGCATAGTTGATATTGCCCTGCCGGTCGGCAGCAACGAAATCCAACGTAACCTGTGCTTCCGCCTGCAGGCGGTATAGGGGACGCAGCACCGAGTTGTGCTCCAGGTCGGTGGAGATGACATGGCTGCCAGCAGGAATGGCGCCTGTGATGGCGATATTGAGGGCTTCCGTGGAATTGCAGGTGAAGATCATATGGTCGGGCTGGCTGCATCCGAAGAGGGCGGCCAGCTTGCAGCGGGTGTCGTAGACGGTGCGCGAAGCCTGCAGGGCGCTGCCATGCGCGCCGCGGGATGCGTTGCCCATGCTCGACATGGCGGCGACTACGGCGTCGATGACCTGCTGTGGTTTGTGCATGGTGGTAGCGGCATTATCCAGATAAATCATGGTGGGTTCCTTTCTTTTTCCTGTGCGGACGCATCAAAGCTCGACGATCTGCATGGCGGCGTAGCGCACCTGGCCTTCGGCCATCACCTGGGCAAAATGGGCCTCCTGGTCGGCAGGAGCCCGCCAGGCGAGGCCGCAGCCGGCCTGCAGGACACTGGGAATAGGGGAAAGGCGTCCAGGCAGTTGGTTTGCCTGGCAGAATTTTTCCATGGCGATGGCGTCGGGGGTGTTGGAAAAGGTAACGACCAGGGTAGGTTCTTTGGCTTTCATAATAGATACCTCACAGAATCATAAAATACAGATAGAGAATCAAAATGTACATATGCAAAAAAACAGCGCTTGCCCGCGCTGTTTTAAGCATAGCATAGGCCCTTTTCTTTTTGAAATCGTTTTTTTCGATTTTTCTTTTTGTTCGATTGCTTTTTCCAATAAATACAGCCGCCTTGAAGAAAAGCCCGGCAATGGATGATGCTCCATGCCGGGCTTTGGCTTTATTCCGCTTGGCGGGGCGGCTGGGGTTTACGCAGGAAGGCGGCGTACCCAAGGGCAGCCAGCCTCAAGAGGACAGATACCGCGATCTCGTTTTCCGGCGCCGGCGGGGCGCCGAAGGCGCTCAGCGCGTTCAGGATGCCATGGGTCAGGATACAGGGAAGCAGGGAGCCGGTCCGGCAAAAGACGGTCACGAACAGAAGTCCGAAGGCAGCGGCATAGCAGATCTAAGGCCGTTTTTGCGGAGCCACCCCAGCAGAATCAGTGAGAGAGCCGCCAAAAGCGGAAATGTGGCGCTTTTTTCCATGCCCAACGACGTCGACAGGAGATCGGCGGCGCTCGCGCCGGCAACATAGGCCGCGATCCAGAACAGGGAAAAGCAAAGTTGATTCTTTCTATAAAGACGCGTCAAAAGCTGCTCACCTCCGCAAAGCCGCTCAGTCTTCCTGGCCGGTGATCAGAGGACCGGTCCATGCCGACAGGTCATAATAATAGATGGTTTTATGGCCCTGCGCTTCCAGCAGCGCCGCCGCCTGTGCGATTACCCGGATATCATCACCGCACAGGATGACGGGAAGGTCCTGGGGCAGTCCGGCCTTTTCCAGCGCTTCTGGCGGCAGATTGCGAAGACCGGCGATGTGACCGCCGGCATAGGCATCGGAGGGCCGGAGGTCGATGCGGCTGCAGCGGCCGCTCAGGGCCTGTTCAAACTGCAGGGGACGCAGCTTGCGGGGCAGCCAGAGGGGCTCGTCCATTTCCCGAACCTCGTCCAGAATGGCGGCCACCAGCCGGATGGTGGGCAGGCAGCTTTCCCGGGCCGTCTGGTATTTGGGCATCAGGCAGGCGCAGTCGATGGCCCCCAGACGGGCGGCGGTCAATTCCTGGAAGCGGCGTACCTTGGCCATCAGAAGGGGACTCTGATGGCCGGTGCCGCGGACATAATAATAGCTCAATGCCGCAACACCGCCGCTGACAGCGCCGCAGACGTTTCGGATGCCCATGCCGCCGCCAAAGCCGCCCATCAGCCGGAAGGCGTTTTCATCCATTCCCATTTCCCATGCCTCATTGGCCGCGCGCAGCGTGGTCTCGGCACAGTTATAGCCAAGGCCGGCAAAATAATGCTCCAGACAGTCGACGATCTTTTTAGCCATGTGTAGTCCTCCTTTTTGTTTGCAGACAGAAGTGATATTTCTGACAAAAGTTTAGCACAGACCGAAGCGGAAGAAAAGGCCCTTCTTTTCACCCATGGATCCGGGCCTAAAAAAACGGTTGCATCTTTGCATGGCCGGTGTTACAATGATAACAAATCCAAACAAAATATAAAGAAACGGTCCGTCCGGCCTGTGCCGGAAAGCGGAATGGGGTGCGAAGCCCCGCGAGTGGGTCACTGTGATGTCCGGCGCAGCCGGACTAAGTCAGATACGCTGGGTCGTTTATACACATCTGCCGTCACTGGATGTTGTTTTTGCTTTCTGTCCACACGGTATTGCCGTGTGGTTTTTTATTTTATTATTACACGAAAAAGATCATATGCTGCATCGTTTCCCACGTCATGACTGCCGGCATCTCCGGCAGGCGCTGGGATCATGAAATCCGGTCAGAGTCCGGAGCTGCCACCCGTTGCTGTATATGCAGGAGCCTGCTTTCATGGAGCGATCCGGTCATTGGGGAAACCTGAGAAGGCGGAAAGCAGGCGCAGATCCCGCAGGGATCCCAATGCATGAGCCAGAAGACCAGCGATGCTTGAGCCTGAAGGGCGTTTTTGTCAAGCATCGGCGCCGGACAGCATGGGGACAGGGAAAAACGGCACTGCGGACTTTTGTCCGCGGTGCTTTTCTTTTTGGGGAATTCTCCGCCGCAGGCGGTTGAGATAGATATTTTAGAATATGGAGGAAGAAAAATGAAAAAAAGGCTTTTAAGCCTGCTTTTGACCGTTGTGATGGTCCTCGGCATGCTGCCGGTCGGCGTGCTGGCCGACAACACGGTCGATTCGTCCGTGTATGAAGCGCCGGGCGCGGTTTTTCAGAACGATGGGGAACCGGTCACGGCGGAAGTCAGCTTTACGGCGCAGGCAGACAGCGCTTTCCTTTGCGCCCCGCAGCTGGACGTCGAGATCTCCGGTGACCTGGCCGAAAGCTACGGCTATACTGACGGCATCGATCCCGCCGAGGGTGTATCTGCGCTTGATGTGCTGGTCAAGGCCCACGAGCTGCTATATGACGATTATGCGGAAAACACGACCGATTATCTGAACCTCAACGACAGCGGTTTTATCACCACTGTATTCGGGGAGAATACCTCGGCTTTTGGGTTCACAGTCAATGGCGAAGTTCCCAATGACGGCGTGCTGATCGATGACAGCTCCGCACCCGGCGGAAAATCCTATACGGGATATACCATTCAGGAAGCGCCGGTGGAAGACGGCGATGTGCTGACCTTCTTTTTCTATCAGGACAGCTATTATCTGGATAATTATATCTGGTTTGAACAGGACGGAAGCAGATGCGATGCACTGACAGTACGCCCGGAAGCCGCCGTTTCTCTGAGCATCCAGGGCTATTGCATTGCCTATTACGGCTGCGTTCCTCTGGATACACTGGTCAGCCAGGGCTGTGTTGAAGCCATCGACGCGGTGCAGCTGGCCTGGGTCAGTGACGAAACAGGCGCGCTGACCGATATTTCCGGCGCTGCTGCCGATGAAAACGGCACGGTGACGCTCACCATGCCGGAAGATGAAGGCACATATTGGCTGACCGCCTATATGCCCGCAGAGGAGATCCGCAGCAATTACGCAACGCCTGTCGTTCTGCCTTTACTGCAGGTCGTTGTGGATGCGGAGGCCAAGGAACCGGAAAAGCCGGTTTACGGACTCTGCGATCTGATTGCGCTGAGCGTGACTGATCTGAACGCCAATCCTGACGCGCTGACGCTGGAGCCGGCATTTGATAAGGATGTGACGGCATATTCGGTAGAAACTGTCGGCTTCCAGCCTTATGTCAAGCTGGCCTATGTCAAAGCCACTGCGGCCAATGCGGAGGCCGTCATTACAGCCTCTCTCAACGGAACGGAAAAGACCATCACGTCGGGAGATGCCAGCTGGACGGCGTTCATGAACATGGAGGCCGGGCGTGACAATGTGCTGACCGTTACGGTGGCCGCTTCGGATGCGGAAGACGCAGCCACAAAGACCTACACAGTCACCATTCCCATGGCGCCCGATCCCACCGCACCTGCGCTGAAAGGGGAGGCCGAAGCCGCCGCAGCGATCGGACTGGGTGAAACCTACACGCTGGATCTCACCTCGGTCTTTACGGATGCCGATAATCCCGAAGCGTTGACCTACACCGTGCAGGTCAATGACGCAGCGGCGGAAAGCATTGGCGCGCAGTACAGCTTCCGGCCCAGCGTTCCGGGCGTCTATACGCTGGTCTTTACAGCCAATGACGGCAAAAACAACAGCCCGGATTACACGGTCACGCTGACTGTCACGGCGCCGGACGCCAAAATCACCGTTCCTGCCGACGCTGCGCTGTTTGTCGGCTCCAAGACCAAGCATTTCGTCGCTTTTACCGAGATCCCTGCCTCTGTGGAGATGGACAACGGCGACGGTACAACGACATATTATTTTGAACTTAAAGACAGCAGTACCTATAATTACCGCGTCAGCGGCGATGGGTACATCACATATGCCGGTACCTTCCGCAAGACGGCAGGCTATGCGCTGACCGTTACATCGGACCAGCTGCAGCCCGAAGGCAAGACCGGCACGACGGTCGACCACGATACAGCCAGAAACAGCGGCTATAATGTCGGCGATATTTATCTGAATATCAATGCGCAGGGCTATCTGCGGCTGGATGCGGCCGGTGATACCTATCAGCTGGTTCATCTGCGCAATTGGGAAGCCATCGACAGCACTACCAACAACTATTTCATCGAGCCGGATTATCATTATACAGTCCTGGATCTGGACGGCACGGCCGGCAGCGATGTGGTCACGGTCAGTGACAGCGGCGTGGTCACAGCCGTGGGTGAGGGGACAGCCATCGTCCTGGTCACCTATGATGCCATGAATATAGCAAACGCGGCCGGTGGTCCCTTCTTCGGCGCCATCTGGCCTGAAAACACCGGTGTCTTTGTGGTTTCGGTGGGAGCGCAGGAGAGCGGTATCGACACCGGTATGACACTGAATGCCGGAAAAAACAGCACCGACAGCAAGCTGGCCGGTGATGCGCTGGATGCCGAGCATGACGTGATCTATTTCCTGGGTGATGCCGGAAGCTATACTTTTACACCGGGTACGGCAGGCGTCAGCGTTTCGGTAGCCAATCCCACAGTGGGTGACAGCATGACTTTCTCCGGCTTTGAACCGGTGGCATCCGGCAGCGACGGCAGCTTTACGGTGCCGCTGGCAGAGGGACGCAACATCGTCCGGCTGGAAAAGGACGGCAAAACGGAATACCAGGTCATTACGGCCAAGGCAGTTGCGGTCACCGTCAACGGCAAGCCGCTGGAGGAAGCGGCGGTAACGCCGGGCGAGGCGCTGACCATTCGCTTTGATACGCTTTACCATCCCGCCAATAAGCTGGCCGGCGTTTATAATATGAGCGCCTGCATTGTCTACAGTGACGTGGAAGGCTATGACGGTATGCTGGCCGGCGGTACGTCCAACCAGTATCAGTTTGCCTCCAAGGAAGCAGCACAGACCATCAGCGGTTTTGTCAAGCGCACTGTCGGCAGCTGGGGCATGGTCAGCTACAGCGCCGATAAGAGCACAGCCTTCACCGTGCCCGAGGATTGGGCGGAAGATACCTTCACTCTGTCCGGCGGCACGCTGGTGGCGCTGGGCTACGGCGATCCCTACGGCAACCACCGCGCCATCACACTGACCGATGGCAAGGGCCCCAACTTCAGCGCCACGGTCAAGGAAGCTTATCTTGGCCAGCTTCCGGATCTGGTCATTCCGGTCGCCGAAGCAAAATCGGTCGAATCGGTCGAGATTACCACGCTTCCCGATCAGACGGCGTATTTTGCCGGAGAGACCTTTATTCCCGACGGCATGGTCGTCAAGGCCACTTATACCGACGGCTCCGTCAACACACAGGTCAAAAACTATACGGTATCGCCCGTCGTGCTGACTGCCGGCACCAAAGAGGTCATCGTAACTTACGGCGGCAAAACGGCAGCTGTGCCTGTGACGGTCACACAGCCCAAGGCAACGTCGGTCGCCATCACCCAGGCGCCTGTAAAGACCAGCTATACCGAGGGTGAAGTTTTCAATCCCACCGGCATGGTCGTTCAGGTCACTTACGAGAACGGTGTGGTGCGGGAGACTACAGAGTATGCCTATACGCCCAACCGTGCGCTGGAGACCGGCGATACGGCCATGACGATCACCTACACAGGCGCCGATGCCGCAGCCGTCCTGGCGGCTCAGCAGGCCATCGATGTGCTGCCCGCGCCTGCGTCCGGCACAGACCCGGATGTCATTTCGGTCTATTTCAAACTGATGGGCGATGCGCAGCACGACAGCGAAAGTGATGGCGAGGTCCATACCCTGGCCGGCGGCGGCCTGGAGACCTGGATCGCTCGGACGAAGATCACGGTGGAACAGGGCGCTACGGTGCTCGACGTGATCGAAAAGGCGCTGGGCCTGCACGGCATCCCCTTTGAAAACGCTTCGGGTGATTATATTTCCGAAGTGCGCGGCCTGGCCGAGTTTGACAACGGCAGCCTTTCCGGCTGGATGTATACTCTGAACGGCAGCTATCCGGATCTGGGTGTTTCTGAACAGACCGTGAAGAACGGCGACAGCATCGTTTTCCATTACACCGATGATTATACCCGTGAAGAAAGTTCGGAGGTCTGGAACGGGGACAACAGCGGCAACTCCGCCGTTCCCGGCGTGAAGCCCGCCGAGCCCGCTGAAATACCCTTTACTGATATCGAGGGACATTGGGGCAGCCAGGCCGTTCTGTATGTTTACGAGCAGGGACTCATGGACGGCGTCGGCAACGGATGCTTTGACCCCGACGGCACGCTGACGCGCGCTATGCTGGTCACGATCCTCTGGCGGATGGAGCAGTGCCCCATTGCCGGATCTGCCATGCCGTACACAGACGTGCCGGCAGGCACATGGTACACCGAAGCGGTTCGGTGGGCTGCCGAGCAGGGAATCGTCAACGGTGTGGACGAAACACACTTTGATCCTGACGGTCAGATCACCCGTGAGCAGATCGCTGCCATGCTGTGGCGCTATGCGCAGAGTCAGCAGCTGGATACGGCGGCTGCAGAGAACAGCCTCTCCGGCTATGCTGACGAGAATCAGATCAGTGCTTATGCCGTTCCCGCCATGGAATGGGCCTGCAGCGCGAAGCTGATCCAGGGCCGCGGCACGAATGCCCTGGTTCCGCAGGGCAGCGCGACGCGCGCGGAGGCAGCCACGATCCTGATGCGGTATTTTTCCGTGATCTCGGAATAAAATATTTTCACGCAGCAGCCCTGTCGGTATTTCCGGCAGGGCTGCCTGTGCTTTCGGGGAGCGCGGACCCTTGACGCCGCTCTTTTTTTGGTATATTTTTATTTTTGTATTCTGGTTTTGCAGAGGGAGGCAGAAATGGGCAAATGGTATATATCCACGATTGATCCCCATGCGTCGGCGCTGGCGCGGGATGCTGGTCTGGGGATCGAGATCGCCGAGACCTGTACGGCTGCCGAGCTGGATCTGCGCTTTGCAGAGACAGACGCCGTTATTCGTGAAAAGCTGCAGAAGATCAGCCATGTGGTCATGCACGGGCCTTTTAACGAGCTGTTTCCCTGCGCCATTGACCCCAAGGCTCGGGAACTGGCCCGGATGCGCTACCGGCAGGCCGCTGCCCTGGCTGTGGGCTACGGCGCCGAAAAGCTGGTGCTGCACGGCGGATACAATCCGTGGCTGTATTACCCCTGCTGGTATCACGAGCAGTCTGTCGAATTCTGGCGTGCCTTTCTGCCTGATATCCCGGAAGGCCTGACGATTTGCCTGGAAAACGTGCTGGAGGAGGAGCCGCGGATGCTGGCCGATATCATCGGCGCCGTGGGCGACCCGCGCCTGCGTCTTTGCCTGGATATCGGTCATGCCCATGCCTATTCCGGCGTTCCCATAGATCGGTGGCTGTCTGTGTCGGCGCCCTTTTTGAGCCATTTGCACATCCATAACAACGACGGCAAAAGCGACAGCCACAGCGGCCTGGAGGAAGGGACGCTGCCTGTGGCCGAAGTGCTGGAGAGGGTCCGTGCGCTTTGCCCGGAGGCCTCCTGCACACTGGAAATCCCCGACAGCCGCGCTTCGCTGATCTGGCTGCAGGCACACGGTTTGATATGAATTCAGAGATAAAAGAGGAAACAATATGATCACTCTGGAAGAATTGCTGGACGCCATTGCTCCGCTGGATGCCCTGGCTATGGCCCAGGCGCGGGAGCGCCAGGCAAAATTGGCCAAGCCGCCCGGCAGTCTGGGCCGGCTGGAGGCCTTTTCCATCCAGCTTGCCGGCATCACAGGCCGGCTGTATAACCCCATTGAGAAAAAGCATCTTTTGGTCTTTGCCGCTGACAACGGCGTGGTGGCCGAGGGCGTTTCCAGTTCGCCGCAGTCGGTCACGCTGCAGCAGACCATCAATCTGACCCGAGCCAAGACCGGCGCATCGGTGCTGGCCCGGCATTTCGGCTGCGCGTTGACCGTCTGTGACGTGGGCATCAACGCCGACATCCGGGAGCCGGCCGTTCTGCCCCGCAAGATCGCCTATGGCACCGGCAACATTCTCTACGGCCCGGCCATGACCCGGGCGCAGGCGGTGCAGGCCATCTGTACGGGCGCCGAAGTCGCTCGGTCGGTCTGCGCCGACGTGTACGGCGTGGGGGAGATGGGCATCGGCAATACCACGACTTCCTCGGCGGTGCTGGCCGTTCTTCTGTCGGCCGACGTGGAAACGGTCACCGGCCGCGGCGGCGGCATCACCGATGAAGCCTTTGAAAAGAAAAAAGCCGTGATCCGCGGCGCCATCGCCCGCAACCGGCCGGACCCGGCCGATCCCGTCGATGTGCTGGCCAAGGTGGGCGGCCTGGATCTGGCGGCCATGTGCGGCGCTTTCCTGGGGGCGGCTTCCATGCGCCGGCCGGTGGTCATCGACGGATTTATTTCGGTGGTGGCGGCATTGTGTGCCGCCCGGCTCTCTCCGGCGGCGCGGGATTACATGATCCCCAGCCATGCGTCTTATGAGATCGGCTACCGCCTGGCCATGGAGGCGCTGGAGCTGGAGCCCGTGCTGCTTTTGGACATGCGGCTGGGCGAGGGCAGCGGCTGCCCGCTGGCCTTTGAGATCCTGTCGGCCGCTTCGGCCGTGCTGGCCGATATGGCTACCTTTGACGAGGCCGGCATCGACGACGGCTATCTGGAGGAGATCCGTCAGGGTGATAAATTCACTGTGACGGCCAAGGTATGATCCTGCTCATCTCCGGCGGCGCAAAGTCCGGAAAAACGGCGCTGGCCCAGCGCCTGACACGGACGCTGGCCGGCAGCGCGCCCCATTATTATGTGGCCACCACCGTGCCGTGCGACGATGAGGACCGCCGCCGTGTGGCCCGCCATATCGCCGACCGTGCCGGTATGGGCTTTGTGACGCTGGAATGCAGCCGGAATATCTGCACCTGCCTGAAGGGGGTTGACCCCGGGGGCGCTTTTTTGCTGGACAGCACGACAGCGCTTTTGATGAACGAGATGTTTCCGCCGGATGCCGGTTTTGCCATGGACGCGCAGGCGCCGGAACGCTGCGCCCGGCAGCTGACGGAATTCGTACGGTCGGTGGCCCACGCCGTCGTGGTCAGCGATTTCATTTATGCCGACCCCGTCTGTTACGACGAGCAGACCGAGGCCTACCGGCGTGGGCTGGCGTTCATCGACCGCCAGCTGGCGGCCGTCAGTCATGTGGTGGTTGAAGCGGCGGCCGGCAACTTTATTCTGCATAAGGGGGTCCTGCCCATATGAAGATCCATCTGCACGCCTGGGCCATGTGCCAGTCGATGTTCTGTGCGCTGCCCTGTCCCTGGCAGATCTGGGACGAGGAGGCGCGGCCGCGGGTGCCGGCGTTCTTGCCGCTGGTCGGCCTGGTCATCGGCCTGCTGTGGGCGGCGCTTTGCCGTCTGGCGCGGCGTCTGGCGCTGCCGCTGCCCCTGCAGGCTCTGGTGCTGGCTGTATATCCATGGAAGGTGACGGGGGGCATGCATCTGGACGGTTTTCTGGACGTCACCGACGCCGCCGGTTCCTGCCGGGATCTGGCGCGCCGCCGGGAGATCCTCAAGGATTCCCATGTGGGCGCTTTCGCCGTCGTCGGCTGCGGCATATTGATGCTGTCCCAGCTGGCCTGTTTTGAAGCGGCGGCAGAAAAGCTGCCCGCGGTCCTGCTGGTGCTGCTTCCTGTGGTCAGCCGCTGCTGTTCGTCGTTGGCCGTTTTGTGCCTCCGGCCCATGGCGGTCAGCCAGTACGCGGGGCAGGCCCGGCATAAGAGCTGGTGTAGCCTGCCGCTGGCGGCGCTGGCGCTGGCACTTCTGGTCGGCTTTGGCCTGTGCGGCCGATACGGCCTGGCGCTGCTGGGCGTGCTGGCCGGCTACGGATGGGCGCTCCGGCGGGGATACCGGACGCTGGACGGCATGAACGGCGACATTGCCGGCTATGCGCTGACCATAGGGGAACTGTGCGGCGCGGCCGTCTGCGCCCTGCTTTAACAGATTTCACAACTTCGGAAGGGAGCATATCATGGTTTTGATCATCGGCGGTGCCTATCAGGGCAAGCTGGACTATGCCAAAGCCGCCTACGGGCTGGAGAAAAGCGAGATCTTTACCTGCACCGGTCAGACACGCGAGATCGATTTTTCCAAAAAGTGCATCGACCATATCGAATGCTTTGTGCTGGCCTGCGTGCAGTGCGGGATGGACGCGCAGGCATATTTTCAGGCCCATGCCGCAGACTGGGCCGGCAGCATCCTCATCTGCCAGGATATATCGGGGGGTGTCGTGCCCATGGGCGCCGAGCTGCGGGCGTGGCGGCAGAGCTGCGGCCGGTTGTGTCAGATGCTGTCGGAGCGGGCCGACCGGGTCAGCCGCATTTTCTGCGGATTGGAGCAGCGGCTGAAATGAGCCGGCTGTTTTTGATCCGTCACGGCCGGACCCGGGCCAACGAAGCCCATCTCTATTGCGGCAGCACCGACCTGCCGCTGAGTCCGGAAGGCCGGCAGGCCCTTTTGGCGCTGCGCCCCCGATACAGCGGCTGTATCCCATCGGGCTGTCTGTATATCACCAGCGGCATGATCCGCACCGAACAGACGATGGAGCTGCTCTTCGGCCCGGCGGCGCACCTACAGGATCCCCGGTTGCGGGAGATCGATTTCGGCGCTTTTGAGATGCACAGCTACGAGCAGCTCAAGGATGATCCGGCCTATCAGGCATGGCTGTCCGGCGACAATACGGCCAATCCGGCGCCGGGCGGCGAGAGCGGACGGCAGATGGCAGCCCGGGCATGGGCGGCTTTTGTGGATGCGCGCCGCACCGGGCAGGAAACGGTGATCGTCACCCACGGCGGGGTCATTGCCGCGCTGATGGAGCGCCTGTTTCCGGAGGCGGGCAAAAACCGTTACCAGTGGCAGCCGGCTCCGGGCATGGGCTATCTGGTGGAGGAAGACGGTTTCCGGCCCATTCCGTAAAACAACAGCACACGGAAAAGCACAGACGGCGGTCTGTGCTTTTTTCTGTTCAAAGCACCAATAACGGTACGCAGGCATAGGATGACAGCAGAATATGTTTCTGAAGGAGGAGATCCATGGGAATCAAACAGGTCCTGTTCGGCGCTGGAGGCTGCATCTGCCTAGCGCTGGGAGCGGTGGGGTCGGTCCTGCCGCTGCTGCCCACCGTGCCCTTTCTGCTGCTGGCCGCCTTCTGTTTTGCCAACAGCTCCAGCCGGCTGCATTTGTGGTTCGTCCACACTCGCCTTTATCGGGAGAACCTGGAAAGCTATGTGCAGGGACGCGGCATGACCTGCCGGGCAAAACTGCGGGTGGGCGGTACGCTGACGGTATTGATGGGCGTTGGGTTTTTCATGATGCGGCAGATCCCGGTGGGCCGCGTGGTACTGCTCTGCGTTTGGGCGCTGCATATGCTCTATCTTTGGCTGGGCGTGCGCACCATCGTGCATTGAAGCGGCAGGCGGGGCAGTTTACAGAAAATTTATGCGCCTTTTCTCCGGGGAACGGCAAAGGAACACAGGCGGAACGCATCTGGAACGCAGAGAGAACTGCGATGGAACCGCCAGGGTCTATAATGGTTGTCAACAGGCAGGCAACGCGCCCGGCGATTATGTGCGGGAACAGATCCGCATCGCGCGCACGCTGACCGACCGCCCCATCGGCGTCAACGTCATGCTCATGAGCCCTTATGCCGGCCAGGTTGCGGAAGCGGCGGCTGAGGAAAAAGTGGCCGTTGTCACGACGGGCGGCGGCCATGTGGGGGAGCTGACGACCATGGTGCTGGTGCCGCAGGTCTGCGACGCGGCCGGCGGCATCGCGGACGGCCGCGGGGCAGCCGCTGCGTTTATGCTGGGAGCCTGCGGTGTGCAGATGGACACCCGTTTTCTCAGCGCGGCGGAATGCAGCATTCATCCCGATTGCCGGGAGTGGACGGCCGTCCCATCGCTTTCCGCTTACAGCTGGGGCGAGGTCACCCTCAGCGGCCTGATGGATCTGCATCCGGGCCTTGAAGAAAACACCTGAGCCGGCTCTCTCGGACTTCTTTTCAGACAGGCATTCTGCATACTATGAAGCAAAGCTTTATGGAGGTGCTTGTCATGGCATATTTTTACAAAAAACACCGCAAATGGCTTCTTCCGGCTGCCGCGTTCATTCTTGGTGTCGTCGTTTTTTATTCGACCGGGGCAGGGCAGGCTGTGCTGGCCTCCAGCACCAACCGGCAGCTTCCCATCTATTGCGTGCAGAAGGACAGCCGCGTCGTCTCGCTTTCCTTTGACGCCGCATGGGGCAATGAAGACACCCAGCAGCTGATCGATATTCTGGGGAAGTACAGCATCCGTGCCACGTTTTTTGTCGTCGGCGAATGGGTGGATAAATATCCCGAATCGGTATTGGCACTGCACGAGGCAGGCCACGAGGTCATGAACCATTCAGATACCCATCCGCATATGACGGAGCTTTCGGCCCAGCAGATCATGGAGAATGTTTCTGCCTGCGACGACAAGATCGAAGCGGTCACCGGCGTCCGGCCCACACTGTTTCGCCCGCCTTACGGCGATTATAACGATACGGTCATCAATACGCTGCGCTCGATGGAGCATTATCCCATCCAGTGGGACGTGGACAGTCTGGACTGGAAGGAAACCGGCGTGCAGGATATCATCGACCGCGTTCTGGGGAAGGTCCAGCCCGGTTCCATCGTTCTCTTTCACAACGCCGCTAAGTATACGCCGCAGGCGCTGCCGACGGTGATCGAAGGTCTGATCCGTGAGGGCTATTCCTTTGTGCCGGTTTCCGAACTGATCTATGAAGAGAATTACGAGATCGATCATACGGGGCGTCAGATCCCCATCGCGGAATAACGTCCCGAAAGCACCGCGCAGCATCCAGGCTGTCCGGTGCTTTTTTGATGGGGCGCAGACAGAAAAAACGGCAGAAGATGGAAAACTATTTGGATATAACAGGAAAAAGGCACTCTGTTTTAAACAAAATGACCATAAATTTTTGATTTGTTTGTGAAAAATATTCAAAAGCAGACAACCGTTTTTGAAATTTGAAGGTTGAGAATTTTTTTCAGTTATGCTAAAATATAGAGAAATATACAGGCTGTTTCAGCAGATCCGGATATAGACATCATATTTTTAGAAAACAGGAGGACGAGACCCATGGCTACTTACATCAACGAACCCTCGCACACTTTTAATGAGTATCTGCTCATCCCCGGCTATTCTTCCAGCGAACATGTACCCGCCAACGTTTCCCTCAAAACACCCCTTGTCAAATTCAAAAAGGGTGAAAAACCCGCCATCGAAATGAAGATCCCCATGGTCTCCGCCATCATGCAGTCGGTCTCCGGCGACCGCCTGGCTGTCGCGCTGGCCCGCAGCGGCGGCGTGTCCTTTATTTACGGCTCCCAGTCCATCGAAGACGAGGCTGCCATGGTAGCCAGAGTCAAGAGCTACAAGGCCGGTTTCGTTCCCAGCGATACCAACGTCAGCCCGGATGCCACGCTGGCCGATATCCTGCGCATCAAGCGGGAGACGGGACACTCGACGGTCGCCGTCACCGACGACGGTTCGGCCAACGGCAAGCTGGTCGGCATGGTCACCAGCCGCGATTATCGTGTCAGCCGCATGGATCCCTCGGCCAAGGTTTCGACCTTTATGACGCCGCTGGAGAATCTGATCACCGCCAAAGAGGGCGTGACGCTGAGCGAAGCCAACGACATCATCTGGGACAATAAGCTCAACGCCCTGCCCATCGTTTCGGATGACGGCCGGATGCTCTATTTCGTTTTCCGTAAGGACTATGAGGAGCACAAAGACAACCCCAACGAGCTGCTGGACGAGCACAAGCGCTATGTGGTGGGCGCCGGCATCAATACGCGCGACTATGAAGTCCGCGTGCCCGCGCTGCTGGAGGCCGGTGCCGACGTGCTGTGCATCGACTCTTCCGAAGGCTTTACCGAATGGCAGCAGCGGACCATCGCATGGGTCCGCCAGACCTACGGCGACAAGGTCAAGATCGGCGCCGGCAACGTCGTTGACCGCGAAGGCTTTATGTTCCTCGCCGAATGCGGCGCCGACTTCATCAAGGTCGGTATCGGCGGCGGCTCCATCTGCATCACCCGCGAGACCAAGGGCATCGGCCGCGGCCAGGCCACGGCACTGATCGAGGTCTGCCAGGCCAGAGACGAATATTACGAAAAGACCGGCGTTTATATCCCGGTCTGCTCGGACGGCGGCATCGTGTTTGACCACCATATCACACTGGCCATGGCCATGGGCGCCGACTTCGTCATGCTGGGCAGATACTTTGCCCGTTTTGACGAAAGCCCCACGGAAAAGCTGATGGTCAACGGCGCTTACGTCAAGGAATACTGGGGCGAAGGCTCCAACCGTGCCCGCAACTGGCAGCGCTACGACCTGGGCGGCGACAAAAAGCTGTCGTTTGAAGAAGGCGTCGATTCCTACGTTCCCTATGCCGGCCCCCTGAAGGACAACGTGGAAAAGACCCTGAGCAAGGTCCGTTCGACCATGTGCAACTGCGGCGCGCTGACCCTGGCCGAGCTGCGCCAGAAGGCCAAGCTGACGCTGGTCTCTTCGACATCCATCGTCGAAGGCGGCGCCCATGACGTCGTCGTCAAAGCTTCCCGCGAGGTCTGATCGGCAGAGCGCGCTTTCCTGTTTTTTCGTTATGATTTGATCCAAAGCCGCGGCAGTGATGCCGCGGCTTCTGGTTTGCCCGCAGACTTGACAGTGCCGCAGCTCGGGCGTATGATGTAGAGGATCTTTTGAACACTTGTTTTTTTGGAGGAATTTCAGCATGCAGATCACTATTGATCATTTGACCGCCGGCGCCGCGAGGGCTGAAGGCGTCACCGTCATCATCGATGTCTTCCGCGCTTATACGGTAGAGAGCTATGCTTTTGCCCGGGGCATCGAGCGGATCTATCCCATTGCAGACCTTGACGCAGCTTACGCGCTGAAAGCCGCCCACCCCGAGTATCTGCTGGCCGGCGAGCGCGGCATGAAACAGGGGGCGGGCTTTGATTTCGGCAATTCACCCAGCCAGATCGAACATTTGGATCTGTCGGGCAAGCGGCTGATCCACACCACAAGCGCCGGTACCCAGGGTATCGCTGCAGCCAGCCACGCCGATGTGATCCTGCTGGGGGCGTTGGTCAATGCCCGGGCGACTGCCGAATATATCCGCAGCCTGGCCCCGGAAAAGGTTTCTCTCATCTGCATGGGTCTGGAAAACCGCCGGCCTACCCAGGAAGATACCCTGTGCGCCGCCTATATCCAGGCGATCCTGCAGGGCACCGATTCGGTATTTGACAAAGAAAAAGCCGTTGACCTCTTGAGAAGGGGGGATGGGCAGCGCTTCTTCATTCCGGAGAATCAGCCTTATGCACCCGAGCGCGACTTCTATCTCTGCACCGAATTTGATCAATACGACTTTGCCTTGCGCGTAGAAAAAGACGCGGAAGGCCGCGACTATACGCAGCTGGTCCGCGCAGGAATGCGGAAGTGAAAAACAGGCCTCTGTCCGTTGACAGAGGCCTGTTTTATGTAGGATCGCTGTTGAAGACGGCTCAGTACAGGAGTTTTTGCCGGATGCGCGTCAAAACGTTATCGGAGAGACCCATGGCTTGCAGGTATTCCGCGGGATCGGCAAATTGTTCGACAAAGGCGTCAAAAAAAGCTTCGATATACGATAGATCGGCTTTGGTGAGAAAATAGGGAAAATCCGGGTTATTCTGCATCATGCGCCGGTAGGGATCCAGCACATATGCCTGGGTAACGAGATAATCGGCCAGAATGTCTGCTTTGGACACGCCGGCCATCCAAAGAAGCAACGCGGCCACGACACCGGTGCGGTCTTTGCCAGCCGTGCAGTGGAACAATACGCCGTCCGGCGCACCGGCAATGACCTGCCATACCGGTCTGGCAGTCTCCGGTGTTGTTGCCAGGCGCAGATACGCAGGCGCCATTTCCTCAGGTGCCCGGGGGATCACACCATCGGCAAACATGGGACAGGAATGATAGAAAAAGCCTGTCTGTCCCTGCAGCGGATGGGGATGATCGGTACGTTCAAAGCGGTTGCGCAGGTCGATGATCGTTGTAATGCCCTCCTTCCGCAGAAAATCCAGATCGGGATCTTTCAGCTCTTTGGGCATGTCGCTGCGCAGAAAACGCAGTGCTTTTGTATAGCCGAAGGGCGTCGGATATCCGCCCAGATCGCGGACATTATGCATCGCACCGAGAATGAGGCGTTTCATATCTTTTTCTCCTTGCTGTATTTGCAGGTAATTACGATTTGGATCCCAATGAGATGTCGACGGTGAGAACACCGTTTTTTTCGCAGGTGTAAAGCACATGGCCGATATAGTCCGGCCCATGGTCGGTGGTGTAAAAACCGCTTCCGTCGTCTTTCAGACGGGCGGCGCCGGCATTGGTAAAGGCGCAGATCACAGCGTCTGCCGGGCCGAAGCAGCCAATGGTGTAAGGGGAGCTGTTGTTGATGTCAGGCAGCGAATCTGCGATGTCGCGGCGGCGGTTGGCTGCCGTCAGCTGACGGTACACCGTCAGACAGATTTCTTCCTTCCCATTGGACAGCCAGTAAGTATTGCCGCCCATGGAAAGAGGCAGATACAATGCAAAGCTGCCATCTGCCGCCTCCAGAGGGTAGGATACATTGTTGACGTACAGGGGATAGGTCGGGTCGGCATACCCATGCAGCTCCAGAGTGATCTCTGTGCTGTAAAGCGCCGGCAGCGTTTCCAGCCACAGGGCTGTGCTGCTGTCCCCGGCAGAAAAACAGGACTGGAGAAGGCTGCGCAGGGGACCGTGGTCACAAATTGAGCTATAGCGGAAAAACAGCGCGCCATCGACGCCGTATTCCGCCATCAGCGAAAGCTGCTCTTTCAGATTTGTAATGCCGTACCAGTCGCTGTCGGGCTGTGCGTCGGTCAGCCGGTAGGCGGCAAGACCGATGTACAGCCGGACACCGGTGTCTGCGACGCAGTCCTTCCACCATGCAAGCAGCGTCTTGAACTCACCTTCACGGTTGCCAACGGCCCAGTAAAGCTGCGGCGCAATATAATCGACCAGACCATCCTGGACCCAGGCACGGGAATCGGCATAGTGATCGAAATACGACTGACTGCCCACCGTCGCACTGCCGGCCGGCATGCTGGTATCGTTTGCCCAGATGCCGAAGGGAGAGATGCCGAAGGAAATCTCTTTGCCCGAAGTGCCGATGCAGTCGTGTACAGCACGAATCAGCGCCGTCACAGAGGCCCGGCGAAAGTCCTCTGGAGAAGCATAGCCGCTGCCGTAACGACTGTATGTATCTGTGTCGTCAAAATCACCGCCGGGATAAAAATAATCGTCGAAATGGATGCCGTCGATCTCGTAGTTGTCCAGGATCTCACAGATCCCCTCCAGGATCAGCGCCTGGGCCTCCGGCAGGCCGGGATCGAAATAGAGGCATCCGTCGGTGTGCCATACGGTCAGTTCGGGGGCCTTGCGTGCCGGATGCTCCGGCGCCAGCTGCGCAAGAGCCGCTTCTTTGCTTTCGGCGGATCTGCGGGTCACACGGTAGGGATTGATCCAGCAGTGCAGCTCCAATCCGTTGGCATGGCACTGCCGGATAAAATAGGCCAGCGGATCAAAGCCGCCGTCGGGCGCCTGCCCCTGCACGCCGCTCAGGCAGGAACTCCACGGGAAAACCTCGGATGGAAAAAGGGAATCGGCACAGGGACGCACCTGCAGAAAGACCGCGTTGAGCCCCAGCGCGGTGCAGTCGGCGATCACGGCATCGGCCTCCTGCATCAGTTCTGTCTGCGAAAGCCCTGTCCGGGAAGGATAGTCGAGATTGTAGACGGTGGATACCCACACGCCGCGCAATGCGTGGAGCTCTGCTTCTCCGGCGTTGGCAGCGCCGGCATACGCCGGCAGCAGGAAGGCCGGCAGGAAAAACAGGATCAGGAAAAAAGCCAGTTTTTTCACGGTGTCAGTCGGCCTTCAGATCGCTGTTTTTGACATCGGTGATCAACATGTGCCCAGGCGCGTGAGTGATGACGAAGGGCGGGCGAACGTGCATAACGACCGATTGGGGCGTAACGCCGCAGGCCCAGAAGACCGGGACTTCTCCCGGGCGGATCTCCACGGGATCGCCGAAGTCGGGCTTCTGCAGATCGGCAATACCGATCTGCGCGGGGTCGCCGATGTGAACGGGACTGCCGTGGACTCTGGGCATGGAGGCCGTTACAGTGACGGCCCGGACGACCTGTGCATAGGGGATGGGGCGCATGCTGACCACCATTTTGCCGCTGAATTTTCCGGCAGGCACGGTGTCGATATTGGTGATGTACATGGGCACATTGCAGCCCTGGGTGATGTGCCGCACCTCAATGCCGGCGTTCAACAGCTCGGATTCAAAGGAAAAGCTGCAGCCGATGAGGAAAGAGACCAGGTCCTCCCGCCATAAATGGGCAACATTGGTGTATTCCCCGGTCAGTTTGCCGTGTTCATAGACTCTGTATCTGGGAATGTCAGAGGCGATATCACAGCCCGGCGCCAGATAGGGGAGGGTGCGGCTGCCGGCGTCGGAGACCTCCAGCACAGGGCAGGATTTCGGATTGCGCTGGGTAAAGAGCAGGAAATCAAAGGCGTCTTCCCGCGGCAGAACGACCAGATTGGCCTGGGCATAGCCGGCGCACATACCGGCTGTGGGGGAAGTGATCTCGCCTTTGCGGATCAGGGCGCGGACGGCGGACGGTGACAGATTGGCGTACTCTTCCAGATGACTCATACGATGACCTCCTGTATATTCTGTAAGATGCGGATGATTGACTTTGGCACAGGATACTTTATAATAACAGATAGAAGCTATGAGGCTTGATCTTATTATTACATAAAAAGGCGAGGTTGACAATGCAAAAGAAAATAGCTGCCGTACATGACATATCGGGATTCGGGCGCTGCGCGCTGACGACGGCCATTCCCGTTCTTTCGGCTTCTGGTATTCAGTGCTGCCCCGTACCCTCTGCCGTTCTTTCGGCGCATACGGCTTTTCAGGGCGTGACCTTTCGGGATCTGACCGGAGATCTGGAGGGCTTCATCCGCAATTGGGCCGACATCGGCGTCCGGTTGGATGGGATCTATTCGGGGTATCTCGGCTCGGAGCAGCAGATCGAGCTGGTCCTGCTGCTGAAAGAGCTTTGCGGCAAGGCAGACTGCCGCCTTATCGTCGATCCTGTCATGGGGGACAACGGCAAGGCGTACAGCATCGTCGGCCATGCCGGCTTTGTGGAAGCCATGCGCGGTCTTTGCGCCGCGGCAGACATCATTACGCCCAATCTGACCGAATGCGCGCTGCTGCTGGGCATGGCGCCCGACGGATTCAGCGATACGGAAGAAGCAGCAGAGCGCTATATGCGCGAATTGGCCGAGCTCGGCCCCAGTCAGGTCGTAGTCACCGGACTGACAAAAGAAGACCAGGTGGGCGCTGGATACTATGACCGGCTGACCGGCGAGAGTGGTTTTGTCTTTCATGCCCATGTGCCCGTCTATTATCCGGGCACGGGCGACCTGTTCACTTCCGTCCTGACGGCCCGGCTGTGCGGCGAGCAGCCCTGCAGCCTGCGGCGCGCCGTGGAAACAGCCGCCTATTTCGTGCGCGACTGCGCGCAGTATACCCAGCAGCAGGGGTCACCGGCCATCGAGGGCGTTCAGTTTGAAAAGCTCATCGGCCGTCTGATCCCGGAGGAGGCGTAGGCATGGCTGTCCACGACGGGCACCGGCAGCGGCGGCTGGCTTCTTTTCTTCAAAACGGCTTTGAATCCATGCATCCGCATGAGGTGCTGGAGATCCTGCTTTTTTACGCCATTCCGCGGCGGGATACCAATCCCATCGCCCATCAGCTGCTGAACAGCTTTGGCTCGCTGAGCGCCGTTTTTGATGCGCCTTACGAGGAATTGCTGAAGGTGGACGGCGTCGGCCCAAACGCAGCGGCGCTGCTCAAAATGGTCCCGCAGCTGGCACAGGTCTATCTCTCCGACGTCCACAGTACGGAGGTCATCAACAGCAAAGAAGATCTGGCCCGCGTTCTTTTGCCCCGCTTTGTCGGCCGCAAGCAGGAGACGGTCTATCTGCTTTGTCTGGATAACAAGCGCAAGGTCACGGCCTGCATTTTGATCGGAGAGGGCAGTGTGAATTCCAGCGCCATCAGTCTGCGCCGTGTGCTCGAGCAGGCAGTGCGGCACAACGCGGCGTCCATTGTGCTGGCCCATAATCATCCGGGCGGCATCGCGTTGCCCTCTAGCGAGGATCTGGCAACGACACACGCGCTGATCCGCCTCTGCGATACGATCGGCGTGCCTCTGCTGGACCATCTGATCGTGGCCGACGGCGACTATGTTTCCCTGGCGGAATCGGGGATCCTGGGCAGACAACGGTAAAAGGCAAAAAACGTCTTCATTCAGCTTTGGCTGGGAAGACGTTTTCTTTTCGTGAGAAATGCAAATGTATGTTCGTTTTTCGCTGTACAATTTAAATTTCAGGTGGTATAATAAAGCCCGAATAAGATCATACCAAAAAGGAGGGACGCTATGGGGGATTTCAAGCTCTGTGCGCCTTATAAGCCAGCCGGCGGCCAGCCGCAGGCCATTGAAGCATTGGCCAAAGGCGTTGAAATGGGGCTGCAGGAACAGACCCTGCTGGGTGTTACCGGTTCGGGCAAGACCTTTGTGATGGCCAACATCATCGAACGCGCCAAGCGGCCGACGCTGGTGCTGACCCACAATAAAACGCTGGCGGCACAGCTCTGCTCGGAATTCCGGGAATTTTTCCCGGAAAACGCTGTGGAGTTTTTCGTCTCCTACTATGATTATTATCAGCCGGAAGCGTATATTCCTTCGACGGATACGTTTATAGAAAAAGATTCAGATACCAACGCCGAGCTGGAGCGGCTGCGCCACTCGGCCACTTCGGCGTTGTTCGAGCGCCGGGACGTCATCATCGTCGCTTCTGTATCCAGCATTTATTCGCTGGGCGATCCCATCGATTACGCCAGCATGGTCATCTCCCTGCGCGTCGGCCAGCAGCGGGAGCGCGACGAGGTCTGCCGCCGTCTGGTGGAGATCCAGTATGAACGCAATGATATCAATTTCGAGCGCAACCGTTTCCGTGTGCGCGGCGATACCATTGAGATCCGGCCGGTCTATACCGATGACTACGCCATTCGCGTGGAATTCTTCGGGGATGAGATCGACCGGATCTCCGAGATCAATCCGCTGACCGGCACGGTCAACCGCTATCTCAACCATGTTGCCATTTATCCGGCGTCCCACTATGTGACGCCCAAGGACAAGCTCAACGAGGCGCTGGTGGAGATCGAACGGGAAATGGAAGAACGGGTAAAATGGTTTGAGGAGCACGGCAAGCTCATCGAAGCCCAGCGCATCCGCCAGCGAACCACCTATGATATGGAAATGATGCGGGAGATCGGCTTTTGCAGCGGTGTTGAAAATTATTCCCGTGTTCTGTCCGGGCGGGCTCCCGGGTCGGCGCCTTACACGCTGATGGATTATTTCCCCAAGGATTATCTGCTGTTCGTCGATGAATCCCACGTGATGCTGCCCCAGGTTCGGGCC
>CAMEZQ010000013.1 GCA_945947915.1 uncultured Clostridia bacterium | reverse complement strand
CTTATCCTTCATCTTTTTTTATTCAACTGTCCAACATCTATTGTAATCCTACACTGCCCGCAGGAAGTGTGGGATAGTGACAATTGTTTTTTAAAAAGACCTGTGCTATACTTTCTTAGTTAAGAAATTTTTCCGCGGAGGAAGAAATCATGCAGGAAACACAACAAAAGCCCCGTCTGTTCTACGGCTGGATCATCGTTCTGGCCGGGACGCTGATCATGGCCTCGGTCATGGGCATCGTCTTCAACTGTTTCAGTCAGTTCATCAAGCCGGTGTGCGCCGACCTGGGCTTCACCCGCCAGCAGATGAGCATGTGCCAGACCCTCATCTCGCTCATCCAGGTGGCCGTGTCCTTTGCCTGGGGCAGCATCCTTGCGAAATTCAGCATCAAAAAGCTCATGCTCTTCTGGGCGGCGCTGGGGTCGGCGGCCTTCTTCTGCTATTCCTTTGCCGACCGGCTGTGGATGTTTTATCTGATCTCGGTGCTGGTGAGCATCACCATGTCGATGCTCACCGTGCTGCCCTTTTCCTACCTGATCTCCAACTGGTTCCAGGACAAGCGCGGCCTGGCCACCGGCATCTGCTTCATGGGTTCCGGCCTGGGCGGCATGATCCTCAATCCGCTGCTGGGCATCTGGCTGGAGCGCTGCGGCTGGCGGATGTCCTTCCGCATTCTGGGCGTCATCATGGCCGTGGTGGCCATTCCCTGCGTGCTGCTGGTGCGCATCCGGCCCGAGCACATGGGCCTGCGTCCCCTGGGGGCCGAAAAGGCGGCGCCGGAACAGGCGCAGGCGCTGGAGGAAGACGGCTATACGCTGGCGGAGGCCCGCCGGACGCCCCGGTTCTGGATCCTGGCGCTGTGCAGCATGATGGTCAATATGGGCCTTTCCAGCCTGGTGCAGACCCTTTCGCCCCATCTGACCGACAACGGCTATTCGGTCACCTTCGCCGCCACCATGGTGTCGGTCTGCATGGGCGGCATGGCCGTGGGCAAGATGGTGCTGGGCCAGCTCTTTGATATGCTGGGCACCAAACGCGCCGCTGTTTTCTCGCTGTCCTGCGGCCTTCTGGGCCTGGTGGGCATGATCTTCTGCCAGTTCCAGCCGGCGCTGGCCCTCATTCTGCTGGGCATCGGCTTCGGCTGCTCCTTCGGCACGGTGGGCAACCCGGTGGTGGTGCAGAACGTATTCGGCAAAAAGCATTTCGGCGCCATCATGGGGATCTTCACAGCCTGCTCCAACATCGGCGGCTCTATCTCGCCCACAGTCAACGGCACGGCTTACGACCTGTTCCAAAGCTACCGGCCGGCCTTTATGATCTGGGCTGCTTTGATCTCTCTGGTCATCGTCTGTTATCTGGTCCTGCTGCCCTCGGGCCGGCAGGCGGATAAAAATAGAACATAAAAGAGAAAAGGAGAAGCACCCATGCAAACTAAGAACAAGATCTTTTACGGCTGGTATATCGTGGCGGCCGGCTGCGTCGCCATCGCCATGACCACCGGCATCGTCAGCAACTGCTTCGGGCAGTTCATCAAGCCGATCTGCGCAGACCTGGACATCACCCGTCAGCAGGTCAATATGATCGTCACGGTTCTTTCCATCTCCTCCATGGTCTTTGCCATGTTCTGGGGCGGCATCTCCAAGCGCATCAACCTCCACCGCACCATGTGTATCTGCGCGGTGATCATGCCCTGTCTTTACGCCTGCTACGGACTGATGCAGAAGGTGTGGATGGGCTATATCGTGTCGGCTGTCATCACGCCCTTTATCTTCATCATCTCCATGACGGTGTTCACCTATATCATCGGCAACTGGTTCATCAAGAGCCGCGGCCTGGCCATCAGTTTGGCCTCCATGGGCTCGGGCCTGGGCGGCATGGTCATGAATATCGTCATCAGCCAGCTCATCCTTCGCTTTGGATGGCGTTATACATATTTTATTCTGGCCGGCTTCATGCTGGTCGCGATCCTGCCGCTGATGATCTTTGTCGTACGGGAAAAGCCGGCCGATAAGGGCCTGCTGCCCTACGGCGCCGAGGAGGGCGGCACGGACGGCGGCCAGGGGAGCATATCGGCCTATGAGCGCGGCTATACCTTCGGGGAGGCTATACATATGCCGGTCTTCTGGGCCGTCGCCATCTGCAGCGTCGGCATGGTCATGTCGATCTGCGCCTTTTACCAGACCCTTTCGCCCCACCTGAGCGACAGCGGCTATTCGGTCACCTTTGCCGCCGTCATGGCGTCGGTGTCCATGGGGGCCTTGGCCGTGGGCAAGGTCATTCTGGGCCGCCTGTTTGATACGCTGGGCGTGCGGAAGACCGTCTTTATCGCCTGCAGCTGTACGATCATCGGCTCGGTGTCCATGATCTTCTGCCGCCACACGGCGGCGCTGGCGCTCATTGTGCTGGGCGTCGGCCTGGGCTGTTCCTTCGGCGCCATCTGCATGCCCATCATCACCCAGAATATCTTCGGCATGAAGGACTATAATTCCATCTACAGCAAGTTCACCGCCGCCACCGGCCTCGGCTCGGCCGTCGCGCCGGTCATCACCGGCTATGCCTACGATACCTTCGGCAGCTATGTGCCGGCTTATATCGGCGCCGCTGTCATCGCCGCGCTGGGCCTGACCGTGCTGATGGTCTCCCTGCCCCGGCAGAGCGCCAGATAAGTACTGTCCGTATCCTGATTCACACCCGAAAAGAGGTCCTTTGAAAAAATGCAAACGGAAAGCGCAAAGCCCAGGCTGTTTTACGGCTGGGTCATCGTCATGGGCGGCATCGTCATCATGGCCACCGTCATCGGCATCGGCTGGAACTGCTTCAGCCAGTTTATCAAGCCGGTCTGTGCCGATATGGGTTTTACCCGCCAGGCCATGGGCGCCAACGTGACGCTGCTTTCGTTCTCCCAGATGTTTCTCAATTTCGGCTGGGGCTATATCCTGCGGCATTTCTCCCTGCGCAAGATGCTGCGGACAGCGGCCATTCTCAATCCGCTGGCCTATTTCTGCTATTCCTTCTGCCGGAATATCTGGATGTTTTACGCCTGTTCGGTGGTCATCGGCGTTACGATGAACATACTGACCACCCTGTCTTTTTCCCTCATCCTTTCCAACTGGTTCCACGAGAAGCGGGGCACGGCCATTGGCCTGACCTTCATGGGGACGGGTCTGGGCGGCATGGTCTTTAATCCGCTGGCCGCTGCCCTCATCGGCGGCATGGGCTGGCGTATGGCCTACCGGGTGCTGGGCGTCATCATTCTGCTGGGGGCCGTGATCCCGGTCTATTTCATCGTCCGGCTGCGTCCCCAGGAAATGGGGCTGCGTCCGCTGGGCTGGGAGAAGGAATCGCCCGCCGCCCAGGCGGGGGAGGCCGAGGAAGAGGGCATGATGTTCTCGGAGCTGATCCACACCGCCCGCTTCCGTGCCGTCTGCCTCTGCGTCTGCTTTGCCACGACGGCCATCGGCTGTCTGACCCAGCTCCTGTCGCCCCATCTGACCGACAACGGCTATTCCACCGGCACGGCGGCCTTTATGGTATCGCTGGGCATGGCGGCGCTGGCCTTTGGCAAAATGTCGCTGGGCGTCATCTACGACCGCCTGGGCACCCGCCGTTCCACCCTTCTGTCCATTGGCTGCGGCGCGCTGGGCCTGGTGGGCATGGTCTTCTGCCGCGTGCCCCTGCTGCTGCCGCTGGTCCTGCTGGGCCAATGCTTCGGCTCTTCCTTCGGCACGGTGGCCGTGCCCATCATCACCCAGAATCTTTTCGGCAAGAAAGACTACGGCCAGTGCTTTGGCTTTATCTCGGCCTGCTCCAGCATCGGCGGTGCCATTTCGCCCACCCTCAACGGCGCCGTTTTCGACCGCATGGGCAGCTATAACCCGGCCTTTATCGCGTGGTTCTGCCTGCTGCTGGCGGCGCTGGCCATTCTGTGGGTCGTCCTGCCCCGGGATCCGGAAAGAAAGGCGGGCGGATGCTGATGAAAACAAAAAAGATCTTTCCCGGCTGGCTGGTGGTGCTGGGCGGCCTGCTCATTATGGTCACCATCGGCGGCGTGGCCTGGAACTGCGTCAGCCAGTATATCAAGCCGGTCTGTGCCGATCTGGGCTTTTCACGGCAGGCCATGAGCATGTGCCAGACCATCAACTCGCTGGTCAGCATGGCCATCAGCCTGTCCTGGGGCTATATCCTCCGGCATTTTTCCCTCAAGAAGCTCATGCGCACGGCGGTGTTCACGCTGCCCATCGCCTATTACGGCTATTCCCTGTCGGGCAGCATCTGGGGCTTTTACGCCTGTTCGGTGCTGCTGGGCCTCAGCCTGGCCTTTCTGATGACGCTGCCCCTGTCCCTCATCATTTCCAACTGGTTCGATGAGAAGCGGGGCATCGCCCTGGGCGTCTGCTTCATGGGGTCGGGCCTGGGCGGCATGATCTTCAATCCGCTGGTGGCCCGCATCATTCTGCGCTTCGGCTGGCGCACGGCCTACCGCAGCATGGCCGGCGTCATGTTCGCGGCCGCCTTTATCGCCGTATTCTTCCTGCTGCGCATCCGCCCCGAGGAGGTGGGCCTCCATCCGCTGGGCTGGGAAAAGACCCACGGGCCCGGCGACGGCGGCGCCGATGAAATGCCGGAGGGAGAGGACTTCCGGGATCTGATCCGCACGACCCGGTTCCGTCTGATCGCCCTCAGCCTGTGCATCTCCAATACGGCCATCGGCTGCATCACCCAGTGCCTGTCGCCCCATCTGAGCGACAACGGCTACAGCATCCAGACAGCCGCCTGGCTGGTATCGCTGGGCATGGGGCTGCTGGCCGTGGGCAAGATCCTGCTGGGTGAGATCTACGACCGCGTGGGAACCCGCCGGGGCACCCTGCTGGCGCTGACCTGCGGACTGATCGGCGTCATCGGTATGATCTTCTGCCGCAGCCGCCTGGCGCTGGCCGCCGTTTATCTGGGCCAGGGCATCGGCTGTTCCTTCGGCACGGTGGGGGTGCCCATCGTGGTGCAGAACCTCTTCGGCAAGAAGGATTACGCCTCCAATTTCGGCTTTATCTCGGCCTGTACCAGTGTCGGCGGGGCCATCTCGCCCACCCTCAACGGCGCCGTTTTCGACCATTTCGGCAGCTATAATCCGGCCTTTGCCCTTTGGGCCGTGCTGCTGACCGGTGCGCTGGCCGTCTACTGGGTATTGCTGCCCAGAGAGGAAGCCCACCTGAAAGGGTAAACTCTGAAAAAAGAAGAAGAAGAAATGCAGATCAAAAATACCAACACCCGATCCGGGATCTTTTACGGCTGGTGGATCGTCCTGGCCGGCTTCGTCATCATGGGCGTCGACGTCGGCATCGTATCCAACTGCGCCAGCCAGTTTTTCAAGCCCATCGCCGCCGATCTGGGCTATTCCCGCGCGGCCGTCAGCATGACCCAGTCGATCTTTTCCATGTGCTATATGCTCATGTCCTTTCTGGCCGGCAAGATCTTCAGCCGCAAGGATCTCAACCGGCTGCTGCGCATCGACCTGTTCGTCGTGTGCGGCGCCTATTACGCCTATTCCTACTGCAATACCCTGCCGGCCTTTTACGCCGTCGCCTTTGTGGTGGGCGTTTCGGCGGCCCTGCTGGGCGTGCTGGCCTTTTCGGTCATCATTCCCAACTGGTTCATCGAGCAGCGCGGCAAGGCCATCGGCCTGTCCTTCATGGGCAGCGGCGTGGGCGGCATGATCTTCAACTATCTGGCCGGCCAGTGGATCCTGCAGTACGGCTGGCGCACCACCTACCGGATGCTGGCCGTCTGCCTTTTCGTCATCATGGCGCCCTTCGTGCTGTTCGTCCTCAAGACCCGGCCCTCCGACATGGGGCTGGAGCCGCTGGGCAGCCACCGGGCCGAGATGCTGGCGCACAACGGACAGCCGGAGGAAGAAGAGGGCATGCCCTTCCGGCAGGCCATCCGGTCCCGCAGCTTCTGGACGATCTGGCTGGCGACGACCTCGATGGGCATCTGCACCTACTGCGGCATGCAGACCATTTCGCCCCATCTGACCGACATCGGCTATGATCCCATGTTTGCCGCCACCATGGTCTCGCTGGCGATGGGGTCGCTGGCTGTGGGCAAGCTGACGCTGGGCATCCTGTACGACCGCATCGGCGCCAAGTGGGCCACGCTGCTGGCGGCGCTTTCGGCCACCTGCGGCGTCACGGGACTGCTGCTGGGCCGCTGGAGGCCGGCGCTTCTCCTGGTACTGGCGGGCACCTGCCTGGGCTCGGCCTTTGGCTCGGTGGCCATTCCCATCATCACCGAGGGCGTTTTCGGCCGCCGGGAATACGCCGCCATCTACGGCACGCTGACGGGCTTCACCAGTGCCGTGGGCATCCTGAATCCCACGGTGGCCAATACGGTTTTCGACAAAACCGGCAGCTACGACATGTGCTATTTCTTTGCCATTGCTCTTTCGCTGCTGGCCGCCTTTATTTTCACCAGCTTTTTCTCCAGGCTGGAGAAAAAACGCAAATTCTGAAGACATACCGCTCCGCGGGAGCAGACTGCATAGAATCATGGATACAATGCCAGAATAAATAAGGGGGTAATTATGAAAAAGATCGGTTTTGACAACGACGCCTATATCCGGCGCCAATCGGAAGAGATCGTCAAGCGCATTGAAAAATTCGGAGGCAAGCTCTATCTGGAGTTTGGCGGAAAGCTTTTTGACGACTACCACGCCTCCCGCGTGCTGCCCGGATTCGAGCCGGACAGCAAGCTGCGCATGCTGCGCATGATCTCCGACCACGCCGAGATCATCATCGCCATCTCCGCTGTGGATATTGAAAAGAACAAGGTGCGCGGCGACCTGGGCATCACCTACGACACTGACGTCATGCGGCTCATCGACATTTTCCGCAGCTTCAATCTGTATGTCGGTTCGGTGGTCATCACCCAGTTCAGCGGCCAGCCGGCCGCCGAGACCTTCAAGACCAAGATGGAGCGCCTGGGCATGCCGGTCTATCTCCATTATCCCATCGAGGGCTATCCCACCAATGTCGAGCGCATCGTCAGCGAGGAGGGCTACGGCCGCAATCAGTATATCGAGACCAGCCGTCCGCTGGTGGTCGTTACGGCGCCCGGTCCCGGCAGCGGCAAGATGGCCACCTGCCTCAGCCAGCTCTATCACGAGAACAAGCGGGGCATCAAGGCCGGCTATGCCAAGTTCGAGACCTTCCCCATCTGGAACATTCCCCTCAAGCACCCGGTCAACCTGGCCTACGAAGCGGCCACGGCCGACCTCAACGACGTCAATATGATCGACCATTACCACCTGGAAGCCTACGGTGTGACCACGGTCAACTATAACCGCGATATCGAGATCTTCCCGGTGCTCAAGGCCATCTTCAAGCGCATCTACGGCGAGTGCCCCTACCAGTCGCCCACCGATATGGGCGTCAATATGGCCGGCTACTGCATCGTCGATGACGAAGCCGTCTGCGAGGCCTCCTGCCAGGAGATCATCCGCCGCTATTACAAGGCGCTGGCTGACGAGCGCAAGGGCGCCGGCACCGAGGAAGCCGTCAACAAGATCGAGCTGCTCATGCAGGAACGGGGCATTTCTCTGGATGCCCGCCCGGTCATCGCCGCCGCGCTCCAGCGGGAAAAGGAAGTCGACGGGCCGGCCATGGCCATCGAGCTGCCCGACGGCCGCATCGTCACCGGCAAGACCAGCGAGCTGATGGGCCCTGCCTCGGCGGCGCTGCTCAACGCCGTCAAGGCGCTGGAGGGCATCGAGCGCCCGGTCCACTTTATTTCGCCCGCGGCCATCGCGCCCATCCAGCGGCTCAAGACCGACCTGCTGGGCGGCAAGAATCCCCGCCTGCATTCCGACGAGGTGCTCATCGCCCTCAGCATGAGCGCATCCACCGACAAAAATGCCGAGCGCGCATTCGTCCGCCTGAGCGACCTGCGGGGCTGCGAAGCCCATTCTACCGTGCTCTTGTCTTCGGTGGATGAGGATATTTACCGCCGCCTGGGCATCAATCTCACCTGCGAGCCCAAATACCAGGTCAAACGCCTGTTCCATCGGTAAATCGCCATGGCCGACACACTGCTGCACGTCTGCTGCGCTCCCTGCTCCATCATGTGTGTTGAGACGCTGCGGAACAAGGGCATCGCGCCCACGGCTTTCTGGTACAACATCAATATTCACCCTTTCACCGAATACCGGCAGCGCCGGGAGACCATGAAGGCGTACGCCGCCTCCATCGATCTGCCTCTGTTGGTGGAGGACGATTACGGCCTGCGGGAGTTCGTACAGAATGTGGCGGGGGATATTTCCGGCCGCTGTGCCTTCTGCTACCGCAGTCGGCTGGAGGCGACGGCCCGCACGGCGGCGGAACGGGGCTTCGACAGCTTCACCACCTCTCTGCTGGTCAGTCCCTACCAGAACCGCGAGGCCATCTGCCGTCTGGGCGCGGAACTGGGAGAAAAGTACGGCGTGGCCTTTCTGCCGGAAGATTTCCGCCCCTGGTTCCACGAGGGGCAGGAACGCGCCCGGGAGCTGGGTCTTTATATGCAGAAATATTGCGGCTGTATCTTCAGCGAAGAAGAACGGTTCAGCAATAAGAGAAAGAAAGAGTTAAGACGCGAGGCCGCCCGCAGGCAACAGGAAGAGGCATAGTAAAAACGCGTTCTTCTTCGCGTGAGCCGCCGCTTTTGCGGCGTCGATCCCCGGCGACAGGTGCGCCGGGGATCTATTAAATTTGAGGGGTCCCCAAAAAATCGTGATTTTTTGGGGCAGAAGAACGGTTCAGCAATAAACGAAAGAAAGAGTTAAGACGCGAGGCCGCCCGCAGGCAACAGGAAGAGGCATAGTAAAAACGCGTTCTTCTTCGCGTGAGCCGCCGCTTTTGCGGCGTCGATCCCCGGCGACAGGTGCGCCGGGGATCTATTAAATTTGAGGGGTCCCCAAAAAATCGTGATTTTTTGGGGCAGAAGAACGGTTCAGCAATAAACGAAAGAAAGAACTGAAAAGAGAAGCGGCACGCAGACAGGAAGAAGCGGCGCAGTAAGAGCGCGTTCTTCTTCGCGCGAGCTGTGCGAGCCGCCGCTTTTGCGGCGTTGATCCCCGGCGACAGGTGCGCCGGGGATCTATTTTATTCTTGGGATCATTTGTACAGAGGCACCCAACCAGAGCCTCCCTTGTGCAAAGGGAGGTGGGTCCGAAGGACCCGGAGGGATTGTGGATTTCTGGTTTTTCCTTCTCAGCGTCACTTCTCCGCCCTGGCAGGCGCGCGTTTTTCTGTTACTTTCGACTGCCCGAAAGTAACCAAAGGGCATCGGGGGCACTTTAAGCCGTCCCCCGAACCCCCCGGCGAGGGTGTAGGTGGGTTTCGGCGAGGTCTGACGGAAGTACGGATGCCGCGACCGTGCGCCCGATAACACCGATGCGTCCTCAGGTCGCTCATTACAGAACGGTTCCGTCTGCCATCAGCCGAGGGGATTTCGTCCGAGCGGCTCCGTGCGCCATGGACGCGCTGCTGCGGCCCGCGACAGCAGCGTCGCTGCATCATCACGGGCCGCCGGAAGTGCGGTATAGCACCCAGCCAAAGCCTCCCTTGTGCAAAGGGAGGTGGGTCGAAGACCCGGAGGGATCGTGTTTTTCTTATTCTTTTCAGTGCCGCTTGTACGCCGCCGCAAGCATGAAAAAGCAGCCCGTGACAGCAGCTTGCGCTGCATCATCACGGGCCGCCGAAAGTGCGGTATAGCACCCGGCCCGAGCCTCCCTTGTGCAAAGGGAGGTGGGTCGAAGACCCGGAGGGATCGTGTTTTTCTTATTCTTTTCAGTGCCGCTTGTACGCCGCCGTAAGCATGAAAAAGCGGTCCGTGACAGCAGCTTGCGCTGCATCATCACGGGCCGCCGGAAGTGCGGTATAGCATCGAGCCAAAGCCTCCCTTGTGCAAAGGGAGGTGGGTCCGAAGGACCCGGAGGGATCGTGTTTTTCTTATTCTTTTCAGCGCCGCTTGTACGCCGCCGCAAGCATGAAAAAGCGGCCCGTGCCGCAGGGAGATCGTTTTCCGTATGCGCGCGGGGATCTCGGATCATACAAAAAAACAGCCCTCCCGGCCGGAATGGCGGGGAGGGCTGTTTCTATATTGCGTTATTGCACTTCGGTGATGATGGGCAGCACCATGGGGCTGCGCTTGATCTGCTTGTAGAGATATTCGCTGAGGGCCTCGCGGATACGGTTCTTGATGATGCCGCGGTCGCGCAGCTTGCGCTCGGCGATGCACTCCTCCACCGTTTTGCGAACGATGCGGCGCATACCCTCGTTGAGTTCCTCGGCTTCCTTGGTGTAGACGAAGCCGCGGGACAGGATGTCGGGGCCGGAGATGATGGCCGTCATCTCGTGGTTGAGGACGGTCTCGGCCACGATGATGCCGTCCTCCGACAAAAGCTTGCGTTCCCGCAGGACAGCCGTGCCCACGTCGCCGACACCCAGGCCGTCGACCAGCACCCGGCCCGACTGCACTGTCTGGGTCTGTACGGCACGTTCGCCGTCCAGCTCGACCACCGAGCCCAGGTCGCCGATGATGATATTCTTGCTCTCGACGCCGCAGGACTGGGCCAGGCTGGCGTGCATGAGCAGATGGCGGCATTCGCCGTGGACCGGCATGAAATACTTGGGACGGGTGAGGGCCAGAATGATCTTCAGCTCCTCCTGGCAGGCGTGGCCGGAAACGTGGACGTCGGCGATGGCGTTGTAAATGACGTCGGCGCCCCGGCGGAACAGCTCGTTGACCATGGAGGAAATGGCCTTTTCGTTGCCCGGGATGGGGGAGGCCGAAATGATGATGCGGTCGTCCTTGCCCACCTCGATCTGCCGGTGGCCGGTGAAGGCCATGCGGTAGAGGGCGCTCATGGGCTCGCCCTGGCTGCCGGTGGTGATGACCACCAGCTGGTCCATGGGATAGCGGTTGATCTGATTCAGCTCGATGAGGGTGTTTTCCGGCAGCTTGATATAGCCCAGCTCCAGGGCCACCTTGAGGATATTCTCCATGCTGCGGCCCGAAACGGCCACCTTGCGGCCGTATTTGGCGGCAATATTGATGATCTGCTGGATGCGGTCGACGTTGGAGGCGAAGGTGGCCACGATGATGCGGCGGTCGCAGTTTTTAAAATAGGCGTCGAAGGAGTCGCCCACCTTGCGCTCGCTCATGGAGAAGCCGGGGCGCTCGGCGTTGGTCGAGTCGCTCATCAGCAGCAGCACGCCCTCGCGGCCTAGCCGGCCGAAGCGCTCCAGGTCGATCATCTCGCCCTTGATGGGGGTGGTGTCGATCTTGAAGTCGCCGGTCATGACCACCACGCCCACGGGGGTCTTGATGGCCAGGGCGCAGGCGTCGGCGATGGAGTGGTTGACCCGGATCAGCTCGATGTCGAAGCAGCCCAGGCGGATGTGGTCGCCGGGCTTTTTGACGTTGATCTTGACCTTGCCCAGATTCTTGTGCTCGGAGATCTTCATGGAGATCATGCCGGCCGTCAGGGCCGTGCAGTAGATGGGCGCCTTGATCTCCCGCAGGAAATAGGGCAGGGCGCCGATGTGGTCTTCGTGGGCGTGGGTCAGCACGACGCCGCGCACCTTGTCTTTGTTTTTGATCAGATAGGTCATATCGGGGATGACCAGATCCACCCCCATCAGCTCGTCGTCGGGGAAGGTGGCGCCGCAGTCGACCAGGAAGATGTCGTCGCCGTATTCAAAGACGGTCATGTTCTTGCCGATCTCATTGATGCCGCCCAGGGGAATGATGCGCAGGCGGGGCTTCTTCTGCCCCTTCTCGGCGCGCTGTTCGCCCTTCTTTTCGCTCTTCTTGCCGTCGCTGCGCACAGCGCTGCGCACCGTGCGGCGCACTTCACGGGTGGTCTTTTCGGCCAGCTTGCGGGCGGCATTGGCCGTTTCGCGGGCCGTGCCGCGGACGCCGGCCGGCGCGGACGTACCGGCGGCGGGCTTTTTCTTATACTCTGTGCCGAAGTGGCGTTTTTGCTTTTTTGTTTCCATTTTAGCTCCATTTCTTTTTCCGGGAAGAGGCGACGCGGCAAAATAAGCGCACAAAAACAAAGTAAGCCGTCCACATCGGCTCACAAAGCGCCCCATTCCCTGTATTTTCAGTTTTGATCTATATACAGCCGTCCATAGCCACAGGCTCATGCGGCGGCCGGAATCCACTTTTATTACGCGCGCGGCGTATACATAAAAATACTATACCATATTATCGCCGTTAATGCAAATTTTATGCTGAAAGCCGCCGTCTTTTCCCCAGGACGAAAAACGGCGGCGCTGTTTTTGCCAGCGCCGCCGTTGGGAAAGGATGCAGGTCATGGTTTCGTTTGGATCTTGACCACCGTGCGGTTGGTCTGCCGTTCTTCTTTGCCGGAATCGTAGCGCAGCCACAGGTGCTGCAGGCCGGCGTAGTCAGGATAGACGGCTGCCACGCGGCCGAAGCCGTTTTGGGGGTGGAGGAACGGGTCGCCGGGCCGGAAATACTGCTGGGGCGGCAGATTTTGCCGGAGCCTGCGGTCGAGGTCCTGCTCGGTCTGTTCGGGGAGGGGCAGGCGGTCCCACATGCGCAGATGTTCCAGAATGTCCAGGCTGCGGACGTCCTCGGCGCGGAGCATGGCGTCGGCCTGGGCGCGGGTCAGCTGCGGAAAGGCGGCCTGGGTGTCGTAGAGGCGTTCGCTCCGGGCGCCCACCATCTCGCAGGCGAATTTCCAGTCGGGCCCGTGGTGGCGGCGGCTGGCCGGCGTGGGGATCCAGCGCCGCAGCTGGGCCACATCGTCGTACAGATGGGCGTATTCGTGGCGGATGACGTCGATGGCCGCCGATTCGGGAAATGTGGGATCGTTGAAAAAATAGAGAGAGAACTGCAGGTATTTTGACGGGAAATAGAGGCCCAGCGAAGAGCGCCGCTGGGTGAGCCGGATCGCCAGATCGGCGCCGTGCAGGCCGGTTTTGGCGTCGAGACAGGCGATGGCCCGGCGGAAATCTTCAGCCGTCCAGAGTTTTGTCAGAGTCGAAATGGGGATCACTGCCTTTCCTGGCCGCGTGAAGCGGCCCTGCTGGATATAGCATAGCACAGCCGGGACGGCCGGGCAAAGCAGGGGCGGAGCTTTGCCGTCGCCGCGGGCCAGATGGGTCTGCCGGAAGATTGACAGCGGCAGCCCGGCGGGCTATACTGATATCAAAATCACTTTGCGGAGGTCACCCATGCCTGTATTTACCGTCCGTTCGGCCATGTCCAAAAAAGACTGGCGAAAGTTTTTGTTTACGGCCACCTTCCGGCGCAATCCCAAGGTGCTGCTCAGCATCGACGCCGTGGCGCTGCTGGCGGCGTTTCTTCTGAGCTGGGACAGCGTCACCGGATTTTCGCCGGCGCGGATGGCGCTTTTTTTCGTCATTTTCTTTCTGGCGGCCGCGGCGGCCGTGGCCTGTATGACCGAAAAGGCCAACCTGCGCCGCATGGGCAAGAACCAGCATTTTGGAGAAGAGACCGTCTTTCAGTTTTATGAAGACAAGCTGGGCATCCGCGCGCCCGGCGTGCGGCAGCAGAGCCGGCTGGCCTACGACCAGTTCGACGCCTGCCTGGAAAGCCGGGACTTTTTCATCTTTTATGTCACCCCCGAGGAGGGCATCGCCCTGTGCAAGCGCGACACCGAAGACCCCGACGGGCTGCGGGAGTTCATCAAGGCGCGTTTCGGCGCGCGGTACGGCAAGCTGTAAAGCCTTGCGGACCGCCGGCGTCCGGCCGGAGTGCCGGACGCCTTTTTTGCGCCTTGTCCCCCACGCGGCGGGGTGCTATAATGGATCTGAAAAAAGCCTGCCTGTCAAGCTGAAAGGAGAGAATACTATGGACACAAGCAGCAATCCCGTAAATCAGACGCCCAAAAAGAAGATCCGTCTGGTGGCCACCGGCGGCACCATCGCCTCCCAGGCCCGCAGCCGCGTTTCCACCGAAGGCTATCAGCCCTCGGTCATTCCGGTGGAGGATCTCATCGCGCAAATTCCCGAGCTGAGCGACATCGCCGAAATGTCGGCCGAGCAGATCTTTTTAAAGCCCAGCTCGGCCATCACCGACGAGGACCTGTTTCATCTGTCGGCCCGCATCAACGAGCTGCTGGCCTCTGACGATTGCGACGGTGTCATCGTCACCCATGGCACCGACACCATGGAAGAAACGGCCTTCTTCCTCAACCTGACGGTGGCCAGCGACAAGCCGGTGGTCATCACCGGCGCCATGCGCCCGGCCCACGTCATCTCCACCGACGGCCTGCTCAACCTCTACAACGCCGTCTGCTGCGCCGCCGCCGACAGCTCCCGGGGCATGGGCGTCGTCATTTCCATGAACGACCTGATCCTCTCGGCCCGCGACGCCGTCAAGTTCTCCACCTTCAAGACCGACGCCTTCCAGGCGCCCCTCTACGGTGTGCTGGGCACGGTGCGCAACGGGCAGGTCTCCTATGCCTACAAGCCGGTGCGCCGCCATACGGTCCATTCCGAGTTCGCCGGCGCCCAGCTGGGGCAGATGCCCAGGGTCGAGGTGCTGTATATGTACCAGGGCTGCGATGAGCATCTGTTCAAGGCGGCCCTGGAGGGCGGCTGCGCCGGCATCGTCACGGCCGGCTCGGGCAATGGCGGCGTCATCGGCGCCATCGGCAAGGCCTACCGCGACGAGCAGGAGAAGGGATCGGGCGGCCTGCCCATCCTCATCCGCAGCTCCCGCGTTGCCACCGGCGGTGTATCCGACGCCTACCGCATGGGCAGCCCTAAGGTCATCGCCGCCCACGACATGAATCCCCATAAGGCGGCCGTGCTGCTGCGCTTCGCCCTGGCCAAGACCAGCGACCCTGCGGAGATCCGCCGCATCTTTGCCGAATATTGATCCCCATTGGGACGAAAAAAGCCCGCGGAGCACTTCCGCGGGATGAGGCTGTCAGAAAACCGCTGCGCTGGGTTTTCTTCGACAGTTTGGCTCCGGCCTACGGGCCGGTTTCGCCGTTTTTCTGCGGAAAAACGGCGGGTTAAGGGTTTTTTCCCCGGCGCATGTCCGTGGAAAAACAATCCAATAGAAAAAGCCTGCCGCATCGGCAGGCTTTTTCTATTGGATCTGCGGTTTATACCCCTGCCAGGTGGAACAGGATGCCCACCACGGCCGAAGCCGCGATAAAGACGACGGGGTGGAGCTTTTTGGTCTGCTTGACGTAATTGGTCAGCACCAGCAGCACGGCGGCCATGACGATGGCCTTGGGGTCGAGGGCCTGGGCCCACGCGCCGGCCTTGATGGCGTCGGTATTGACCAGCGACAGAACGGCCACCGAAACGCCGGCGGCGGCGATCAGGCCGGTGGAAGCCGGACGCAGGCCGTACATGGCGCCCTGGACATATTTGTTATCCTTGAAGGACTGCAGGAACTTGGCGATGCACAGCACCAGCAGGACGGTGGGCAGCACGATGCCCATGGTGGCCACGAAGGAGCCCAGGACGCCGCTGGTGGTATAGCCCACATAGGTGGCCATATTGATGCCCAGGGGTCCGGGGGTCGATTCGGAGATGGCGATCATGTCCAGCAGCTGGCTCTGGGTGAACCAGCCGGTTTTTTCCGACAGGGCCAGCAGGAAGGGCACGCAGGCCATGCCGCCGCCGACGGTGAAGAGGCCGATCTTGGCGAATTCGATAAAGAGCTGCAGATAGATCATGATTTCTTCACCCCCAGAGTCTGGATGAGGATACCGGCGGCGCCCGCCAGAATGACGAAGAGGATGGGCGACAGGTCGGTGAAGGTGGAGGCCAGGAAGACGGCGCCGAAGATGACCAGGGCCTTCCAGTCGATGATGGCCTTTTTCCACAGTTTGAGCACGGCGTTGTAGATCAGCACGCAGACGCAGACACGGATGCCGGCGAAGGCGTTGCGGACGACCGGCATATCGGCAAATCCGCTGATGAAGGCCGCGATGATGGCAATAATAACGAAGGACGGGAAAACGACGCCCATGGCGCAGGCATAGCCGCCCTTGGTGCCCCGCATCTTCTGGCCGATAAAGGCCGCCGTGTTGACGGCGATCAGGCCGGGCAGGCACTGGCCGATGGCGTAATAGTCCATGATCTCCTCATTGGTCGCCCACTTCTTGTTTTCGACGACTTCCTTCTGCAGCATGGGCAGCATGGCGTAGCCGCCGCCGAAGGTCAGACCGCCGATGCGGGCGAAGGTGAGGAACATGTCGAGATACTCTTTCATGACATACTCTCCTCTTTTGTTTTTGTCGGATTTTCAGCATCCACCTTATCATACCCTTGCGGTCCCATTCTTGTCAATGTACAAAACTGTTCAGATTTCGGGGCATACTAAGGCTGTGGAGGTGATTTTGATGAATATGGAAGAGATCCGGCAAAGCGCGGCTTTCCGGGAGCTGCCCCGCCTGATGCAGGTGACCATGCTGCACAGCGGCGCCCTGCCCCAGACCGAGGCCGAGCTGCAGGCACTGGCCCGGCATCTGAAGACGGAGTGATCCGGCGGGACGGCCAGCCGTCCCGTACATAGCCCTTCTGCCATTCCGGGCTTTTCATTTCCGGCTTTTTTTGGTAGACTGTTCTTACCGCTTTCCGCGGATACGGAAATCAAAATGAAAAGGAGATATACATATGCAGCTTTCCCCCACCGAGATCACCTATCTGGCCGGCGTCTTTGACAACGTCAATCCTCTCAGCCCCTTCGTCAACAACAAAAAAGAGCCCGAGGGCAGCGAGGCCCGGACGCTGGCCGATAAGGGCGTATTGCAGGCAGGCCGTCTGACAGCGGAGGCCGAGGCGCTGCTTTCCCCGCTGGCCGCGCCCGACCGCTGCGCCCGCATGGTGCTGCAGAAGCCCTTCTGCCTGCTGGAAAAATACACCTACCGCACAAACGGCCGGCTGACTCTGGCCGAGAGCGACGGCAGCGGCCTGGTCATCACAGCGCTGGAGGAGGATGCCGCGCCGGTGGTGGAGGTGCTGGACGATTTCGTTTCCCATTCGGCCGTCAAAACGGCGCGCTTCCAGCTGATCCTGCCGGCGGCGGCCGCCATGGTGCTGATGGCCTGCATCGACCTGTGCCGCGTGCGGGCCCTGGGCGCCTACCAGACCGGCGGCAGCGTCAGTCTGGCCTTCCGGCCCGAAGATATCGTCGGGCAGCTGACCGGCGGCTTCGTCAACGGGCTGGCCTACGGCCTGGCCGGCAACTGCGGCGTCGAGCCGCCCCAGGGCGAGCGCCTGCCCGACCTGCTGCGGACGCTGGCGGAGGCCGGCTGCATCGAGCCGGCAGAGGGGGAGGAAGGCAGCTATAAGCTGACGGCCGAATATCTGCTCTTTGCCCGCAGCTTTCTGATCTACGATTCTCTGCTGCTGCTGGAAGCCTTCCAGCTGACCGGCGAGAACAAGGTGGCCGCCTCCTTTGAGCTGGTCTTCATGAGCGGCATGCACGACAACATCAGTCTGGCCCTCGGCCCCCAGGGATTCGAGATCACCTCCCTCAGCGGCGACGAGCTGCGGGGACGCATCCGCGAGACCCTCGACTGCCCGGCCTTCACAGAGGCGTAAACCGGCAGGGCTTTGCGCAGGCCCCGAACCCCACCGCGGCGGCGGTTTGTTGTGATGCCGTCTGACGGAAGTGGGCGCCCTGCGACGCAAGAACAGCACCGAGCCAGCGCCTCCCTTCAGCCCCGGGAGGTGGGGCGTAGACCCGGAGGGATTGTCAGGTCGTGCAAAATCAATGCGCCGCATCCAGCAAGAACGGCAAAACAACCCCTCAGTCTGCTTCGCAGACAGCTCCCCTTACACAGGGGAGCCGCAGAATGGCGCCGCGCCGGAGCCTCCCTTGTGCAAAGGGAGGTGGGTCCGAAGGACCCGGAGGGATTGTCAGGTCGTGCAAAATCAATGCGCCGCATCCAGCAAGAACGGCAAAACAACCCCTCAGTCTGCTTCGCAGACAGCTCCCCTTACACAGGGGAGCCGCAAAATGGCACCGAGCCGGCGCCTCCCTTGTGCAAAGGGAGGTGGATCGAAGATCCGGAGGGATTGCCCCTTTAACAAATTCGTCCCAACGGGACACCGCAATTATTCATTCACTAAAAAAAGTCCGGCTTTCGCCGGACTTTTTTCATTATGTAATGCGGATCTCCCGCACCTTCTTGCCGCAGAAGCGAATGGCCGCCTTGGCCAGCGCCTCGGTGGCGTCGATGGCCGGGTCGCGGATGTCCAGCCACTGGAAGGCCAGGGGGATCTCGGTGCAGCCCAGAATAAAGATATCGGCGCCCCTGTTGCGCAGGTGGTCCAGCAGCAGCTCAAAGCTGCCCTTGTCGGGCACACGGCCCGCCTTGACATCGGTGATGGCCGCCATATAGAGCAGCTGATAGTCGTCGTCGGGCAGGATCAGATCAAAGCCGTATTTCTGCACGGCGCGGGTATACAGGCCGGTCTTGGCCGTGGCCGAGGTGGCCAGCAGGCCGGGATGGCTGCCCGGCGGCAGCGCCCGGGCAGCCTCGTCGATCAGATTGAGGAAGGGGACGGAGACCGACGCCGCCAGCTGGTCGTAGTAATAATGGGCCGTATTGCAGGGCATGATGATGCAGTCGGCCCCCATCTGCTCCAGCTTTTTGGCCGATTCCAGCATATAGGGCAGGGGATCCTCGCCGCCGAACAGAATGGCCTGGGTGCGGTCGGGGATATGGGTGTTGTTGTCGATGTAAATGCGGATGTGTTCGTTGTCGTGGTCGGCCTTGGTCAGGCTGACGATCTTGGTAAAGAGGTCGGCGGTGGCCGCAGGGCCCATGCCGCCCAGAATACCGATGGTCTTTTCCATAACAGACGCCTCCGGATCGTGAGAATGAAAATGCCGGGGCAGTAGCTGCCCTGGCGCGGGGACAGGGGTTACTTCTTATAGACGATCTCGCCGTTCTTGACGGTCATTTCGCAGTCGGTGATGTTTTCGATATCTTCGGTGGGATCCTTCTTGAAGATGGCGAAGTGGGCCTTCTTGCCCACCTCGATGGTGCCCAGGATATCGTCGACACCCAGCAGGCGGGCCGAATTGATGGTGGCGGTCTCGATGGCCTGGAAGGGGGTCAGACCGGCGCGCACCATCAGCACCAGCTCGTTGGGGGTGCCGTTGTGGGGGTTGTAGGGGGTGCCCGCGTCGGTGCCGCAGGCGCACTTGACGCCGGCCTTGTAGGCCTTCTGGAAGGAGGCGAAGTGATGGTCATGGACGATCTCGGTCTTGCGGACGGCATATTCCGGCACGCCGCCTGCGATGCCGTGCTTCAGAATGAAGTGGGGGGCGCACAGGGTGGCCACCAGCCAGGTGCCCTGCTTGAGCATGGTGTCGATGGCCTCGTCGTCCAGATAGATGCCGTGCTCGATGCAGTCGATGCCGGCCTTGAGGGCGTTCTTGATGCCGGCGTTGCCCTGGGCGTGGGTGCAGGTCAGCGCGCCCTTCTTGTGGGCTTCCTCGGCGATGGCCGTCATCTCCTCCACGGTCAGCTGCTCGGAGCCCGGCTCGACGCCCTTCGTCATCACGCCGCCGGTGGCCATGACCTTGATCCAGTCGGCGCCGGCGCGCAGCATCTCACGGGCGGCCTTGCGGCATTCATCGGGGCCGTCGGCCTGGCGGCCGCTGGACCAGCCGTGGCCGCCGGTCATGCAGATGCAGCGGCCGGATACCTGCATATCGGGGCCCTTGACGCGGCCGTCGCGCACGGCTTCACGAAGCTCGATATCGATGAGGTTGGCCGAGCCCACGTCGCGGACATAGGTGACGCCCGAGGACAGGTGCAGCGCCAGATTGTTGATGGCCTGAATGGTCAGAGCCGCGTCGTTTTGGGGCTTGGGCTTGCGGGGGTCGGGTTCGGAGGTAATGTGCACATGGCAGTTGAAGAGGCCGGGCAGAACGGTGCTGCCGCGCAGGTCGACGACTCTGGCGCCGCGGGGGGCCTGCAGATGGGGGCCGATCTCGCGGATGACGCCGTCATCGACCAGAATATCGGCGGCGTAGGTCTCTTTCTTTTCGACGTCGACGATCTTACCGTTTTTGAAAAGCTTTTTCATGGGAAGTCACTCCTTGGTGATGGATTTTCAGAGATCGCGTTATTTGCGCTTGGGCAGGATCTCCAGCCAGTAGCCGTCGGGATCTTCGATGAAATAGATGCCCATGGCGGGATTCTCAAAGCAGACGCAGCCCATTTCCTTGTGCTTTTTGTAGGCGGCGTCGAAGTCCTCGGCCACGAAGGCCAGGTGCATCTCGTTGTCGCCCAGGTCGTAATGGTCCTTTTCCCAGTCGCGCAGCCAGGTCAGCTCCAGCAGGAAGTGGGTCTGGCCGTCGCCCAGATAGGTGATGATAAAGCTGCCGTCTTCGGCCTCCTTGCGGCGGACGGGCTTCAGGCCCAGGGCTTCGTCGTAGAAGCGGAGGGAACGCTCCAGGTCGGCGACGTTGAAATTGTAGTGCGCAAACGTGTACGACATGATCTTGCTCCTTTTTATTCAGATTTTTCTTCGGGATCGTGTGGATGGGGCGCCGTCCGTCCGGGCAGGTCCAGGACGAACCGCTGGCCGGGCGCCGTGATGCGGCAAATCCGGCCGGCAAAGGACGGGGCCGCGGCGCGCAGGCTGTCGATGACGCTGTAGTCCTCCCAGCAGTGCATGGGAAAGATATGGCCGGCGCCGCAGACGTCGAGAAAGGCGCGCAGCCCGTTTTCGCGGTCCTGCTCCTGCCGCGGGTCCAGCGGCAGAAAGGCCAGGTCAAACTGCCGGCCGGCGATGCGGTCCAGCTCGCGGTGATAGGCCTGGGTCATCCGGGCGTTATATTCCGGCGTTTCCTCGTCCCAGGTCCACAGGTTGAGGTCCCCGGCGTGGTAGAGGCGGACGCCCTCGGTCTCCACCAGAAAGGCCACCCCTTCGTCGGTGCTTTTGAGGGTCTCAACGCGCATGCCGCCGGTCTCCAGGCATTTGCGGGGGCCCAGCTTGTCGATGACGCAGCCGGCCTGCCGGGCGCGGATATCGTTGGAGAGGATATACCGGACGTTTTCCCGGCCCCGGGCCAGGTCGAAAACGCAGGGATCGAAATGGTCGTGGTGGCGGTGGCTGGCAAAGACATACAGGGGCTTGTCCGCCGGCAGGCAGGAAAGGTCGCCGGCGTAATAGTCGAAAAGCAGGGTCTTTTCCGGCAGCTCCACGGCAAAGCCGCTGTGTTTTATGTAAGTTACGGTCACTTTCATGCGTTGGCGCTCCAATCGGGCAAAGATATTGCCGATTTTATTATACCCGCACCGAAGCCCTTTGGCAAGCGGCAGCTTTGCGGGCGGCGCGGGCTTTTCCCGGGCTTCGGAAGGTGAAAAAGCGGCGGACCGCCCGGATCGCCGGATGGTCCGCCGGACACCGCAGGCGTTCAAAGCATGCGGGGTGTGGGTGAAAAGATCAGCCTTCCAGCCGGTACAGGTCCTGGTAACGCATCAGGCCGGAGGGACCGGCGTGCACGCCGCCCAGGTCGCTGCGGTAGGCGCGGATGACCGAGGTGGTGTACAGGGGCACCAGCAGGGAAAGATCGTTGGTGCGGCGGCAGATCTCCAGCAGGATCCCGGTGCGGGCTTGGGGGTCCAGCTGGGCCTCGGCCTGTTCGATGAGGGCGTCGATCTCGGGGTCGATCAGACGGGCGGCGTTGGAGGCGCCGAGGGAGGCCGAATGCCACAGGCCGCGCATATAGGTCAGCATATTGGTGGAGCTGTAGCCGGCCACGGCCAGCTGATAGTCGCCCTCCAGCATGGAAGAGAGGAAGGCGGCGAAATCCAGCGTTTCGATCTCCATGGTGATGCCGATCTCCTGCAGGGCGGCCTGGATGACCTCGGCCGAGCGGCGGGTCTCATCGGAGTAGCAGAGGCAGGTCAGCACCAGGTTTTCGGTATCGACGCCCGACTGGGCCAGCAGCTGCGCGGCCAGCTCGGGGTCGTAGGGAGTGGTGTTTTCCAGCGTGCTGCCGGCATAGACCTCGGGGTTGGGCGACAGGGCGGCCGTGCCCAGGCCGCCGGCGGCCACGTCCAGAACGGCCTGCCGGTCGACGGCGGCGTTCATGGCCTTGCGGAAGAGGATATTGTCAAAGGGCGCCTGCTGGCTGTTCATGGTCATAAAGCTCAGGCGGGTGCCGGTGATGGCGGTGACCTCGATGCCTTCGGTCTCCTGCAGGCGCTTGACGTCGTTCTGTTCCACGTCGATGACCAGGTCGATCTCGCCGGTCTCCAGGCCGATGGTGCGGGAGGCGCCTTCGGGGATGACCTTCCAGATGACCGTGTCAATGGTGGGCTGGTGGTCGGCATCGAAATAGTCGGCGTTGCGCGTAAAGGTGACGCTGTCGCCGATGGACTGGGACGCGAAGCAGTAGGGGCCGGTGCCGCAGGGCTGCTGGGCAAAATCATGGCCGGCGTCGATCAGGCTTTTGGGCAGGACGCAGGCGCTGTTGGCCGAAAGGTCGGAAAGGGTCTGGCTGTAGGGCGCTGCCGTCGTCAGACGGAAGGTGTAGTCGTCCACCTGCTCCAGCGTTTCCCAAAAGCTGGTGTAGCGCGAGCAGAAAGCAAAGGTACCGGCATACTCCAGAGAAGCCACGGCGTCGGCGGCCGTCATTTCCTCTCCGTTCTGGAAGCGGACGCCCCGGCGCAGCGTAAAGGTCCAGGTCAGCCCGTCCTCCGAGCATGTATAGGAGTCCACCAGCTCGGGCACCGGCTCCAGCGTGTCGATGTCGGTGGTGAAGAGCTTGTTGTAGGTCATCTGGTTCATATAGCCGCAGACGACGGCCGAATGGTCGAAGGGATGGAGGGTGGAAGGCTCGCTGGCGATGGCGATGACGATGCGGCTGGGCTGTGCCGGCTCCTGTGTGCCGGCGGGTGCCGATCCGGCTTCGGCGCCGGACGTCTGGGTGCCGGCCGTGCCGCCGGCTTTGGGCGAAAGGCCGCAGGCCGCCAGACTGAGCAGCAGGGCGGCCAGGAGCAGAAGGGCGGGGATGATGTTTCTTTTCATGTTGGTTTCCTCCGTGGAATAGATCAGCAGCAATAAGTCCCGCCTTTCGGACCTCTCGGTCTTCCGACACGGCGCCGTTTTTTCCCGGGAAACAAAAAAGGCTTTTGTCCCCCGATAAAGGGACAAAAGCCATAAAATACTTCTGCGGTGCCACCCAATTTGACGTATAAAACGCCCGCTTTTTCAGCATACAAACATATGCCCTCCCTTGATAACGGGTGGAGCTCCCGTCAGCCATTACTCACGCGCAAACGCTTTCCTGCTGCCCTCATAGATCCATTCACCCTGCCCGTCCATTGCTCCCTCACACCTGCCGGAGCTCTCTGAAATGGCCTGAAGCCGGGTTACTATTTCTATTCAGCGGTTCTTCTTTATTGCTCTGTTGTTGTAAATTACTATAGCCTCTTCCGGTTGCTTTGTCAAGAGGGCGGAAAAATTTTTTCGTCCCGCCGCGTGGGTCACATCCACAGGGGAAAGGCGTAGTCAAAATCCAGCGTATAGAGCCAGTGGGTCAGCGCGCGCTCGTTCTGCACGCCCTGGAACTCCTTGGGCAGGCCGCTTTCCCGGATGAGGGGAAAGGCGAAGGTCTCGGGAAAGAGCATGTTGTAGGGCAAACGGTCGGTCGAATAGTTATCCATTCTGCTGTTCCTCCTTGATCAGTCCGCGCAGGCAGTCGAGGGCGTCCCGCAGGCTGCCCACCGCGTCGCAGAGCCCCAGCTCGACGGCCTCCCGGCCGTAGATGACGCTGCCCACGTCGCCCAGCAGCTGGTCGGTCCGGCGCATGAGGGCGCGCAGCCGGTCGGGCTGGATGCGGCTCTGGCTGCAGATGAAGCCGATCACCCGTTCCTCGATCCGGCGGAAATACTCCATCGTCTGCGGGATGGCCATGACGGTGCCCGACATGCGCACCGGGTGCAGGGTCATCGAAGCGGTGGGGGCGATGAAGCTCCGCCGGGCCGATACGGCCAGCGGCACGCCGATGGAATGGCCGCCGCCCAGCACCAGCGAAACGGTGGGCTTGCGCATCCCCGAGATCAGCTCGGCGATGGCCAGGCCGGCCTCCACGTCGCCGCCCACGGTGTTGAGCAGGATGAGCAGGCCGTCGATGGCCGGATCCTCCTCGATGGCCGTCAGCAGCGGCAGGATATGCTCGTATTTGGTGGTTTTGGTCTGGCCGCCCAGCTCGATGTGGCCCTCGATCTGGCCGATGATGGTCAGGCAGTGCAGGCGGCCCATGGACGCCTGGCCGTCGGGCGCCGGCGGCGTTTCCCGTTCTCTTTCTCTGTCGATATCGCTTTGGTCTTGATGCTGCATAAAAAACACCCCCGGAAAGTAGTTTCTCCCGGGGGTGATGGGTTATGACTGTGAGATTTTGGCGATGTGCCGGCGATGTTACAGGTCGGCGGCCGCGGCGGGCGCCGGCAGATAGCGCCGGCAGAAATCCTTCGCGGCTCTTTCCAGATCTTCCCGGCTGCCGCCGTTGCGGAGGGTCAGATCACAATGGTTTACATAATATGTATCCCGCGGCTGATTGGCCATGCGTGCCCGGGCCTGCTCCGCCGTCAGACCGTCCCGGCTGAGGATGCGGCGCAAGGTATCTTTCCGGTCGGCCAGCAGGCCCACCGTCATGGTGCAGATGCGGTCCATGCCGCTCTGGAAGAGCAGCGGCACATCCAGCAGCACGCAGGCGGCGGGGCAGGCGGCGATCTCCTCCAGGCAGGCCTGGAGCACGGCGCTGTGGGAAACGCGGTTGAGGGCATCCAGCTTTTCCACGTCGTGAAAAACGATGTCGGCCAGCGCCGCGCGGTCGATGCGTCCGTTCCGGCCGGCGTCGGGGAAGAGGGCCAGCAGGGCTTCGGTCAGACCGCTTTGGGGGTCCTCCAGCAGGCCGTGATAGACGGCGTCGGTATCGATGACCCGCACGTCGGGCCGCAGGGCCTGGACATACTGGCAAAAAAGACCTTTGCCGGCGCCGGTGCCGCCGGTCAGACCGATGATCTGCCTGTCGGTGCAGCGCACACAGACGAAGCCGGCCGATTTGCGCAGCCGGTTGACGGCCCCTTCGCCGGCGCCGTACTCCCGGGGACACTGGGCGTGGATGCGCGCGGCCCGGGTGGAATCGAAGCGCCGCAGGGCGGCGAAGAGCCGGCGGTCATGGGCGTGATGGTCCCAGGAAGGGCCCAGGGAATAGACTCGCCGGAAGCCCATCTCCCGGAAGCGGGGACGGTATTCATCAAAGCATAGAATGGCGTCTTCGGGCCGGTAAGCGCCGCAGATCTTATGAAAAGTATCTTCGGGCGCCCCTTCGTAGAGGGTGATGGGGGCAACGGGCGCGTAGTGGCGGTAAGCCATGCCGGGAGAACGGGGCTTTTCCCCGGCGCGCAGGCCCTTTTTGGCAGCCCGGTCGGTGTCGGCCCGGCCCAGGACGGCGGCGATCATCTCCTCGGTGATGGCGCCGGGGCGCAGCACACGGGGGGTTTCGCCGGTCATGTCGACCACCGTCGATTCCACGCCCACCGCGCAGCGGCCGCCGTCGATGATCAGCGGGATGCGGCCGTGGAGGTCGTCGTAGACGTGGCCGGCCGATGTGGGCGAAGGCTTGCCCGAGGTATTGGAGGAGGGGGCGGCCAGCGGCGCCGAAAGCTCGATGATGCGCCGGGCGCCCTTGTGGGCCGGCATGCGCACGCCCACGGTGTCCAGCCCGGCCGTCACCACATCGGGGATGGCGGCGCTGCGGGGCAGGATCATGGTCAGCGGGCCGGGCCAGAAGGTTTCGGCCAGCCGCAGGGCGCTGTCGGGCACGGCAGACGCCACCAGCGGCAGCTGGCGGAGATCGGCGATATGGACGATGAGGGGATTGTCCTGCGGGCGGCCCTTGGCGGCAAAGATCTTTTCCACAGCCTGTGGATCCATGGCGTTGGCCGCCAGGCCGTAGACGGTTTCGGTGGGGATGGAGACGATGTCGCCGGACAGAAGCAGCCGGGCAGCTTCCCGGTAGCTTTCTTCGCAGCCCTTGCGGACTTTGGTTTCCATAATGATAAGCCTTCTTTCCAAAAAAACAGAGAAGATACGGCGGGTCACATCTGCTGCCCGCGGAGCTTTTCGGCCTGGTCGGCCGCCGTCAGGGCGTCGATCAGCTCATCCAGGTCGCCGTCCATGATCTGATCCAGCTTGTGCAGGGTCAGACCGATGCGGTGGTCGGTCACGCGGCTCTGGGGATAATTATAGGTGCGGATGCGCTCGGAACGGTCGCCGGAGCCCACCTGGGAGCGGCGTTCGCCGGCCCGCTCCTTTTCCAGCTCGGCCTGCTTGGCCTCGTAGAGCTTGGAGCGCAGGATCTTCATGGCGCGGTCTTTGTTTTTATATTGCGAGCGCTCGTCCTGACATTCCACCACCACGCCGGTGGGCAGGTGGGTGATGCGGATGGCCGACTCGGTCTTGTTGACGTGCTGGCCGCCGGCGCCGCCCGAGCGGAAGGTGTCGATCTGCAGGTCGGCGGGGTTGATCTCGATCTCCACTTCCTCGGCCTCGGGCAGCACGGCCACGGTGACGGCTGAGGTGTGGATGCGTCCGGCGCTCTCGGTGGCCGGCACGCGCTGGACCCGGTGGGCGCCGCTTTCGTATTTGAAGCGCGCCCAGGCCCCTCTGCCTTCCACGAGAAAGCTGATCTCCTTGATGCCGCCGATCTCGGTTTCGTTGAGGTTCATGACCTCCACTGAAAAGCGCCGCCGCTCGGCATACATGGAATACATGCGGAAAAGGTCGGCGGCAAAGAGGGCGGCTTCCTCGCCGCCGACGCCGCCGCGGATCTCGACGATGACGTTTTTGTCGTCGTTGGCGTCCCGGGGCAGCAGCAGGACGCGCAGCTGGGCTTCCAGGTCGGCCATGCGGCCGCGGGCGGCCTCGACCTCGGAAAAGGCCAGGTCGCGCATATCGGGATCGTCGTCGTGCAGCAGCTCCCGGGCTGTTTCCAGGTCCTCCATGGCGGCCTTATAGCTGCGGTAGGTCTCGACGACGGGGGTCAGCTCCTTCTGTTCGCGCAGCAGGGCGGCGGCGCGCTGGGGGTCGCTGTACAGATCGCTCTGATGCAGCGCCTCCTCGATCTCCAGCAGCCGGGCTTCGACGGCGGCAAGTTTTTCCAGCATATTTCAGTCCTCACAGTATTTTTCAAAATCAAATATAAGCTTTTATATTATACCGCATTTGCGGGAAAAATTCAATTTGTATCAGAATATGAAAGAAGGTGCAGAAAAAATATGGCGAAACGCGTGAAGCCCAAGGCCCGGCCTGCGGCCAATCAGATCCCGCCGGCCGGCATGCGGCCTGACCGCAAAGGCCCTTACGGCGTGCCCTGGCCCGACCGGGAAAGCCTTTCGGAGGAATACCGCTGGCGGCAGGAGCATCAGCAGTGAGGTTTTATCCAGCGCTGACAGGAATCTCCGGGCAAGCCGCGGCGGTTTTGGGGCATCCTTTAGGTGGGAGGTGTTGAAAACATGAAAACAGCGAATACGATCATAGGCATAGCCGCCGGCGCCGCCATCGGCCTCGCTGCCGGCTACGCGGCCCACGAGATGGGCGGCATCAGCAGCCGCCAGCTCAAGACACAGGCCAAGCGGGCCGTGCGCGCCATGGAGCAGATGACCGACAAGCTCTCCTGAAGGGAACCCCCGCCTGCGGTGCTTCGATATCTGACGTCTGTGCTGGCCGATACGGTCAATGCCATAAATTGTCTGGCATACGACGCCCGGCGCGGCAGATAATAAGCACGCAGCCCGGGGCAGACGCCCGGGGCGATCCAATAAAAGCCTTTACCGTTTTTGATCCCCTGCCCTGCCGGCATCGTGACCGGAAACGGTAAAGGCCACTGAAAAGAAGAAAACCAAAGGAGTCAACGATCATGGCAAGTTATAGCAGCAATAAGTCCAACCTGTCCCCCGAAGCCAAGAATGCCCTGCACAACTTCAAAATGGAGACCGCCCGCGAGGTCGGCATCAATCTGAAGGAAGGCTACAACGGCGACCTGACCTCCAAGCAGGCCGGTTCCATTGGCGGCCAGATGGTCAAGAAGCTGGTCGAAAAGGCCGAAAACCAGCTGTAAGCTGAAGGGTGCGGAAAGGGCGGAGCGTGTCTCCGCCCTTTCTTTCCGCCTTTTTGCGGCTATGTAAAGAATTAGACAAGAATTTTTAAAAAGACCGGCGGATTTCTGCCGGAAATGCCGATGCTATTTTATTGCCGCTGTGCTATGATTTGCTGCGGAAAAGATGATCCCCGGCCGTTTTTGGAAAAGGGGATCCGAAGAGAGGTAAATTACATATGGACAAACGCGTTTCTGCCGTGCACGCGCCTTTCGGCGGGCTTGGCCTGCGGAGCATCAAGACGGCCATCGCAGCCACCCTGACCGCGCTTCTGTACGCATTCTCCAGCCGCAATCCCACCTTTGCCTGCATTGGCGCCGTTTTCGGCCTGGGCAGCGACCTGGACAATTCCATTCTGGGCGGCGGCAACCGCCTGATCGGCACCGTTCTGGGCGGCTTCATCGGTCTGGGGCTGTGGGAAGTCGAGCATTGGATCTTCCCCGAGGGCAATTATTTCTTCCGCCTTCCGCTGATCTTCGTGGGCATTGTGGCGCTGGTCAGCCTGTCGGTCTATTTCCGCTGGCCCGGCGGCGTCCAGCCGGGCAGCGTCGTGCTGTGCATCATTCTGTTCAACACGCCGGCCGATCATGTGCGGTATGCCCTCGACCGTATGCTGGATACCGGCATCGGCGTCATCATCGCCATCTGCGTCAATCAGCTCCTGACCCGCGAACGCATGGAAAAATGGCTGCATATCAAAAATAAAAAGTAAACGGCGCAAAGAACGCCCCGGCCGATATCGGCCGGGGCGTTTTCTGTTTTTCACGGCGGCTCAGCGGAGCCCCGAGAGGGTGTAAAGCCGATTGGTCAGGCCGGAAGGCGGCAGGGGCGCCGGCGCCGGCTGGGGCTGGGGCAGCGGCGTCTGCAGGCGGTCGAGCCGGTCGAGGATGCGGCGCAGCTCCTTGGCGCTGTTGTCCCACCAGTCCATGGACCAGACGCGCAGCAGATCCCAGCCCAGATCCTCCAGAACGGCGGTCTGGCCGATCTCCCGGTCCCGGGTGTTGGCGGCGGCCGTATAGCTCTCGCCGTCCAGCAGGATGCCCAACAGATAGCGGTCGGGCCGGGCCGGATCGACGACGCCCACATCGACGCGGCAGGCCGAGTGTCCCACGGCGCAGGCCGTTTCGTAGCCGTTGGCCGCCAGCGCGCGGCAGATGGCGCGGGCGATGCCGCCGGGCTGGCCGTGGCCGCGCCGTCTGGCCAGTTGTGCCGTGGTCAGCGCCAGCGGACGGCCGCCGGCATATTCCAAAAAGGCGCGCAGGGCGGCCACGCCCTCGGAGGCCGTGCGGCCCAGGTCGATGTCGGCAGGGTGCAGGGTGGAAAAGACCACCATCTCGCACCGCGCGCGGGAAACGGCCACGTTGAGCCGGCGCCAGCCGCCCTCGCGGTTGAGGGGGCCGAAGTTCATATAGATCCGGCCGCCGGCGTCGGGGCCGAAGCCCACCGAGAAAAGAATGACGTCGCGCTCGTCGCCCTGGACGTTTTCCAGGTTTTTGATAAATACCGGCTCGTCCGGTCGGTTGACCCAGCGGTCCAGCTCGGGATCCGCGGCGCAGGCGGCGTTGAGGGTATTCTCGATGCAGTCCTGCTGGTGGATGTTGAAGGTGACGACGCCCACGCTCTTGTCCTGCAGGGCGGGGTCGTGGCAGCGGCGGCGCAGCTCGGTCACGACGGCGTCGGCCTCGGCCTGATTGCTGCGGCTGTGCCCGCGGTCGAAAACGCCGTTGACATGCACCAGGCGGACCCGGGATTCCCGGTCGCCGGGAGAGGGGAAGGTCAGCAGGCGGCCGTCGTAGAAGCGGCTGTTGGAAAAGGCGATGAGGCTCTCGTGGCGGCTGCGGTAGTGCCACAGCAGATGGGTCTCGGGCATGTGGATGGCCAGGCAGTCATCCAGGATGCTTTCCAGGTCCTCGGCCTCGGTGTCGTCTTCGGCCGTGGGCTGGCCCATGAAAAAGCTGGTGGGCGGCATCTGGTTGGGGTCGCCCACGATGACGGCGCTGCGGCCCCGGGAGAGGGCGCCGACGGCCCGGCAGGTGGGCAGCTGGGAGGCCTCGTCGAAGATGACCAGGTCGAAGGGCGGATGGGTTGTGCCCAGATACTGGGCGGCCGACAGGGGGCTCATCAGCATGCAGGGGCAGAGCCGGGCCAGCAGGCCGGGGATCTGCTCAAACAGCCGGCGTATGCTCATGCCCCGGCCGCCGCCGCGGATGGCGCGGTGCAGCACGGCGATCTCGGGGTCCTCGCAAGCTTCCTCGGTGAAATCGGGCAGGCCTGCCGCCAGACGGCTGAAAGCCTCCTGCCGCGACAGCGCCGTCAGCCGCTCGTCCATGCGGCGGAACTGGGCCAGCTTTTCATTGAACAGCGCGCCTGAGAAGCCGCACAGCACGTCGCTTGCGTCGATGGCCTGCTCGGCCAGGCAGCGGTAAAGGGCTTTGTGCCAGCTTCCGGCCACCGTTTCGTGGTCGGCGCCGTCCAGATAGGCGTCGACGGCGGGGCCGAGACCGGCGCCGCGAGCCTCTTCGGCCAGTCCGTTCCAGATCATCCATTCTTTCATCTCGTCGGCGTGGTCACGAATATCCCGGCAGGCGGTGCGCAGCTCGGCCGTCCAGTCGGCCTGGGGATCGGCAGGCTGCAGCTCCAGCAGCGCGTCGGCCGCCTGAAGGGCATCCATAAGACCGGTGAAGGCGTCTTCCAGCTTTTCGGCCAGCGGCAGCAGGCCGGCGTTGATGCAGCAGCGCCGGCGGAAATCGTCGCCGCCGGTCAGCGCATGGAGACGGCTGGCGCTTTTCGAAGCTTCTTCGGCCAGCGCCGTCAGTGCCGGTTCCGAACGGCTGAAGACCTCGTGGTCCGGCGCGGCGAAGAGATCGTCGGTTTCGGCGGCCTGCCGGCAGAGGGAGGCGTAGGCATCCAGATCCATGAAGCTGCGGGCCAGCCCATCGCCCTCGGGGACGGCCTGACGGGCAAAGGGAGCCATGCGGCGGCGCAGCGACGCCATACCGGCGGCACGGGGCAGGGCCCACTTGGCTGAGATCTCCTGCCATTCGGCCAGAAGCGCTGTGCCGTCCTGCCGCAGGAAGGGCTCGTTCCAGACGGCCAGCAGGGTTTCTTTCCGGGCGTCGGCCAAAGCGTGCAGCATGGCCGAGCGGCAGACCCGGACGCCGTAGGCGTCGGGATCGGCCGAAGCCGTCCATTCGGCGGGCAGAGCCAGCCAGAAGGGCAGCTCACGGGCGGCTGCGCGCAGGGCTTCCGCGTCGGCGCGGGTGTGGGGCATAGGCAGACCGGCAGCGTCCGTAAAGGCCGAAAGGGCTTCTTCCAGCGCGGCGGCTGCGGCTTCGCAGGTGTCCAGGACCTGCGGCAGCCGTGCCTTGAGCCGGTGGTCGTAGCGGCTGCGGCCGATATACCGCAGGGGGTGGCCGGCGGGATGGCCCACGGCCCGGGCGGCGGCGGTCAGGCGTTCCAGCAGGGTCTCCAGCCGCGCCAGGTCGTCGGCCGACAGGGAGGCCGCCCACCGGGCGTCCAGGCAGATTAGGTCGGGCCACTGGGCGTTGGCCTCGTAATCGCCGATCAGCAGGAAGGCCGGGCGGCCGCAGGGCTGTGCGGCGTGCAGCGCTTCGGCGTAGGCGTCCAGCTCGGCGCGGAGAGCGTGGGATTCCTCCGCCTGCTTCTGCCAGGCGGCCGGCGCCTGGTCCCGGGTCAGCTCCGAGACCTTCTGCAGCTGGCCCAGCACGTCTTTTTTGCGGGATTTGCTGGAGTGGAGCTCCAGACAGAAATCGCCGACGCCGATCTCCTCCAGACGCTTCTGCACCACCGACAGGGCGGCCATTTTTTCGGCGACGAAAAGCACCGTCTTGCCCTGGGCCAGGGCGTTGACGATCATGGTGGTGATGGTCTGGGATTTTCCCGTGCCCGGAGGTCCGTGCAGCACGAAGCTTTCACCGGCCACAGCGGCGGCCACGGCCCGGAGCTGGGAGGCGTCGGCCGGCAGGGGCAGCAGCAGGCCGGATTCGGGGATCTGAAAGGCCTTTTCCATGGTCTTCGCCGGCCAGACCAGCCGGCCTTCGGTCAGGCTGCGCACCACCTTGTTTTCCAAAAGGTCGGCGCGCCGCTGCCGCATATCGTTCCACATGACGAAGCTGGAAAAGGAGAAAATGCCCAAAAAGGCCGTTTCCACCACGTCCCAGTCCTTGCGGTCCATGACGGCCTGGCGCAGCACGGCAAAGACGGCGCGCAGATCGATGTGTTCGCCGCGGCGGGGCAGCGGATCGAGGCCCTCAATGCGGAGGTCGAAGTTCTGCCGCAGCATCTCCAGCAGCGTGATGTTCATCTGGGGTTCTTCTTCCCGCAGCCGCAGGATATATCCGCCGCCCGACGTCGAACGGCGTACCAGATCGACGGGCAGCAGCACCAGCGGCGCGTAGTGGGGGACGGCAGACTTTTTCGGCTCGTACCAGCGCAGCAGGCCCAGCGCCAGGAAGAGGGTGTTGGCGCCGTTTTCCTCCAGCGAGAGCCGGGCGGCGCGGCTGAGGGCCAGAATATGGCTGTGCAGCTCGCCGTCGCTGAACAGCGCGCGCAGGCGGCCGTTTTGGAATTCGGCCTCCAGCAGAGGCTGCAGCGGGCCGGGCTCCCGCGCCGCCTCAGGGTCTTTGGGGTCGCGGTCGGAGGGACACTCGGCAGGGCGGGTCAGAATGCCCAGCTCACTGCCGCCGGTCAGAGCCGATTCCAGACCGGAGAGGGTGGGGGCAAAGAGGGGCACAAGGGTCTTGGAGGGCCGCATATTGAGCAGGGTGTTGCGCATATCCAGGTCGAGCAGGCGGCGCTCCCACTGGACCAGACGGGAGGGTTCGCCGCCGGGGGCTTCGACGATCTCTACGGTTTCGCCCAGCGGCGCGGGGGCAGGCGTCAGCGCTGTTTCGCCGCGGGGCTCCCGCAGGATCTGCCAGCCATCGGCGCCGCGGACGCGCTGGGGCAGGGGCCGGACGCCGCTGATACGGGCGCGGAAAATATCGATGACGGTATCCAGCCGGCCGGCCTGGTGCAGCTGCCGCGCGGCCTGGGCGCAGGCGTCGTCGAAGGAAATGCTGCCGCCGGCCGACAGACAGGTGGATTCAAAAGCGGCGATCTCGCCGATGCCGTCGGCCATGCGCTTGGTCACCAGCGAAAGATCGTCGCCCACTGATTCGGGAAAGGCGTTTTCCCGCAGCCAGACGCCGGGCAGGATATGGCTGCGGCCCAGCAGCAGCAGGGGATGCAGGCCAACGGCTTCCATGCAGGCGGCGCACAGCAGGGTCAGATCCATGCAGGTGCCCATTTTCTGATCCAGCACGGCATCGCACAGGCGGATCCGCTGGCCCGTGGGTTCAAAGCTGGCCGGCGGCACGGCGTAAACGATGTTCTGCTCCTGCAAAGCGCCGTAGATGGCGGCGCACTGGAGCAGCACCCGGTCGCGGCTGCCCGACTGATAGCCGTCCAGAGAGGGGTCGCTGGTCCAGGTCTCCAGCAGGGCGGCGGCCCGGGCCGTGATCTTCTGCACGGCGGGATGGTTGGGTGTGACGTAGGCAGCCAGCACTTCGGGGCAGAAGGCGGCGCCCGTCCATTCGTCAAAGGCCAGCACCTGCATATCGCGGCTGACCTGGGCCAGCAGGGCGCCGTCTTTGCTCCGCAGCTCGGCGCGCAGCAGGCCGCGCACCCCTTCGGTCAGCCCGGCCAGGTATTGATCGTCGGGCGGCAGGTCCGGCGTGCGCAGCCGCAGCGTTTCGCCGTCGCCAATGCAGTCGATGGGCAGGACGCAGGGCCGGCAGAAGGCCGGTTCGGTGCCGATGGAAAGAGTGACATCGCGCAGAGGCGCGCCCGAGCGGTTGTCGATCTCGGCCAGGCGCACCAGGGGGATGCGGTTTTGATGGAGGGCGTAGTTGAAGGCTTTGGCGGCTTCCAGCGTCAGAACGACGCTGCCTGTGGTGTTGGTTGTCTGTTCCATAGCAGAACCTCCTGTCCGGGGGATTTCAGTATGGTTCCAGTATAAAATGCGGCAGGGGAAAGCGCAATTTTGCGTCGGACAATTGAAGTCGGACGAAAAAAGCCCCGCCGCGTGATGCGGCGGGGCGGGCGGTCATTTGGCGATGCGGAAGACCGAGGTCTCCTGGGAAAAGCCCTTGAGATTGTAGAGCACCAGCAGGTCGGTGATCTGCTGTTCTTCGATATAGGCCGACAGGGGCAGGGCGAAGCTGCGCAGGTCGACGATGTGGATCTCTTCGTAATGGGGCAGCAGGAACTGCACGAAGGTGTTGGCGTAGGAATCCTTGACCAGCACGAGCCGGCGGCCGTTGGCGTTGTCGGTCCGGATGACCGACAACGCCTGGTTGCCGCCCAAAAAGACAGAATATTTGTCTTTTTTATCCAGAAAGCTGCGGTCGTACATGGAATCCAGAAGACGGCCGTCCAGGTTGTGCTCGATGGTATAGACGGTATCGGGCTGCCAGGCCTCGATACGGTCTTTTTCAAACCAGATGCCGGCCTTGGAAAAGGTGGTGCCCAGAAAGTCCTCCGAAAGGGTCTCGACAGTGAAAGCGCTTTCGGGCAGGGCCTCCGTTCCCATCAGAGCCTCGTAGACGTAATAGGCGCCCCGAGAGGTCCAGTGATGGTCGGTGCGGTAGTAGATCTCCTCCTCCCTGTGGTCGGAGAGGATCTGCAGGCAGTCGAGGGACAGCAGATCGCCGGCCTGGTCCAGCAGCTGCGCCTGGTCGATGTCGGCCGTATAGGGGGCGATGCGGTACTGCCAGACCTTGGCCGCTGTGGGCACCAGCAGCACCCGGAAGGAATCGAGCCTGCCTTCCAGGGCCTCCCGGGCGGCGCGGAGATACTCGAGGTTGCGGTCGTACTGGGTCTGGTCGACCGAATCGAACATCTCGATGAGGCAGCCGTCGTCGGTGACATAGACGCCGCCGGTGTCCCGGCGGCCGGCGGCCAGATCCAGGTGGCTCTTGAGAGAGATCCAGGCGTCACGGAAGGGAAAGCCGTCGGTGACGTAGCTTTCAAAATCGGCCGTATAGCTGCCGCTCAGCAGAGCGTCCAGGGAAAAGTTCGGTTTTTCCGTCAGATACCGGTTTTCATTTTCCGAATAGCCGCGCTTGGGCAGCAGCAGAAAGGCGGCGAAAAGAGCGGCCAGCAGCAGAACAAAGAGCAGGGCTGAGAATTTATTCCGAAGAGAGGGGGTATGCATAGCGGCACGTCTCCTTTAAAACCGAAAATAGAGGAAGGGGTTGTAGGTGCCGGCCACCAGATAGGCCGTACTGGCCGCAAAGCCGGCCAGCAGCAGCGCGCCGGCCAGCAGGGCGGCGGCAGGCGTGTCTTTCCGGACGGCCTTTTGATAAAGCCGGCAGGGCAGCGGCGTCGAGCCGACGGCGGCGGCCAGCAGCAGGGGACAGAGGGTGGCGGCGTAATAGAGGGCGCTGCCGGTGACGGCCGGCACGCCGATGCCCGCCATGGCCCCCATATAGGCCCACGCGGCGGTCATGTCTTCAAAGGCGAAAAGCACCCAGCCGAAGCAGACCACGGCCAGCGTATAGAGGTGGCTCAGTACCCGCGAACGCTGGAGATGGCGCAGCAGAAAGCGCTTTTCCAGCACCAGGAAGCAGAAATAATAAAGGCCCCACAGCAGGAAATTCCAGCCGGCGCCGTGCCAGATGCCGGTGCAGAGCCAGACCACCAGCAGGTTGACGATCTGCCGCGCCGGTCCGCGCCGGTTGCCGCCCAGGGGGATATAGACGTATTCCCGGAACCAGGTGCCCAGCGAGATGTGCCACCGCCGCCAGAACTCGGTGACCGAGCGGGAGATATAGGGATAATTGAAGTTTTCCGGAAAGTCAAAGCCCAGCATGCGCCCCAGGCCGATGGCCATATCGGAATAGCCGGAAAAATCGTAGTAGATCTGCAGGGCGTAGCACAGGATGCCCAGCCAGCTTCCGGCCAGGCTGAGGGGGCCGCCGCTGAGGCTTTCCCAGATGCCGCCGAAGGTGTTGGCCAGCAGGACCTTTTTGCTCAGACCGCAGACGAAGCGGGAAGCGCCCGCCCCCAGTCCGTCGGCCGAGCAGGTGCGGTCGTCCAGCTGGGCGGCCACGTCGATATACCGCACGATGGGGCCGGCGATCAGCTGGGGAAAGAGGGCCACATAGGCGCCGAAGGAGATGATATTGCGCTGCACCGGCGCCTGCCCGCGGTAGACGTCGATGGTATAGGACATGGTCTGGAAGGTATAGAAGGAGATGCCGATGGGCAGGGCCAGCTGCGGCACCGGCAGATGCAGCCCCAGCAGGCCGTTGATGGAGGCGGCCAGAAAGCCGCTGTATTTGAAAATACCCAGAAGGCCCAGATTGATCAGCACCGACGACCAGAGAAAGACCCTGGCACGGGGCGTGCCCCGGTATTTGTCCACCAGGATGCCGTGGGTATAGTCGACGACAGTGGAAAAGAGCATCAGGCTGACATAGACCGGCTCGCCCCAGCCGTAGAAGAACAGGCTGGCCAGAAAGAGCACCAGATTTTTCAAAGAACGGGGCGTCAGATAATAAACGGCCAGCACCGACGGCAGGAACAGGGCGATAAAGAGGGGGCTGCTGAAGATCATGGAAGAATACTCCTGTCAAATGAAAATAAAGAAAAGGGCCGGCAAGAGCGCCAGTCAAAAAGGCGGCCGCGAGGGGCCGCCTTGGGTGGGATGTGGACTGGATCAGGCAAACAGCTGGTTGAAGGCGTCGACGCCGATCTGCATCTGCTCCTGGGCAAATTTGGCGGCGTCTTCTTCACTGGCGTCCATGTTGGGATCGGCGGCGCCCAGCATCATGAAGACGACGTAATCGCCCTGGCGCAGCACCTGGCTGGCGTTGACCTTGGCCAGATTGGCGGGATACCACATGCCGTTTTCCACCAGCTGGTCACGGGCGGCCGACAGGGTCTTTTCCACGCTCTCGCCCTTGCCCTCCTGGGCCTTGATGACGATCAGACGGTCGGGATGGAAAGAGATCATGGTGATCTGGGCGCAGATCTCGGCCACGTCGTCCATGTTGAGGCCGTAGGTCTCGGTGTATTCTTCCTCCACCATGTCGCCGTCGGGCAGAAAGTCCTCGCCGTAGGCGTCGCGGATGGCGTCGAAGATCTCCTGGGCCGTGTAGTCTTTCTGCACAGGCTCGTCTTTTCCGCCGCAGGCGGCCAGCGTCAGCAGCGTGCAGGCGGCCAGCAGCAGGGTCAGCATTCTTTTCATTTGTATGATTTCCTTTCATTTTTTCCTTGCGCTTTGCGCAGTCGGTTCTTTAGACGGATTTTTCCCCGCGGAGTTCCCGTTTTTTCAAAAAACAGCCTGTAGAATTTTTCCGGGCGGCTGTCTGGAATATTATACCCCAGCCCGGTGAAAAAAGCCAGACAAAAGAAAAGCCGCCGCAGATTTTTCCGCGGCGGCGCAGGAATGCTGTTTGCGGAGGATCAATCGTCGTTTTCATACAGCGTGGTATAAACGCCGTTCTCCTCCCGGACCACCCGTTCCAGATCCTCGTCGTACATGGCGGCCTGGTCGAAGGCCAGGCTGAAGCGGACGCAGGTGCCGCAGGAGGAGCTGAGGGCGCGGGGCACGGGCATCATGACGGCTTCCGTGTCGCCCATGGCCTGCAGGCGGTTCTTAAAGGTCATGGCCCCCAGATGGGTATGAAAAGTGGCGATGTAGTGCATGATAAGACCTCCGGAAAATAGGCTGCGGCCCGGTTATTTGGAGATGGTGATCTCGAAATCGTCGCCGGCCGGCTTGTGGGAGACCTTATAGCCCGCGTTGACGGCAAAGCGCGTGATGTTGTTGACCGGGGTCATGCTGTCGACCAGCACGGTGAGGGGCAGGCCCTTTTCCACGGCCTTCTTGGTCATGATGACCGGTTCGGGGCAGGAATAGCCTCTGGCGTCAAGTGTATTCATGGATTATACCTTTTCCTTTCTGCTGTTGATGAAACCGATCAGGGCGACGACGACGAAGCCGATGATGACGGCGATCTTACCGTTGGCGGTGGGGCCGGCGGCCGAAGAGGCCAGGCCGAAGTTGTGGCAGAAGGCAGCGCCCACGACCATGCCCAGGACTGTGACGGTCGAGTCGGAATTGCCGCTGCCGGCCAGGATCAGCTGACGCAGGGGGCAGCCGCCCAGCAGGGCCGAAGCCAGACCGGTCAGCGCCATGCCGAGGAAGTTCCAAAGGGCGTCGCTGTGGGCGACAGGCTGCTCGACAAAGCCCAGGGTGAACTTGCCCAGCAGCAGATTGCCCACCAGGGCGGCGGCGATGATGGCCACGAAGCCGTAGAGCAGGTAGAAGTCCTTGAACAGGAAGGCGTCACGGATGCCGCCCACCATGCACAGACGGGTCTTCTGGGCCAGCGCGCCGACCACCAGACCGGCAAGCAGGGCGATCATCACAGGGGCGTGCATGGAGCCGGGGCCTTTTTCAGAGAAGAACAGGACCGAGGGGACCAGCACCAGCAGACCCAGCAGCGCCACGGCGATGAGCGCCGCGCTGGCGCCTTCCAGACGGGTCTGGGCATAGTTGCGCTTGAGGGTGAAGCCCTTCTTCAGGAAGAAGACGCCGCCCAGAATACCGACGACAAAGCCGACCAGACCGACCACGGCGTTGAGGTCGCCGCCGGCGATGCGCAGCACCATGCGCAGGGGGCAGCCCAGGAACATCAGAGCGCCCACCATGACGAAGAAGCCGAGGACAAAGCGGGTGGCGGGGGAAGAACCGCCGCGGGCGTTGTATTCCTTGCCGGCCACAGCCATGATGAAGGCGCCCAGCACCAGACCGATGATCTCGGGACGGATGTACTGGACCACTTCGGCGCGGTGCATACCCACAGCGCCGGCGATGTCACGCAGGAAGCAGGCGATGCAGAAGCCCATGTTGGCCGGGTTGCCCAGCTTGACCAGCAGGACGGCGATGGCGCCGACGATCAGACCGGTGGCGATCATCAGCGTGTTTTGTTTGTTTTTCATGAGGATCTCTCCTATACAAATATTTTCACGATGATTATACCTGTATGTTTACGGTTTGTTAAATATTTTTTAGCGATAAATTTTAGATTATTTATAGTTTTTTTCGATAAAGTTAGAATCCAGTAGCTTTTTGTCATCTGAGCTCTTATAATATTCATTGGATTTATCTATAATATCCGTGTTTTTTTGCGCGTCTGCGGGCCGGACCTGTCCGGAAGATCGGGCGCGGGATATTATACCATAAATATATAAATAAAAAACAGGGAGTTTTGTCATGGAACGGATCTATTTCGACAACGGCAGCACCTCGTTTCCCAAGGCGCCCGGCGTGTCCGACGCCGTGCGGGCGCTGCTGGATAACGGCGCCTTCAACATCAACCGCGGCGGCTATGAAGAGGCCTACGCCATCTCCGGGCAGGTGCTGGAGACCCGCCAGATGCTGTGCAGCCTGTTCGGCTTCCACAAGTTCAAGAACGTCGTGTTCACCCCCAGCATCACCTATTCCCTCAATTATCTCATCAAGGGCTTTTTAAAGCCCGGCGACCATGTCATCACCAGCTCGATGGAGCACAATGCCGTCATGCGCCCCCTGGTGCAGATGGAAAAGCAGGGCGTTGCCTTCGACGCCGTGCCCTGCGCCGGCGACGGCACGCTGGACCCCGCGCTGGTGGAAAAATGCATCCGGCCCAATACCAAAGCCGTGGTGCTGACGGCCGCCTCCAACGTCTGCGGCACCTTCCTGCCCATCGCCGAGGTGGGCCGCATCTGCCGCGACCACGGCATCGCCTTCATCGTCGACAGTGCCCAGAAGGCCGGCACCTTCCCCATCCATATGGAGGAATGCGGCATCGACGCCCTCTGCTTTACCGGCCACAAGAGCCTGCTGGGCCCCCAGGGCATCGGCGGCATGCTCCTGTCCGACCGGATGGCCAAAGAGACCACCCCGCTCATCGCCGGCGGCACCGGCAGCGCCTCCCATCTGGAGGAAATGCCGTCCTTTATGCCCGACCGCTTTGAGGCCGGCACCATGAATCTGCCCGGCATCATCGGCCTGCGGGCCGCCCTGCTTTATCACCAGTCGCAGGAGCCGGGCGCCATCGCTCAAAAGGAACTGGATCTGGCCATGCGCTTCCGGGAAGGGGTGCTGGAACTGCCCGGCGCCCGGCCGGTGGGCCTCAGCGGCCGCGAGGGCCGCGCCGCCATCGTTTCGGTGGATTTTAAAAACGACGACAACGCCCGCATCGCCTTTGAGCTGGAGCAGGGCTACGGCGTCATGACCCGGGTGGGCCTGCACTGCGCGCCCCGCGCCCATCAGACCCTGGGCACCTATCCCGAGGGCACCGTGCGCTTCTCCTTCGGCCACGGCAACACCAAGGCGGAGGTCGACTACTGCCTGGATGCCCTGCGCCGGATCTGCGCCGGCAAATAAGCATAAAAAATCCCCCTGCGGCATTTGCCGCAGGGGGAACACAGCAGTTCAAACGTTCAGAGCACGCGAATGGATTTGCCGTCGAAAGCCTTGGTATAGCCGATAATGTGCGCTTCCTCGCCCTTGTCGGTCAGGCGGCTGCAAAGCTCCTCCACCCGTTCTTCCGGCACGGCGATCAGCAGGCCGCCCGAGGTCTGGGGATCGTACATAACGTCACTCAGCTCCAGCGGCACACGCTTTGCGATCTCCACATCCTTTTCCAGATAGCCCATGTTGTTGTAGGCGCCGCCGGGAATGACGCCCTCGCGGGCCAGCTCCAGCGCCTTGGGCAGTGCCGGCACATGGTCGGAAAACAGCTCGATGGTCAGGCCGCTGCCGTGGGCCATTTCAAAGGCGTGGCCCAGCAGGCCGAAGCCGGTGATGTCGGTGCAGGCCGAGGGACGGCAGGGCATCATGGCTTCCTGGGCGTATTTGTTGAGGTGGCTCATCATGCCCACCATGACTTTATAGTCCTTTTCGGGCAGGATCTCGGCCATGGCGGCCGACGACAGGATGCCGGTGCCCAGCGACTTGGTCAGCACCAGAATATCGCCCTCTCTGGCCGTGGAGTTGGCCAGGATCTCTTTGGGATGGGCATAGCCGGTGACGCACAGGCCGTATTTCGGCTCGTTGTCTTCGATGGTATGGCCGCCGGCGATGATGGCCCCGGCCTCGATGACCTTGCTGTAGCCGCCCTGCAGGATCTCCTCCATGATCTTGAGGTCCAGGCAGGAGGGGAAGCAGATGAGGTTCATGGCCAGCTTGGGCACACCGCCCATGGCGTAGATGTCGCTGATGGCGTTGGCCGCGGCGATCTGGCCGAAGGTATAGGGGTCGTCGACAATGGGCGGGAAAAAGTCGACGGTCTGGATCATGGCAAGCTCTTCGTTGATTTTATATACAGCGGCGTCGTCGCTTGTATCAAAGCCGACCAGCAGATTGCTGTCGGAAAATTTGGGAAGCCTCGAAAGGATCCCGCTGAGGACACCCGGTCCGATCTTTGCGCCTCAGCCGCCGCTCTTGGCCATTTGCGTCAGTCTCTGCTTTTCTTTCATACAAGCATCGCCTCCCTTCCTGTGTTTATTTTTTGTCCGAGATTATTGTACTTGATTGCCCGCAAAATAGCAATACCAAAACAAAGCCGGCAGGCGGGTACTTTGATCGATACAGCAAAACCGGGCGGCTTTACGCCGCCGCAAAAAAGGAGTTGGTAAAACCATGCATTTGAAGCAGCTGGAGGTCTTTGTCAACGTCGTCAAGCTCAAGAGCTTTTCCAAGGCCGCCGAGGCCGTCTATCTCTCCCAGCCGACGGTCAGCGCCCATATCAACGCGCTGGAGGACGAACTGGACGCCAAGCTGATCGTACGGTCGACCAAGGAGGTCTATCCCTCCAAGGCCGGTAAGATCTTTTATCAGTATGCCCTGGAGATGCTCAATCTGCGGGACATGGCCATGCAGGAGGTCAAGAGCTATTCGACCCAGGTGCGGGGCACGCTGGACGTGGCCGCATCCACGGTGCCTTCCCAGTATCTGCTGCCACGGGCCATGCCGTCGCTCATCGAGAAATATCCGCAGCTGACCCTCTCCATCAAGCAGTACGACAGCGTCGAGGTGGTCCACCGCATCATCGATATGGACGCGGAGGTCGGCGTCACCGGCGCCATTTTTGAAAAGAGCGGCTGCGTCTTTGAGCCGGTGGCCGAAGACCGCCTGGTCATCATCACCCCCAACACCCCCGCCTTTGCCGCGCTGGAGGGCCGCATCACGCCCGACATCATCCGCGCCAACAAGTTCATTTCCCGCGAATACGGCTCGGGCACCCGCAAGGAATCGGAGATCTTCCTCCACAGCATCGGCATCGATCCCCAGAGCCTGCGCATTTCGGTGCAGCTGCAGAGCACCGAGAGCGTCATCCAGGGCGTCAAGAACGGCCTGGGCCTGGCCATCGTTTCCAAGTACGCCTGCGAGGACTGCGTGGCTTCCGGCGGCATCCTGGCCTTCGATTACGAAAGCCCCGACCTCAGCCGCAGCTTCTACGCCGTCTACCGCAAGAACCGGCCCCTTTCCCCGGCCGCCGAGGCCTTTGTCAAGGAACTGAAGGACACCTTTGGGAGCCACAATTGAATGAAAAAAGCGCTCCCGGCGGGAGCGTTTTTTTCATCTGTCCCGAATCCACCACGTTGGGTTTTGGACAAAGCAAAACCGGCCGTCTTCACAGGGGAAAACGGCCGGTTTTCTGATTTTTATGTGTCTTATTTCATGCTCTCGCCGATGACGCGATATGCGTTCTTCCAGCAGATCTTTTCGATCTCGTCGGGGGTAAAGTGCTTTTCCAGGGCGGCGATCACCCGGGGCATGCCGGCGTAGTCGCCGAACTCCAGGTCGTTGTGGATGCCGTCGAAGTCGGAGCCGAAGGCCACGGCGTCGATGCCGGCCTTGTCCTTGATGTAGAGGGCGTGGCGGACGATGTCTTCGCAGGTGGTCATGTTGTTGCGGGCGGCTTCCTCGCTCATAAAGGGAGCGCAGTAGTTGAGGCCGGTCAGACCGCCCTTTTCGCCCAACAGGTGCAGCATCTCGTCGGTCAGGTTGCGGCGGTGGTCACACAGGCCGCGGGCGTTGGAATGGGAGGCGACGATGGGCTTTTTGCTGTATTTGAGCACATCGAAGATGCCGGCGTCGTTGAGGTGGGAAACGTCGACGATCATGCCCAGCTCGTTCATGCGGGCAACGACCTCCAGGCCGAAAGGCTTGAGGCCCTTTTTCATGACTTCAGGGTCTTCGCTGGTGGGATAGGCCACCGAGTTCTCGTAGTTCCAGGTCAGCGACATAAGGCGGACGCCCTTCCGGTAGAACTCGTCCACGCGCTCGATATGACCCTCCAGCGGCACGCTGTCTTCGATGGACAGAATGGAGGACATGAGGCCCTGGGCGCGGTTGCGCTCGATGTCGGCCAGGCAGAAGGCAGGGGCGATGATGTCGCGGTTCTTCTCCAACTCTTCCAGATATTTTTCATAAACGAAATTGAAATAGGGATAGGGCTCCATGGTGACGCCCAGCTCCTTGGCGGTTTCGTCCTGGGGGATCCAGATGGCGAAGAACTGGGCCAGACCCTCGCCCTTCTGCATCTTCTCCAGGGAAATGTGGCAGTCGTTGCGGCGCAGGCCCACCTGGCCCTGGCTGCGGGCGATACGCTCGCCCATGGTGTCGCAGTGGAAATCAATGATACGCATCATAATAAGGCTCCTTTCAGGGTGGCTGTATTAAAGGTACTGCTTGAGGGCTTCGACCTTGTCCAGGCGCTCCCAGGGCAGGTCGAGATCGTCGCGGCCGAAGTGGCCGTAGGCGGCCGTCTGCCGGTAGATGGGCCGGCGCAGGCCCAGATGCTCGATGATGGCGGCCGGGCGCATGTCGAAATTGTCGGTGACGGCCTGCACCAGGCGCGCCTGGTCGACGGCGCCGGTGCCGAAGGTCTCGACGAAGATGGAAACGGGATGGGCCACGCCGATGGCGTAGGCCAGCTCGATCTCACAGCGCTGGGCCAGACCGGCGGCGACGATGTTCTTGGCGGCGTAGCGGGCCATATAGGCGGCGCTGCGGTCGACTTTGGTGGGGTCCTTGCCCGAGAAGGCGCCGCCGCCGTGACGGGCATAGCCGCCGTAGGTGTCGACGATGATCTTACGGCCGGTCAGGCCGGTGTCGCCCATGGGGCCGCCGATGACGAATCTTCCGGTGGGATTGATGAAATACTTGGTGTTCTGATCCAGCAGGTGGGCAGGCAGGGCCTTTTTGATGACCTCCTCCATGACGGCCTCCCGCAGGCGTTCCAGACGGATGTCGGGGGCGTGCTGGGTGGAAACGACCACCGTGTCGATGCGGGCCGGCATGCCGTCCTCGCCGTATTCCACTGTCACCTGGGATTTGCCGTCGGGCAGCACGAAGGGCAGCACGGCCGTCTTGCGCACCTCGGCCAGCCGGCGGGCCAGCAGGTGGGAATACATGATGGGGGCGGGCATGAGCTGGCGGGTCTCGGTGCAGGCATAGCCGAACATCATGCCCTGGTCGCCGGCGCCGGCCACCTGGTCGTTGGTGCCGAGGGCGATGTCGGCGCTCTGGCTGTCGATATTGGTGATGATGCCGCAGGTGTCGCCGTCGAAGCCGTACTTGGCGCGGTCATAGCCGATCTCCTTGACGACCCGGCGGGCGATGGCGGCGATGTCCACATAGCATTCGGTGGTGATCTCGCCCATGATATGGACAAGGCCGGTGGAGCAGGCCGTTTCGCAGGCGACGCGGGCGCCGGGATCCTTTTCCAGAATGGCGTCCAGAACGGCGTCGGAGATCTGGTCGCAGATCTTGTCGGGATGGCCCTCGGTGACGCTTTCCGAGGTGAAGAGTCTTTGGGTCATAGGTTCATTCCTTTCTGATTTTCATGGGATACGCAAAAAAAGACCTGCACCGGAAACGGTACAGGTCAGATGTTTGTATCTTCCTCATCTTGCGTTTCCGCCGGATTTGGCACCTTGCCTTGGGCAGGTTGCCGTGGTATCGTCGGGCCGGTCCCTCCACCACTCTTGATAAGGGCATATAAAGCTGCGGAGAATATTATACCGTCAGAACGGCGCCTTGTCAACAGGAAATATTCTGGAAAAGAGAGCCCGGACATCCGGAACACATACAGAACGCCGGCTATTTGTTGTAGATTTCCCGGCTGAGGTAGTCTTCACCCCGGTCGGGGAGAAGAACGGCGATCTTTTTGCCCTGGGCAGCGGGGTTCTGGGCGATGGATACGGCGGCTGTCAGCGCGGCGCCCGAGGAGGGGCCGCACAGCATGCCCTCCAGGACGGCCAGCTGCCGGGTCATGGTCAGGGCGTCGGGCGTGCGCACCCGGGCCACCTGGTTCAGAATATATTTGTTGAGCACCCTGGGGGTGAAGCCGAGGCCGATGCCGGTCAGACTGTGGGCGCCGGGCAGGCCGCCCGAAAGGACGGGACTGTCCATGGGCTCGACGGCCACGACGACGCATTCGGGCCGCATGCGCTGCACATATTCGGCGCAGCCGGTCAGGCTGGCGCCGGTGCCCACGCCGGCCACCAGATAATCGATGTCGGGCAGGTCGGCGATCAGCTCGGGGCCGGTCAAGGTGCGATGGAGCTCCGAGCCGGCGTCGTCTTCAAACTGATTGAGGATAAAGCTGCCGGGCAGCTGGCGCTGCAGCGCCTCGCCCTTTTTCTTCATGCCTTCCAGACCCTCGCCGGCCGGCGTCATGCGGATCTCGGCGCCGAAGGCACGGATATGCCGCATGCTCTGCAGGGTGATGTTGTCGGTGGCCACCACGATGCACCGCAGGTCCATACAGGCGCACAGCATGGCCGCCGAGATGCCGCCCCGGCCGCCCGACAGACAGATGACCGTGCCGCCCGGCGCCAGCGCGCCGCCGCGCACGGCGTTTTGCAGGATGCCCAGCGCCGAACGGTCTTTCAGACTGCCTGTGGGGTTGAGAAACTCGCATTTTCCGTAAATTTCCCCGTGACATGCGTAATACTCCCCAAGCCTCTGCAGATGGACCAGGGGAGTGCCGCCGATAATTTGTGTGATGTTTTGGTAAACTGCCACTGGAAGCACCGCCTTTCTTATTACATAACCCTTCACAATTGTGCAATAATCCGAAAAACAAAGGTGCTTTTTTGAAAAAATGTGACATGCACTGCAAGAAAAATCGAAAAACACGGTTGCTTAAAATCTCCGTTAATGTTAGTATATACTTGTTAAGGTCACAAGTAAAGGTGCAAAAAAATTTTGCGCCGGCTTTTGGCCCTATACTGTCATGTAATTCTGTTCCGCGGTGCCGGAGATACGCGCCGGTATGCGCGGAATAAAAAACAGGAGGAACACTACAATGAACTACAACAGATCCTTTAACTTCTCCGCCGGCCCTGCCATGATGCCGGAGAAGGTCCTGGAAGAGATCCGCGACGAGATGATGAACTACCGCGGCAGCGGCATGTGCGTCATGGAGATGAGCCACC
>CAMEZQ010000012.1 GCA_945947915.1 uncultured Clostridia bacterium | reverse complement strand
GCCTTATCCTTCATCCTTTTTTATTCAACTGTCCAACATCTATTGTAATCCTACACGGCGAAAGAAAATATATCGGCTGCTTTTATTGACAGAAGGCAAAAAAAATAAGATAATAATGTATAGGCTTTTCGAAGTCTTACTGTTGTTGTCTGTTTTTTCCGCGGCTTTCCAAAGGGCGCGGGATTCCGGATTTTGATCTTTACAAGTTTATGAGAGGAGCACATGCATATGAGCTTTATAGATGACCTGAAGCGTTGGGCCAACGGCGACGACGAAGAAGAGGAAACACTGGAGGAATTCACCCCCGCGCGCAGCGCACGCAGAGAGCGCGAGGAAGAGGACAAGACTTCCACGGTCACAGACTTCAGAAGAAGCGCCAACAACAAGGTGGTCAACATCAACGCAACGACCCAGCTGTCGGTGGTGCTGGTCAAACCCGACAAATATGAAAACGCGCCCGAGATCGCCGATCATCTGCGGGAACGCCGCACGGTGGTCATCAATCTCGAACAGACCAATAAAGACGTGGCCAAGCGTCTGATCGACTTTCTCAGCGGCGTGGCCTACGCCCAGGAAGGCAAGATCAAGAAGGTCGCCAACAGCACCTATATGATCACCCCCTACAACGTCAACATTCTGGGGGATCTGATTGATGAACTGGAGAACAACGGCCTGTATATCTGATACGCGGAGGATGTGATATGACCCTTTATTCCATCGTGCGGCAGGTGGCATTCAGTGTGCTCAACATGCTGCAGATCGCCATGCTGGTGCGCGCGCTGATGTCATGGATCCCTTCGCTGCGCGGATCAACGCTGGATAATATCCTGTATCAGATCACCGAGCCGATCATCCTGCCCTTCCGGCAGCTGCTCTCGCGGATCCCCGGTCTGCAGGGCTTTCCGTTGGATCTGTCTTTTCTGGCTGCCTATATTGCGCTGAGCATCCTGATCAATTTGCTTTGAGCGCGGGCAAAACGGTTCAGACCGGACAGATCGCCAATTATATAAAATAATATAAAGAAAATAAAAATACAGAAAACAGGCGAAGGCGGGTATTTTGCCGGGCCTTCAGTTCGATTGTGGGAGGGGGAATCACCGTGCTTACACCGCAGGATATTCAGGACGTCAAATTCGACCGTTCGATGAAAGGATATGATAAAGAGCAGGTTGAAGAATTCCTGGATGCTGTGCAGAGCGATTATACGGCGCTCTATAAAGAAAATGCCACGCTCAAGGGAAAGATGCGCGTGCTGGTCGACAAGATCGAGGAATACCGGCAGGTCGACGAGCAGATGCGCAAGGCTTTTTACAACGCGCAGGTCACTGCACAGGAGACAATCTCCAAGGCGCAGGCTGAAGCGGAGCTGATCCTCCGCAACGCCAGAGGCGAGGCGGAAGGCCGGGTCAACGATATACGGGCGCAGGTCGCCGCCGAGGAGCAGCGGCTGGCCGCGGCGCGGGCGGAATGCCAGAAGTACGCTGTGCGCATGCGTCAGATGATGGAAGATGACATTCGCGTTATCGGAGAGCATATGGACCGCATGGATGCGCTGATGGAGAAGCCGGCCGTCCAGCTGCTGCAGCAGGAAGACGCTGCGGAACCGGCGGAGGCTGCCGCGCAGAAGGCCGCTCCGGCCGCCCCGGCGGTCTCTGAAGAAGAGCAGAACGCGCCGTCCGGCAGTGCGGAAGACGTATTTGACCTGGAGAAGGATCTGGATCTCCGTGCCGTTGCCGCCGGGATCGGCGGGGAAGACGAGGAGCCCGAGGATCCTGCCGAGATCCGTTTTTCCGAGCTGCGCTTCGGCAAAAACTATAAAGAGTATAAAGAAGATTAACTGAAGGAGCTATATCGACAATGGGTAAAGATTACAACCAGACGATCAATCTTCCCAATACCGAGTTCCCCATGCGGGCCGGGCTGCCTGCCCGGGAGCCCGGCATGCTGGAACACTGGGAGGAGCTGGATATCTACAATGAGCTGCTGAAGAAAAACGAGGGCAAGCCGCGCTTCTTGCTGCATGACGGTCCTCCGTTTTCCAACGGCAATCTGCACATGGGCCATGCCCTCAACAAATCCATCAAGGACTTCATCGTCCGCATGAAAGCCATGCGCGGTTATTATACGCCGTATGTCCCCGGCTGGGACAATCACGGTATGCCCATTGAGAGCGCCATCATCAAGCAGAACAAGCTCAACCGCAAGGCCATGAGCGTGCCGGAATTCCGCACGGCCTGCCACGAGTTTGCGCAGAAGTATATCGATATCCAGATGGAAGGCTTCAAGCGCATGGGCGTGATCGGCGACTGGGAGCATCCCTACAAGACCATGGATCCCGGCTTTGAGGCCGAAGAGGTCAAGGTCTTTGGCGAGATGTACAAAAAAGGCTATATCTACAAAGGCTTAAAGCCGGTTTACTGGTGCCCCAAAGATGAGACGGCGCTGGCCGAGGCCGAGATCGAGTATCAGGATGACCCCTGCACCACGGTCTACGTCAAGTTCCCCATGCATGACGATCTGGGCAAGCTGGGCGGCTTTGACCACAGCAAGCTCTTCTTCGTCATCTGGACAACGACCATCTGGACGCTGCCCGGCAACCTGGCCATCGCCCTCCATCCCCGTGACAGCTACGCGCTGGTCCGCGCGGCCAACGGCGAGGTCTATATCGTCGCTGAAGCGCTGGTCGATAAGGTCATGCAGGTGGGCGGCATCACGGAATATGAGATCGTGGAGACTCATCCCGGCGCCTTCTTTGAAAATATGCTGGCCAAGCATCCTTTCCTGGACAAGACTTCCCGTCTGGTCAATGCCGAATATGTCACCATGGACAGCGGTACCGGATGCGTCCACACAGCGCCCGGCTTCGGCGCCGACGACTATCAGACCTGCCTGCGCTACGGCATGGAGATGGTCGTGCCGGTGGATGACCGCGGCCGCCACACCGAATACGCCGGCAAATACGCCGGCATGAGCACCGAGGAATCCAACCCCGTTATCCTGGAGGATATGCGGGCGGCCGGTTCGCTCTTTGCCAGCGAGGAGATCGTCCACAGCTATCCCCACTGCTGGCGCTGCAAGAATCCCATCATCTTCCGTGCCACGCCCCAGTGGTTCTGCTCGGTCGACGCCTTCAAGGATGCTGCCGTGGCCGCCTGCGACGACGTGCGCTGGATCCCCGGCTGGGGCAAGGACCGCATGATCGCCATGATCCGTGAGCGCGCCGACTGGTGCATTTCCCGCCAGCGCCGCTGGGGTCTGCCCATTCCGGTCTTCTATTGCGAGGAATGCAAGAAGCCGGTCTGCGACGACGCCACCATCGAGGCCGTCAGCAAGCTCTTTGCCGCCGAAGGCTCCAACGCCTGGTACACCAAGAGCGCTTCCGAGATCCTGCCCGAGGGTTACAAGTGCCCCCATTGCGGCGGTACCCACTTCTTCAAGGAAGAGGATACACTGGACGGCTGGTTCGATTCCGGCTCCACCCATTTCGCTTCCATGAAAAAAGACCAGGGCTTCTGGCCGGCCGATCTTTATATGGAAGGTCTCGACCAGTACCGCGGCTGGTTCCAGTCGTCCCTGCTGACCGCCGTCGGCGCGCTGGGACAGGGCGCGCCTTTCAAGGAATGCGTCACCCACGGCTGGACGGTAGACGGCCAGGGCAAGGCCATGCACAAGTCGCTGGGCAACGGCGTCGATCCCGCCGATATCTTTAAGAAATACGGCGCCGACCTGCTGCGTCTGTGGGCCGGCTCGGCGGAGTATCACGCCGACGTCCGCTGCTCCGACAGCATCTTCAAGCAGCTTTCCCAGAACTATCTGAAATTCCGCAATACCGCCCGCTATTGCCTGGGCAATCTGGACGGCTTCGACGCCGACCATCTGGTGGCGCCCGAGGAGATGCAGGAGCTGGACCGCTGGGCCATCACCAAGCTCAACGAACTGACCCGCAAGTGCTTCGCCGCCTACGACGATTATGATTTCCATGTGGTCTCCCACGCCATCAACGATTTCTGCGTGGTGGAGCTTTCTTCCTTCTATCTGGACATCATCAAGGACCGCCTGTACTGCGAGGAAAAGGACGGTCTGGCCCGCCGCAGCGCCCAGACGGCCCTGTGGATGATCCTCGACACCATCACCAAGCTGTTTGCGCCCATTCTGGCCTTCACCTGCGACGAGATCTGGCTGGCTATGCCTCACCGTTCGGGCGACGACGCCCGCAACGTGCTCTTCAACCAGATGAACGAGCCTTTTGCCGACTATGAGCTGGCTGATACTTCCGCCTGGGACAGCCTGATCCGCCTGCGCGACGGCGTCAATGCCGCGCTGGAAAAGGCGCGTGCCGCCAAGAAGATCGGTAAGCCTCTGGAAGCGCACGTCACGCTGGTCACCGATCCCGCAGCCCCCTCGGAGGAGCTGGCCTCCATCCGCGGCAAGTTTGCCGACCAGTGGGCCGATCTCTTCATCGTGTCGGATGTGGAGGTCAGCAGCGATGCCGATTTGTATGCCCAGGCCATGGAAACACCCATCGCCGGCGTCCGCGTCCTGGTCGACCAGGCCCGCGGCGAAAAGTGCCAGCGCTGCTGGAAGCATCATATCCGTGTGGGTGCCGATGCCGAGTATCCCGAGCTTTGCCCGCGCTGCGCCGCCGTCGTTAAGAAGATCGGCTTCATCGCCAACAACTAAACACCAATACAGGCCCGCGGTCTGTATTCTCCCTGGCAGGGTACCTCCTGCCAGGGATTTTTTTATATAGGGAAAATGTAAGAAAAGTGTTAAGCTTTTCAGCGGCAATTGACAAATTGCGACAGTTTGCTTAGAATATTAGTCAGTCAAAATGTTTATAGTGTGAGGTGATTTGCGCGTGGATGCGGATTATGAAAAAATGGCGGTCGACCTGTTTGATTCGCTGATCGGATATCAGAAAGAGGGCAGAGCTTTTCACCAAAAGGTCAGCGAGATCGCCAAAGGGGAGATGGCCCTGCTGCTGTATCTGGCCGAAGTGCACGACGGCGCCGGGCCGTTGGAGATCAGCGCTTATTTTGAGATCAACACCTCCCGGGTGGCCGCCTTGATCCGGACACTGAGCAGCAAAGGCTATATCGAGCGCCGGGACAACGCCCGGGACAAGCGCCGGGCCGACGTCTGCATCACGCCGGCGGGACGCCGGTTTGCCGCCGCGAAAAAGCAGCAGCTGCTGGCGGAGCTGCGGCGCATTCTGGAATATCTCGGCCCGGAGGACGCGGCCGAGTATATACGTATTCTGTATCGGCTGGCTGGTCTGTTTGCCGAAGACGCCGGCCGTTTGACCGTTTGATGAAAAGCTTCACAGAGACAAAAGGGGAAAGATCAAATGAACAGTTATTATCTGGGCATCGATGTCGGTTCAACGACAGTCAAAGCCTACCTGACAGATGAAACAGATAAGTGCCTTTTTTCCCGCTATATGCGGCACAATGCCGATGTGCGCGCCGCCATCGCGGCGCTGCTGCGGGAGATCGGGGAGCAATACCCGGCGATGGAGGCACGCACGGTGATCACCGGTTCGGGCGGTCTTGCCATTGCCGGACTTTTGGACATTACGTTTATTCAGGAAGTCATCGCCTGCACCAAAACCGTAGAGACCTATATCCCCCAGACCGACGTTGCCATCGAGCTGGGCGGCGAGGACGCCAAGATCACCTATTTCCGCGGCGGTCTGGAGCAGCGTATGAACGGCACATGCGCCGGCGGCACCGGCGCCTTCATCGACCAGATGGCCACGCTGCTGGAGACCGATGCTGATGGGCTGAACCGTCTGGCGCGGGAGCATACGCGGCTGTATCCCATCGCGTCCCGCTGCGGCGTTTTTGCCAAGACCGACGTGCAGCCGCTGATCAACGAAGGGGCGCGCAGGGAGGATATCGCGGCCTCTATCCTGCAGGCAGTCGTCAATCAGACCATCAGCGGCCTGGCCTGCGGCAAGCCCATCCGCGGCAACGTGGCCTTTCTGGGCGGCCCGCTCTGCTATATCGACCAGCTGCGCGTGCGTTTTATCGAAACGCTGGATCTGAAGCCCGAGCAGGTGATTTTTCCCGAAAACGCCCAGCTGTTCGTCGCCATGGGCGCCTGTCTTAAGGCGCGTGAGGAGGAAGCGCCGGTGCGGCTGGATGCGCTGCTGGACAAGCTGGAGGCATTGCGCGGCCAGCTGACGACAGCAGAGGAAGTCCTCGAGCCGCTATTCGCCTCAGAAGCGGAATATGAGGCCTTCCGGGAACGCCATGCCCGGGCATCCACGCCCCGCAGGGATATCAAAGACCACAAGGGCGGCCTGTATCTGGGCATCGATGTGGGTTCGACCACCACGAAGATGGTGCTGACCGACAGCGAAGGCGCCATTGTGCATTCGACATACGCTTCCAACCGGGGCGATCCGCTGGGATTGACCCTGCAGACGGTGGGGGAGATCTACGATCTGCTGCCGGAGGACGCCCATATCCGCAAGGTCGGCGTCACCGGATACGGCGAAGCGCTGATCAAAACGGCGCTGCGGGCCGATCTGGGCGAGGTGGAGACCATCGCCCACTATACAGCCGCCAGGCGGTTCCAGCCCGATGTGGATTTTATTCTGGACATCGGCGGACAGGATATGAAAGCCATCACCATCCGCGACGGCGTCATCAAGGACATCACGCTGAACGAAGCCTGCTCGTCGGGCTGCGGATCCTTCCTGGAGACCTTTGCCATCTCTCTGGGCCATACGCCGGAGAGCTTTGCGCAGCTGGCGATCGGAGCCGAGCACCCCGTCTCCCTGGGCAGCCGCTGCACGGTCTTTATGAATTCCAAGGTCAAGCAGGCCCAGAAAGAAGGGGCGTCGCCCGCGGATATTTCAGCCGGCCTTTCCTATTCCGTCATCCGCAACGCCCTTTACAAAGTCATCAAGCTGCGGAGCCGCGAACAGCTGGGCAGCCATGTCGTCGTGCAGGGCGGTACCTTCTACAATCCCGCCGTGCTGCGCGCGTTTGAAAAAGAAGCCGGCATGGAGGTCGTCTGCCCGGACATTGCCGGTCTGATGGGCGCCTACGGCATGGCGCTGCTGGCGCGGGAGGCCGACGACGGCAGCGGCAGCACCATGCTCAGCCGCCGGGAGCTGCGGGATCTGCGCTATGAAAAGACCATGCGCCCCTGCGGCAAGTGCACCAACAACTGCATGCTGACTGTGACGACCTTTTCCGACGGCCGCAGCTTCATCAGCGGCAACCGATGCGAACGGGGCGCCGATCTGCCAAAAAAGGGCGCCGAGCTGCCCAATCTCTACGCATACAAGTATCACCGCACGTTTAATTATAAGCCGCTGCCGGCCGGCGAAGCCCGCCGCGGCGTCATCGGTATCCCGCGCGTGCTCAATATGTATGAAAACTATCCCTTCTGGCACACGTTCTTCACTGTGCTGGGCTTCCGCGTGGTGCTTTCCGGCCGGTCGAGCAAGGCCATTTTTGAAAAGGGCATCGAGACTATCACCAGCGAGAGCGTCTGCTATCCGGCCAAGCTGACCCACGGCCATGTACAGGATCTTATTGATAAGGGCGTAGACACCATCTTCTATCCCTCGGTGGCCTACGAGCGCGTGGAGAACCCCAAAGCCGGCAATCATTATAACTGCCCCATCGTCACCTCCTATCCCGAGGTCATCCGCAACAATGTGGACCAGCTCAGAGAAAAGCACATTCGGTTCCTCAACCCCTTCGTCACCCTCAACAGCACGAAGGCCGTCTTCAAGGTGCTGCGGGAAACGCTGCGGGAGTTTGACATCAGCGACGCCGAGCTGCGTCGGGCCGTTCAGGCGGCGGACGCCGAGCAGCAGCGCTACCGGGCGGATATCCGGGCCGAGGGACGCCACGCGCTGGATTATATCGAAAAGCATCACGTCCGGGGCATCGTCCTGTCGGGACGGCCCTATCATATCGATCCGGAGATCAACCACGGCATCCCCGATCTGGTGACGGCGGAGGGCTTTGCTGTATTGAGTGAAGACAGCGTGTGCATGCTGGACCAGGAATCCCTGGACCTGCGCGTGGTCGATCAGTGGACCTATCATTCCAGACTTTACAAGGCGGCTTCCTTCGTATCGTCCCGGGACGACCTGGATCTGATCCAGCTGAACTCCTTCGGCTGCGGCCTGGACGCCGTGACGGCCGACCAGGTGGCCGAGATCCTCAAGGCCCGCGGCAAGATCTACACCCTCATCAAGATCGACGAGGGCAGCAATCTGGGAGCCATCCGCATCCGGCTGCGCTCGCTCAAGGCCGTTGTTGAAAAGGGCGGCAGCCCGGCCGACACCAGCCACGTTTACAAGCAGGAACGGGCCGTTTTCACACGGGAGATGCGGGAAGCGGGCTATACCATCCTCTGTCCTCAGATGTCGCCGCTGCATTTCGACCTGATCGAAGCCGCCGCCCGGAGCGAGGGATACAATCTGGTAGTACTGCCCTCGGTCGACCAGGAAGCCGTGGAGGAAGGGCTGAAATACGTCAATAACGACGCCTGCTACCCCAGCATCCTGACCATCGGCCAGATCATGCACGCCCTCAACAGCGGCAAATACGACCCCGATCATACGGCCATCATTATGAGCCAGACCGGCGGCGAGTGCCGTGCCACCAATTATATCGGCTTCATCCGCAAGGCGCTGCAGGACGCCGGACTTTCGCAGATCCCCGTCATCTCCCTCAATCTGAACGGCCTGGAAACCAATCCCGGCTTCAAGCTGACCTACAGCCTGGGCAAGAAGATCGTCATGGCCGCCCTGTACGGCGACCTGTTCATGCGGGTGCTCTATCGCACGCGGCCCTATGAGGCCGAGCCGGGCGCCGCCAACGCTCTTTACGCCAGATGGCAGGAAAAATGCCTGGAAAACGTGCGCAGCGGCGCGTTTTCCCAGTTCCGCAAAAATATTTATGCCATCGTGCAGGACTTTGACACGCTGCCCATGCGGGAGATCCAAAAGCCGCGGGTCGGTCTGGTGGGGGAGATCCTGGTCAAGTTCCATCCCACGGCCAATAACAATATCGTCGAGACCATCGAAGCGGAAGGCGGCGAGGCTGTCATGCCCGACCTGGTGGACTTTTTCCTGTATTGTTTTTACAACAGCCACTTCCAGCACACCCATTACGAGACCAGACTGAGCAGCGTTATGGTCGCCGATGCCGGCATTCAGCTGGTGGAGCTGCTGCGCCGCGATCTGGTGCGGGCCCTCAACGCTTCCAAACACTTTACGGCGCCCAACCGTATTGAGCATATTGCCGAAAAAGCCTCTGAGATCGTTTCTCTGGGCAACCAGGCCGGCGAAGGCTGGTTCCTGACCGGCGAGATGGTGGAGCTGATCGAGGAGGGCGTGCCGAACATCGTCTGTATGCAGCCCTTCGCCTGCCTGCCCAATCACGTCACCGGCAAGGGCGTCATCAAGGTCATGCGCGAACGGTATCCCGAAAGCAATATCGTCGCCATCGACTACGATCCCGGCGCCAGCAAGACCAATCAGCTCAACCGGATCAAGCTGATGATGTCGACAGCATTTAAGAACCTGGGAGAAAAGAAATAGATCATCCATCCGCGCCGCAGCATTTGAAGGGTACCTATTGCGCTGCGGCGCGAATTTATATATAATGGTTCGGGGAGGGGATGCCATGCTGACGCTGGAGCCTGTGACAAAGGAGAATTTTGAACGGATCATCGCGCTGGAGCTGGATGCGCAGCAGCGCGGATTCGTCCAGTCCAATCTCTATTCCATTGCCCAGAGCTATGTGCGCCCGGAGTTTCATCCCACAGCCATCTGCCTGAACGGGGAGCCTGTGGGATTTCTGCTGTGGTGCATCGATCCGGAAGAGGATCAATACTGGGTCTATCGTCTGATGATCGACCGCGCCCATCAGCGCCGCGGCTATGGGACGGCAGCGCTGCGGCTGCTCGTGGAACAGCTGCGGCAGGATCCGTCCCGCGGCGTCCTCTATATCAGCGCCTTTCCGGAAAACACGGCGGCACTGGCCGCCTACGCCGGGCTGGGATTTGTGCCCGACGGCCGGAAGATCGCCGGTGAAGTCGTGCTGAAATATATTTATCGGGGAGAGAAGATATGAAATACGTCAAGCAACTCTGTATCATTCTGCTGATCTCGTTTGCCGGAGAGGTCCTGCACGTGATGCTGCCCTTTTCCATTCCGGCCAGCATTTACGGGCTGGTGCTCATGCTGGTGCTGCTGATGACCGGGGCGCTGCCGCTGGCCGCCGTGGAAGAAACGGCTGATTTTCTGGTGTCCATCATGCCGGTCATGTTCATTCCGGCGGCGGTGGGCCTGCTGGACGCCTGGGTCGATCTGCGCCCCGTTCTGCTGCCGGTGGCCGTCATCACCGTGGTGACCACCGTTGTGGTCATGGCCGTCACGGGGCGGGTGACCCAGTATCTGATGGCGCTGCGGCGCGGGAAGGGGGACAAGTGAGATGGGCAACATGATGGAAAATCTGGCGGCCGGCTCCAGCTATTTCGGCATCGCCCTGTCGCTGCTGGCCTATCTGGTGGGGCTGGCGCTGCAGAAGCGGTTCAAAAAAGGCATCTGCAATCCGCTTCTCATCTCGATCCTGCTGGTCATCGCCGTACTGCTGCTGACCGGCGTGGAGTATGGCACCTATGACCTCAGCGCCCGGTATCTGGGCTATCTGCTGACCCCGACCACCATCTGCCTGGCTGTGTCCCTCTACCGCAAGCTGACGCTGCTGCGCCAGAATCTCTGGGCCATCATCGGCGGCATCACCTCGGGCGTCGTCACCAGTATGGGCTCAGTGTGCCTGCTGTCGTTTGCCTTTGGGCTGGATCACAGCATGTATGTCACCCTGCTGCCCAAATCCATCACCACAGCCATCGGCATGGGCATTTCCGAGGAGTTCGGCGGCGTCGTCACCATTACGGTGGCCGTCATTATCCTGACCGGTGTTTTGGGCAATATCATCTGCCGGTCGGTCTGCCGTCTATGCGGCATCACCGACCCAGTGGCCCGTGGCATCGCCATCGGAACGGCTTCTCATGCCATCGGCACCTCCAAGGCCATGGAGCTGGGGGAGACCGAGGGCGCTATGAGCAGCCTCTCCATCGCCGTTTCGGGCCTGATCACCGTGGCGCTGGCTTCGGTTTTTGCCGGCCTGATCTGAGTATAAGCATCAAAAATAAAAAACGCCGCTTCTTTCGGGAAGCGGCGTTTAATTTTGAACTCAGTCTGTCAATGCATGGACGGCGTCGTCAAGCTTCGGTATATCCGACAGGGTCTTGCCGTAGTAGGCGTATTTGACCGTGCCGTCGGGCGCCACGGCGAAGAGGGCCGGCAGCTGGCGCTGGCGTCCCTCGGGCTTTGCGCCGCTCATGGAGGAGGCCATCAGCCCAATGGCGCCGCCGGGGATCTGGGTCAGCAGGGGGTCCCCCGCCAGCATGGCGGGCAGGCTGTCGGCCTGGAAGACGTTATAGCGGTCGTAGAGCCTGGCTTCAGGGTCGCAGATCAGATCAAAGGGGAAGGGAGCCTCGGCGGTGGCGGCGGCAACGCTTTCCCGGGTCGACTGCAGGACCACCTTGAGGTCGATGCCCCGGGCGCGCAGGTCGGGCATGGCCTGGCGCAGTTCGCCCAGAAGCGCCTGGCAGACGCCGCAGGTGTAATAGCGGGAAAAGACCAGCAGGGTGGGCTGGGTCATGGTCTGGCAAAGATCCACACCGGCGGCTTCGGGGGTATCGTAGACGAAGCCCTCCAGCCTGTCGCCGGCAGCCAGCGTCTGATGGACGGGCTTGCCCTCTTTGGCCCACTGGGCCAGCTTTCTGTCGTAGGCCGCCTTGAGGCGTTCCATGGAACGCTGGATGGTGAGAGGGGCGCAGGCCAGGTTGAAGCGTTCAAAGCAGCGGCCGCCTTCTCCGAAGATATAGCCCTCGTCGAGATAGAGGCCGGCTTCCTGCTTCATGAATTCCTCCAGCTCGTAATGGGTCATGCCCAGGGCGCTGAAGTCGCCCCACAGCAGATAGGTGCCTTCCAGCGGATAGATATGCACGCCGGGGAAATTCTCGGCGCAGAAGCCGCGGACGTAATCGGCGTTGGCCTGAATGACCTCCAGCAGCTCGTCCAGCCATTGTTCGCACTGGTTATAGGCCGTTTTGCAGGCTGTGTAGGCGAAAATATTGAGGGAAAAGCTGAGGGTATCGACCATGCTGTTGAGCTTGGCCTTGCCGCGGACGGCGGCGTTGGGAATGATGATATTGGAGCATTGCAGGCCGGCCAGATTGAAGGTCTTGCTGGGGGCCGTGCAGACGGCGCAGATCTCCCGGGCGCGGGGATTGGCGTTGACCAGCACGGTGTGCTTGTGGCCGGGCAGAATGAGGTCGTGGTGGATCTCATCATCGATGATGAACAGGCCGTTGTCGGCGCAGATGTCCACCAGACGGGCGAGCTCTTCCTTCGACCAGACCCGGCCCACCGGGTTGTGGGGATTGCAGAAGAGCAGGGCTGTGTTTTCTCCGCGTTTGGCCAGGGTCTCCAGCAGCTCGAAATCGATCTCATACCGGCCGTCCCGGCACTGCAGGGGGCAATAGGTCAGATCGCGGCCCTTGGCCAGCACCGACAGGTCGAAAGGATAATAGACCGGCGGCATGACGATGACGTGGTCGCCCGGCTTGGTGACTGTTTCCACCAGCAGGCCCAGTGCCGTGACCACGCCGGGCGTCAGCAGGATCTCGGAAGGGTCGACGGCAAAATCGTGACGGCGGGCCATCCAGCCGCAGACGGCCTCGTAGTATTCCGGCGTCGGGCTGGTGTAGCCCAGCACGGTGGTGTCGGCCAGCGCCTTCAAGGCGTCGCGGATCTCGGGGGCGGGGTAGAATTCCATGTCGGCCGTCGAGAGGGGCACGCGGGTGACATCGGCATCGGGCATGGCGTTCCACTTGCTGGAGCCGTATCCGCGGCGGTCGGGTATGTGGGTAAAGTCGTATTTCATAAAAATGCCTGCCTTTCTGTATTTGGATTGGCACCAGTATAACACAGAATGTTGAGTAGATAAACAAAAAATGAGAAGCTTATAAAAAACGGCCCCCCGCAGCGCAGAGGGCCGGAACAATTATTGCTGCTGAAGATGTTCGATCAGGGCTTTGAGAACGGCCGCGGCGTCGCCGACGATCTTATAGGTCGCCGCGCCGAAGATGGGCGCATCGGGGTCGGTATTGACGGCGATGATGGTCTTGGCGCCGCCGATGCCGGCCAGATGCTGAATGGCGCCGGAAATGCCGAAGCAGAGCAGCAGGTCGGGGGCCACCGAACAGCCGGTCTGGCCGATCTGGTGGCTGTAATCGGCCCAGCCCATATCGACCAGGGGGCGGGAAACCCCGTAGGAAGCGCCCAGCAGTTCAGCCAGCTTTTTGACCAGCGCCATATTTTTCTGGGCGCCGATGCCGCGGCCGGCCGATACGATGACGCGGGCGTCGCGGATGCTCTCGCCGGCTTCCACCAGTGTTTTTTCCAGCAGTTCCACCGGGCCGGGCGCGGGGATCTCACGCAGCTGCTCGATCTCGCCGGTTTCCCGCAGGGGGCTTTCCGGCGTCTGAAAAATGCCGGGGCGGACGGTGGCCATCTGGGGCCGCCGGGCGGGGCAGGTGATGGTGGCCATCAGATTGCCGCCGAAGGCCGGCCGGGTCTGCAGCAGCAGTCCGGTCTCGGGGTCGATATCCAGCACTGTGCAGTCGGCCGTCAGGCCGCAGCCCAGCCGGGCGGCCACACGGGGAGCCAGCGAACGGCCGAAGGGGGTGGCGCCGAAGAGAACGGCCTCGGGCCTGTCCTGCCGGATGCAGGCACAGACGGCGTCGGCGAAGGGCAGCTCCAGCCCCTCCCGGAAGACCGGCGCGTCGCTGACGATGACCCGGTCGGCGCCCGCGTGGATGAAGCGCTGGGCCTGCCGGGTGGCTGAGGGGCCGAAGAGCAGCACGGTGACCGGGCAGCTCTCCCGCTTCCGGGCCAGTGCAAAGGCCTTGGCCGTCAGCTCCAGGCCGACGGGCAGCGGCTGGCCATCATTGTCCATTTCGGCAAAGACCCAGATGCCCCGGCTGTCGGCGGTGCGCTCGGCCTGGGCATCACTTTCCAGTGTCAGCGCGCCCACCGGACAGGTGTCCAGACAGACGCGGCACAGGACGCAGCGGTCGGGGTCGATAACGGCTTTGCCGTCCCGCAGCGCGATGGCGCCCGAAGCGCAGCTGCCCTGGCACAGGCCGCAGCCGACGCATTTGGTCAGATCATTTTGAATATATGCGGACATTTACAGCACCTCCCGGACAATGTCAAGGATCTGATGGGCGATTTCCGCCGGTTCACCGGTCAGCTCGACGGCCTGGGCCGTGCGCTGGGGCGTGAAGGTGCGCACCACCTGGGTGGGGGAGCCGGTGAGTCCGGTGCGGCTGCGGTCGGCCTGCAGATCGTCGGCCGTCAGCAGCTCGATGACGGCGGCCTGTCCGGCGCGGACGCCGGGGATGGTGGCCATGCGGGGCAGATTGATGTCCTTGACGACGGTCAGCAGAGCCGGAAGCGGCGTGCGGACGACGGCAAAGCCATCGGCCGTGACCTTTCTGACCGTGATCTCTTTTTCATCGACCGACAGGACGGCGCAGACATCGGTGATGTGGGGGATGCCCAGATGCTCGGCCAGCTCGGGGCCGATCTGGGCGGTATCGCCGTCGACGGCCATTTTGCCGCAGAGGATCAGATCGGGCTGCTCCCGGCGGCACCAGAGGGAGAGGGCATAGGAGGTAGCCAGGGTGTCGGCGCCGGCAAAAGCCCGGTCGGAGAGCAGTGCGCCCCGGTCGGCGCCCCGGCTGCAGGCGTCGCGCAGCAGGCGTTCGGTGGCAGGGATGCCCATGCTGACCACCAGGACCTGGCCGCCCAGCTGTTCTTTGATCTGCACAGCCTGCTCCAGCGCGTATGTATCGAAGGGATTGATGACCGATTGGCGGCCGTCACGGACGATGGTGTTGGTCACCGGATCGAGCCGGACTTCGTTGGTGGAAGGCACCTGTTTGATGCAGACGGCGATCTTCATTGGGCTGCGCCTCCTTTGAGAGAAAAGAGATTGCCGATGCCGTACAGTCCCTTGGGATCGACGGCCAGCTTGAGGGCGCGCATCTCGTCGATGTGCTTTTGGCCGTACATAATGGTCAGGAAAGGCGCCTTGAGCTTGCCGACGCCGTGTTCGGCCGAAACGGCGCCGCCCATACGGGTGACGGCTTCCGCCCAGCGGGCGAAAAGGGCCTTGCCCCGGCTGTAATCGTCGGCGCTGCGGGGCAGGATGTTGACGTGGAGATGATTGTTGCCGATATGGCCCCAGGTGGCGTATTCCAGCCCGGCTTCGGCCAGATCCTGCCGGTACATTTGGGTCACCTGCCGCAGACAGGCGTCGGGCACCGACATATCGCTGCCCAGCTTGGTGATGACCGGGTCGATCCGGCGGCGCTGGTCGATGAGCATATTGACGCTTTCGGGCACGGCGTGGCGGAAGAACTGGAGCTTGTCCCGGTCGGTGTCGGTGCGGGCCACCCAGGTGTGGTCCTGGCAGCCGCCGGCAGCTTCCATCAGGTCACCCACCGCCATCAGACGGTCGAAGGCCGCCTGTTCGTCGGTGCAGTGCAGTTCTGTGTAAACGGCACAGCCGTAGGCCGGGTCGATGACGGGCAGGGCGGCAAAGGCCGGATTGTTGGCCCGCTGGCTGCGCAGGATGTCCAGCGCGTGGGGGTCGAAATATTCAAAGGCGGCGGCATCAGCGCCCAGGGCGGGGCGGGCGGCCGTGACGAAATCGACGGCCTGGTCTTCCGAGGCGAAAAAGCAGGTGACGCCCCAGACGGCGCCCGGCATGGGCCGCAGGATGATCTCCAGCTCGGTGATGAGCCCCAGCGTGCCGTCGGAGCCAATGAAGAGGTCGACGGCGTCCATATCGTCGTGGATATAGTAGCCCGAAGCGTTCTTGGTGTCGGGCATCCGGAAGGTGGGCAGGTCGAGGCACAGGGCAAAGCCGTCGTCACAGACCAGCTCCATCCGGCGGCCTTTTGCCCGCACCCGGCCGCGTTCCAGGGTCAGCGGGTGTCCGGTGGGCAGAATGACGCGCAGGGCGTGGATGTGGCCGCGCACCGGGCCGTATTTATAGCTGCGGGCGCCCGAGGCGTTGCAGGCCGTCATGCCGCCCAGCAGAGCCGAGGTCTCGGTGGGGTCGGGCGTGAAGAACTGGGCCTTGTCTTTTTTGAAGGCCTCCAATGCCTGCAGTGATCCGGCATCCCAGCCGGCGGTGTCCAGCCGCCTGGATTCGATGTCCTTGCGCAGCCGGGAGAGAATGACACCGGGCTGCAGGCGCAGGTGATACAGGCCGTCCCGCACCGACATGCCCAGCACTTGATCCATGCGGGAGGTGTTGACGATGAGGCCGCCGGACGGCACGGCGCCGGCAGCCAGGCCGGTGCGTCCGCCCTGGATGGTCACCGGCAGGTCCTGGTCGTAAGCGGTACGCAGGACCTCCAGCGCCTCGTCGTGGCTGCGGGGGAATGCCACATACTGGCAGGCGCCCACCGAGCGGGATTCGTCTTTCAGATATTCGGCATATTCCGCCGCAAAGGGCTTGATGAGATCGCTATGCAAAAGCCATCCCTCCTTTGGGGAAAGATTGTGGCCGGACGGACAGAGCTCATCCGGCGTGGTAATAGACATGGCCCGGTTCCAGCGGGATGTCCTTGCGGGCGAAAAGCTCGGCCACCGTCACCAGCGTAAAGCCGCGGGCCTGCAGGGCGGGCACCAGCTTTTCCACGGCGTCGGCCGTGGTGGGATAGATATCGTGCATCAGCACGATGGCGCCGTCGTCGGCATGCTCCAGAACGTGCGCCGTCACCCGGTCGGCGTCCAGCCAGGCCCAGTCGAGGGTATCGACCGACCAGCAGATGATGGGGTATTCGCAGTTCTGCCGCACGGCTTCGTTGGCAAAGCCGAAGGGCGGGCGCACCAGCCAGGGCGTCGCGCCGCACAGCCCCTGAATGCTGCCGTAAACCGAGCCGATCTGACGCGTGATGGCCTGGGCGTCCAGCTTGGTCAGGTCCAGATGGTCCCAGGTGTGATTGGCGATCATATGGCCCTCGTTGACCATACGCGCCAATTGAGGCAGACTGCTTTCGATCTTGCTGCCCAGCACGAAAAAGGTGGCGTGGGCGTCACAGGCGGCCAGGGTGTCGAGGATCCGGTCGGTACAGGCCGGGTGGGGACCGTCGTCGAAGGTCAGAGCCAGAAGGCGCGGCGCGGCCGGCGCCGGCGCCGAGACCGGCAGCGGGGCAGGGGCGGCGGTGAGAAGCAGGCAGGCGGCCAGACAGAGCAGGGCCGAAAGCAGCAGAGGTCGTTTCATGGCAGATCCTTTCGCTCAGATTCATTGTATCACAGGTTGACGGGATTACAACTTAAAACTTTACAAAAGCAGTGCGGCGGTATATAATATAGCTGTATTCCGGCATTATGCCGGAAGGCAATCTGTAAAGAAAGGAGGCAGCGTGAGCCTTTCTCCCCCAACCCCGGGAAAGGCGTTCAATCTTCAGGGCAGAGTGAGATCCTCGACTGGCGGTACAGTCCGCACGCGCAAGCTGATTCGGTGCAACTCCGAAACCAACGGTTACAGTCCGGATGAAAGAAGATATGAAAAGCGCAAGCTAAATCCAACTCATATCTCGTAAGGAGAAACATGAAACAAAAGAATAAGTTGACTGCGAGAAGCATGGCTGTCATCGCCATGCTGGCGGCCGTGTCTTTCGTGCTGATGCTCTTTGACTTCAGCGTTCCGTTTATGCCCGGCTTTATCAAGATGGATCTTTCCGAATTGCCGGCGCTCGTAGGCGCCTTTGCGCTGGGTCCCGTATCGGGCGTTGCTGTTTGCCTGGTCAAGAACCTGCTGCACCTCTTCGTCACCTCGACGGGCGGTGTGGGCGAGCTTTCCAATTTTATGCTGGGTGCCGTCTTCACCGGTGTGGCCGGATGGATGTACCAGCGCAGCAAGACACGCAGAGGCGCCTTTATCGGTGCGCTGGCCGGCGCCGTGTGCATGGCCGTCGTCAGTGTTTTTTCCAATTATTACATTGTATATCCGGTCTATACGGCTTTTATGCCCATGGAGGGGATCATTGCCGCCTATCAGGCCATTTACAGTGGGATCGACAATCTGTGGAAAGCGCTGATCCTGTTCAATATGCCGTTTACCTTCGTGAAGGGCATGCTGGTCACCGCAGTCACCTTTTTGATCTATAAAAAGATCGCGCCGATCCTGCGGGGCAGATAAGATCCCCCACCGGCAGACCTTTCATACATCGCATCGATCCAGCCCCATCGGAGGCCGGTAATACAAAGCGCAGGGGCTGTGCCTCTGCGCTTTTGCTTTCGGCAGCCGACAGATTTCATCAAAGGAGGAAACAACTATGTATGATTTGCTCATCAAAAACGGCCGCATCGTCGACGGTTCCGGCCAGCCGGCCTATGATGCCGATCTGGCCGTCCTGGACGGGCGCATCGCCCGCATCGCGCCCCATATCGACGAGCCGGCCCAGACGGTCATCGACGCTGCCGGGCGGCTGGTGACGCCCGGACTTATCGACAGCCACAGCCATTCCGACAGCGGCGTTCTGCTGGGGCCGGACGGCTGGAATATGCTGGAGCAGGGCATCACGACCCAGATCACGGGCCAGTGCGGCACCGGGCCGGTGCCGGCCTATCCCAATCTCTTCGAGGGCGTCCGGCAGAAATACGGCCCGGAGAAGGTGCGGGAGCTGGAAGAAAAGTGTGCCACCTTCGGCAGCTTTATGGAGGCCGTTTCCCGGATGGAACTGGGCACCAATATGGCCTTTTACGCATCCCAGGGCAATATCCGCGGCGCCGTCATGGGCTTCCGCATGGGCGACGCCGACCCGGAGGAGACCGAACAGATGAAGGCGCTGATGGCCGAAGCCATGGAGGCCGGCTTTTTGGGCTTTACCACCGGCCTGGTCTATGCGCCGTCCATTTACGCCGGCACCCGGGAGCTGGTGGAGCTGGCCAAAGTCGCCCACAGCTACGGCGGCAATTACGCCTCCCATATCCGCGGCGAGGGCCTGCATGTGCTGGACGCCATGCGGGAGGCCATTTCCATCGGCGAGCAGTCGGGCATTCCGGTCATCATCTCCCACCTCAAGATCAAGGGAAAGCAGTATGAAGGTGCTTCCCGGGATATGCTGCGGCTCATCGACGAGAGCAACGCCCGCGGCGTCACCGTCTGGGCCGAGCAGTATCCCTATCTGGCCAGCTCGGCGCCCCTCATCAGCCAGATCCCGCCCCAGTTCGCCGAAGGCGGCAACGACAAGCTGGTGGAACGCATGCGGGATCCCGCGCTGCGCAAGGCCATGGAACGGGCCGTTTTCGAGGATTACGAGACCTTCGAGAGCAATATTTACGGCGCCGGCTACGGCGGGATCCTGATCTCGTCGGCCTACTATACGCCCCAGTATGAGGGCCGGTATGTGGCGGAGATCGCCGAAAGCGAGGGCAAGGCGCCCTTTGACGTCATCTGCGATATGCTGATCGCCAACAACGGCGTCGTCCAGGCCATCTACTTCTCGCAGAATGAGAGCGATATGCTGCGCATCCTGGCCCATCCCCGGGTCATGGTGGGCTGTGATGCCTCCGACGTACAGGGCCATCCCGACCGCGACAAGCCGGCCGGCGGCCATCCGAGAGGCATGTCCACCATGGTGCGCCGTCTGGAGCTGATCCGCGACCACGACCTGATGGACGTGGAAACGGCCATCCACCGCATGACCGGCCTGCCGGCGGAGGTGGCCCATCTGCCCAATGTCGGCCAGCTCCGCGAGGGCTGGAATGCCGATATCTGCGTGCTGGATTATCCGCACCTCAAGGCCAATTCCGACTACATCTGCCCCTACCGGAAGAACGAGGGCATCGATTATGTGATCGTCAACGGAAAAATCGCTGTAAAGGATAATACATTTACAGGCGTGAAGAACGGCCGGGTCATCAAGCGCGGGAGCAGCAGAGCATGACCTATTTCATCGCCGATTGCCATTTTGGACATAAAAATATCATCGCCTCCTGCAAGCGGCCCTTCAACAGCCTGGAGGCCATGGACGAAGCGCTGATCGCCAACTGGCAGGCACGGGTGACCGAGAAAGACGATGTTTATATCGTCGGCGATCTGATGTTCTTCTGCCCCGAGCCGGAGCGGTATCTCTGCCGTCTGCCTGGGCGCAAGCATCTGATCATCGGCAACCACGACCCCATCTGGATGAAGGAGACTTCGCCGGCCTTCTGGTTTGAATCCATCGAGCATATGGAGGTCATCGAGCTTGCGGGAAGAACCGTGACCCTCTGCCATTATCCCATGATGTGCTGGACCGAAAGCAGCCGGGACGGTCTGCTGGTCTACGGCCATATCCACGGCAACCGGTACGACAGCTTCTGGCCCATGCTGTCCGGGATGGAAAACGCCCTCAACGCCGGTGTGGAGGTCAACGGCTACCGGCCGGTCACGCTGGAGGAGCTGATCGAGAATAACCGCCCGTTCCGCCGGGGCGAATAAAAAAACAGACCCGCCGCATTCCGGAAAAAACGGATGCGGCGGGTCGCTTCAGATCAGAGAGATATGCTCATTTGGCCTTTTTGGCGACGCACCGATAGATCTTCATGCCCTGGGCGGCGAAATTGCGCTCGTATTCGGTGGTGATATTGTCGAAATCGGTGGCGTGCAGATCAAAGGTGACGTCGTACAGCGTATAGCCAAACTGGGAAAAACTGCAGAGAGAAAACTCGAAAAGGCCGGTATTGTCGGTCTTTTGCTGGATCTCGCCGCCCGGCTTGAGAAAGCCGTCGTAGACGCGCAGATAGTTTTCATGGGTCAGGCGGCGCTTGTGGCGCTTTTTGGGCGGCCAGGGATCGGAAAAGTTGAGATAGATGCAGTCGATCTCGTCCTTGCCGAAAACATCGCCCAGGGTGGCGGCGTCGGCGTCGATGAACAGGACGTTGCGCAGGCCGGCGGCCTGGGCCTTTTCCATGGCCATCAGCAGAACGTTGGGCTCCCGCTCGACGGCAACGTAGAAGATCTCGGGGTGGCGGCTGGCGCTGCCCACGACAAAGTCGCCCTTGCCGCAGCCGATCTCCAGATGCAGCTGGGCGTCTTCGGGCGCACCGAAGACGGCGCGCCAGCTGCCCTTGTTGGCCGCCGGGGTCTGTACATTGAGGCCGGAAACCTGTTCCATACGGGCATCCAGGTTCTTTTTCTTTCGCATTCGCATAGTTTTCACCATTTATTCTAAAAAATTCTAAATATCTCTGTATATCCGGGCGCAGGACCGCGCTGCCGCGGCGGGATCCGACAGCCTCCGCCTTTTGGCAGTCATTATTATAAACACAAACGGACGGCAAATCAATCCCCGACTTGACGTGAGAGCACCGGGAATTTATAATACTTACAGGAAAAAAAGCGGGCCGGCGCCGATACGCCGGCCTGCGCGTGTTTTCGCAGGAGAACGATATGAAAAAGACAAGTTTGCTGGCCTTTGCTCTGAGCCTGGCGCTGCTGACCGGCTGCGGCGGCGAAGGAGAATATTACACCGAAGCAGTCCACAACGAAAAAGAGCCGGCGCACGCGGCTTCCGGCGGGGACAGCGACATCAGCGGATATTATACCCTGCGCGGGGCCATCCTCAACATGGTCAGCCTGGGGGTGGCGGAAGACGTGTTCCGCATCGGGTCCTACAGCGGCGACCTGGACAGCGACCTCAAGAGCGTCATTCAGGAGATCACCCTGGAAGAGCCGCTGGGCATCTACGGCGTGCTGTCCATCAGCGTCGACCAGGCACGGGTGCTGACCTATCAGGAGCTTTCGGTATCCATTCAGTATAAGCGCCCGGTGGAAACGCTGCGCAGCGTCGTCCAGATCAACAGTGAATACGACCTCCAGAGCCGTATCGTGCAGATGCTGCGCCACAGGGAGAGCCAGGGGGTTTTTCAGGTGGCCGACGGCCTGCGTCTGAACAGCACCATTCACCAGGAGATCTATTCGGCCTGGATGAATTGCGGCGCCGATGCGCAGGGCCTCGATTATGTATCGGTGGATTTTTATCCGGAAGGGCGGGACGACTGCATTCTGGAAATGTGTCCGGTCTATCTGTTTGACAACGATGAAAAACAGGCGCGCGCGGAAAAGGTGCGCGCACACGCGGAAACACTGTCTGAAAGCCTTCTTTCCCTGCCGGAAGAGCAGCAGCTGGAAGAGATCCGGCTGTGGCTTCTGGAGCATATCGTTTACGACAACAATGCCAGCCGCGTCATCAACGAAACGCTGGGCGGCCAGCGCAAAAGCAGCGTTTATACCGCGTACGGCGCCCTGGCGGAAGGGGAGGCCGCGCAGTCGGGATTTGTATTGGCGGCTTCCGTGCTGCTGGAAAACTGCGGAGTGGAGCACAGCGTGCTGACCGGCATGGTGGAAGGGGATATCTATTCCTGGATCGTACTGTCTGTGCAGGGGCATCCCTGTGTTTTTGACGTCACGGCGCAGCAGAACGGCAGGGAAGCCTGGCTTTATTCGGAACAGGAGGCAGAAGGTCTTTTTGTGGAGTGGTAGCCGGACGGCAGAATGCAGAGCCGCCGCAGTTCTTACGGACTGCGGCGGTATTTTTTTCAGAGCTGCAGGAGCTCTTTCTGCAGTTTTTTGGTCAGCTTTTGAAAGACCAGCCCATAGGAGCAGTCGCAGAGCTCCCGCACCAGCGCTTCGGAAAGGCCGCCGTCCAGCAGCAGGGAGTTCCAGCAGCGCTTGTCCATATAAAAGCCGGGGAGGATCTCGGGGTGCTGCTGCCGGAGAAACAGGGCTGTTTCCGGCTCGCATTTGAGGGTGAGCAGAGGGTGGCCGGCATAGGCTGCGGCGTGCCGGGAGCCGGGCGTGCACAAGGCGGCAAACATCTTGCCGCCCACCTGCCAGCGGTGCCACTGCCACTCCTCTTTGTAATCGCGCACGGCGCCGGGCATGGCGCTCAGATAGTCCTCCAGCCAGGGATACCGGCGTGCGGCGTCTGCCCGCGGGGCGGAAACCGAGACGGCCGGCAGCATGGCAAGCGTTTTCTGTATATCTTTTTTCAGCAGCGGCGCCATGGAATCCGGCCGGGCCGACAGGTCGGCAGTTTCCAGTGCCGCGCGGATGGCCGGCACGGCGTCGGGACAGTTTTCAAAGATCAGCGGCAGATGGGCGATGCACTGCCGGGCGGCGATGGGCTTGGGGTCGTCGATGTGCCGCAGATAGCAGGAGAGCAGGGCTGCCTGCCGGTCCGGCGGCGCGTAACGGTAATTGGCGGCGGTCAGCATCAGCCCGCGGCTGCGCGCCAGTGCGCTGGGGCTGTCCAGAAGCTCGGTAAAAAGCGGCAGAAAACCGGCGCAGGCATCGCTTTGGCGGCTGATCTCCAGCAGCGCCTGCGCGGCGCGGAAGGCGGTGCTGTTGTCGCGGCCGGTCAGCTGTTCCTCCAACAGTTCGGGGATCGAAAGAGAATACGGCATAGGGTCAAATCTCCTGTCTGCTCATCATGATTCGGTCACACAGCCACGCAGGTCAGCGGCTGAAGCGGTCGTGGGCAAAGCCACAGCGGCGGCAGAGATCTTCGACCGGCTGCTGATCGGAAAAGCCCCGGCAGATGGCCTGTGCCCGGGGCGTGGCCAGAATCTCCTCCAGCGATTGCTCGAACAGATTGCCCAGGGGGATGTCGCCCTCATGGTCGAGGCAGCAGGGGACGACGGTGCCGTCGCAGAGAACGCCGATCTGATCCCGCAGACCGTAGCAGGAAAAGGCGCCCGTGCGCTCGGGCGCCGCCAGATCGGGCCAGTCAAATTTGTCGCCGTGTTCCAGATAGATCCGGTCGGCCAGGCGTGTGCCCTGCCTGCCGGGCTGCCAGGGCATCGGATAGCAGCTTTCCAGTGCCGACAGGATCTCACGGTTGCGCGCATCGGCCCCTCCGCCGTTCCAAAGGCGATAGACCACCAGCTTTTGTCCGGCGACGGCCTGTCCAAACGCCAGACAGCCGGCTAAATACGCTTCAAAGGGGATGGGCAGATCATTGGCTTCAAAGGCATGGAGAGAGATGTTGACCTTGTGCAGCGCGGGGCTGCCCAACAGAAGATCCTGCCGCGCCGGCAGCAGGGTGCCGTTGGTGGTGAGGATGACGCGGAAACCGGCCTGTCCGGCCAGATGCAGAAAAAGGCCCAGTTCGGGATGGCAGAGCGGCTCGCCCATCAGATGAAAATAGAGATAATCGGTATAGGGCTGCAGCCGGGGCAGCAGCGTTTGGAATTCTTCCGCCGTCATGGCGCGGGGCGGTCTGCGTGTGCCGGGGCAGAAAGCACATTGCAGATTGCAGAGATTGGAGATCTCCAGATAGATTTTTCGGAAACGTTTCATGGCGGCTCCTTTTTGGCACATTTTTGGGCATGTTTTGGGGCATGGTCAGATCGGCCGCACCTATTGTATCAGAGGATATGGCACAGAGCAAGCCTGCCGGATAAACAAAAAAGATCAGCCCAAAGGCTGATCTTTCTGCTGGAGCGGATTACGAGGCTCGAACTCGCTACCTCCACCTTGGCAAGGTGGCGCTCTACCAGATGAGCTAAATCCGCATATAAGGGTCCGCCCAAAGGCGAACCTGTTTTTGAATGGAGCGGATTACGAGGCTCGAACTCGCTACCTCCACCTTGGCAAGGTGGCGCTCTACCAGATGAGCTAAATCCGCATCAGCAACATGATTTATTATATGCAAAACAGATACGTTTGTCAACAGTTTTTTTCGCGTAAAGGAAAAAAACTGCAAAATAAAAAGTCCCCTCCAGGTTGGCGGAGGGGACAGGGAAGCCGTTGGATCAGGCTGTGATGACCTTGGAGACCTGCTGCATGGCGGTCAGGATATCATACATGTTGCTGACAATACCGGCCTTGCACTGATCGGCGATGCCAAAGTAGTTGAGGCAGGTGCCGCAGACCATGACGGTGGTACCCTTGTCGATCAGGGCGTTGAGGTGCGCGGCGCATTCTTCGTTGCAGGCCAGCTTGGCGCCGCCGTTCATCATCAGAACATAGGCGGGGACATTGTCGGTCTGGGTCAGGGTATAGAGCATCATCTTAGCCAGGTTGAAGCCCAGCTCATCGTTGCCGGTGCCCACCGATTCCTTATTGAAGAAAACGGCGTAAGCGCCGCTGGCGCTCTCTTCCTCGCCCGACTTGGTAGGCGCGCCAAAGGTCAGCACATGCTCGCCTTCGCCGTGCTTGACTTCCAGTGTGCAGCCCATGGCGTTGGCCAGACGGGTCAGATTGTTGACGGCGGTCTCGTTATCGACCGAGATCGAGAAACCTTCGCCCTTGGCCAGTTCCTTCTTGGCCATGATAACGGGCATGGGGCAGGCCTTGCCCATTGCATCGATATGATTCATTGCAAAAACTTCCTTTCAGTCTTTTGTAGAGGCGCATCGGCAAAGATGCGCGTTTCTTTATATTATAGTAAGCGCTGGCCGCGGGAAAGTCAATAAAACGATCCATCACAAGTTCGGATAAAGACCGAAAATTCATCGGCTTTTTCGATAAAATCCATCGGCAGCCGCCGGACTCACTTGCGGCAGTTCTTGACAAATGCCGGAGGACCGCTTATAATAAATCCAAATAGCGTGGATGGGGAGCAGTAGCTCATTGCCGGATGTACAGAGAGGGCGCGGTCGGGTGCGAGCGTCCGGGAAGGCGTGAGGGAAAGTCGCCCCGGAGCCGCGGAGCTGAAAGACGGGAAAGATCTCCGGTCCGCTAAGCGCCGACGTATGGCTGCGTTAAAGCCGAAGGGGTATTCCGCAATGGGGCGGAACGGCTCCGGAGTGCGCATGGAATATGCGAATATGGGTGGTACCGCGGATTTTGCAATTCGTCCCGTAGCAGAGTTTCTGCTGCGGGATTTTTTTATTGGAACACAGGAAAAAATGCCGGCGCAAAAACAATGCCATGAACCGCTGAAAAACATACAAAGGAGAGATCGCTGATGAGCGAGAGACATGAACTGCCCAAAACTTACGATCCGCACATGACTGAGGATCGGCTGTATAAGTTCTGGGAAGAAAACGGCTATTTTCATGCCGAGATCGATGAAAACAAAACACCCTACACCATCATGCTGCCCCCGCCCAACGTCACGGGCCAGCTGCACATGGGGCACGCTTTTGACGACACCCTGCAGGATATTCTGATTCGCACCAAGCGTATGCAGGGATATGCCGCCCTCTGGATGCCGGGCACCGACCATGCCGGCCTGGCCACCCAGATCAAGGTGGAAGAGACTCTGCGCGAAAAAGGAGAGACCCGCTTTGATTACGGCCGCGAAAAATTTGTCGACCTGTGCTGGAAGTGGAAGGAGCAGTACGGCTCCCGCATCCTCAACCAGCTGCGCAAGCTGGGCTCTTCCTGCGACTGGGACCGCCTGCGCTTCACCTACGACGAGGGCATGCGCGACGCCGTCGAGGAAGTTTTTGTCAACCTGTACAACAAGGGTCTGATCTACAAGGGCTACCGCAGCGTCAACTGGTGCCCCCACTGCATGACGGCCCTGTCTGACGTCGAGGTCGAATACGAGGAGCAGCCCGGCCATCTGTGGCACGTCCGCTATCCCATCGAGGGCAGCGAGAACGAATACATCGTCATCGCCACCACCCGTCCCGAGACCATGATGGGCGACAGCGGCATCGCTGTCCATCCCGAGGACGAGCGCTATCAGCATCTGATCGGCAAGAATGCCATTCTGCCGCTGATGGACCGTCCCATCCCCATTTTTGCCGACGCTTATGTCGAGCGGGAATTCGGCACCGGCTGCGTCAAGGTCACGCCCTGCCACGACCCCAACGACTTTGAGATGGGCAACCGTCACGGCCTGGAATTCATCAATATCTTCAACGACGACGCCACCGTCAATGAAAACGGCGGCAAATACGCCGGCATGACCCGGGAGGCCGCCCGCAAGGCCGTGGTTCACGACCTGGAGGAACAGGGCTATCTGGTCAAGACCGAGGAATACAAGCACAATGTCGGCACCTGCCAGCGCTGCCATACCAACGTCGAGTCGATGGCCTCTACCCAGTGGTTCGTCAAGATGGCGCCGCTGGCCGAGCCGGCCATCGAGGTGGTCAGAAACGGCGACGTCCGCTTTGTCCCCGAGCGCTTCTCCAAGATCTATATGAACTGGATGGAGAACATCCACGACTGGTGCATCTCCCGCCAGATCTGGTGGGGCCACCGTATCCCCGCCTATTACTGCGAGAAATGCGGCCACATGGTGGTCTGCAAGGGCGGCGCGCCGGCCGTCTGCCCCAAGTGCGGCCACACCCACTTCCGCCAGGAGGAGGACTGCCTCGATACCTGGTTCAGCTCGGCCCTGTGGCCCTTCGCCACGCTGGGCTGGCCGGAAAAGACCCGTGAGCTGGAATATTTCTATCCCACCAATGTTCTGGTCACCGGCTACGACATCATCTTCTTCTGGGTCGCCCGCATGATCTTCTCCGGTATGGAGCACATGCAGAAAAAGCCCTTCTCCGACGTCTTTATCCACGGCATCATCCGCGACAACCAGGGCCGCAAGATGTCCAAGTCGCTGGGCAACGGCGTCGATCCGCTGGAGATCATCGACAAATACGGCGCCGACGCCCTGCGCTTTACGCTGGTCACCGGCATCGGCCCCGGCAACGACGCCCGCTTCTACACCGAGCGCGTTGAGGCCAACCGCAACTTCTGCAATAAGATCTGGAATGCCGCCCGCTTCGTTCTGATGAATCTGACCGTGGAGGACAGCACCCTGCCCGAGCATCTGACGCTGGAGGACAAGTGGATCCTCACCCGCTACAATCAGCTGGTGCGCGAGGTGACCGAGAATATCGACAAGTACGAGCTGGGCATTGCGGCTGACAAGCTGTACAGCTTTATCTGGGACAATTTCTGCGACTGGTTCATCGAGCTTTCCAAGATCCGGCTCAACGACAGGGACAACCGGGAGGAGAACGAAAACGCCCAGCGGGTGCTGATCCATGTTCTGGCCGGCACCATGCAGCTGCTCCATCCCTTCATGCCCTTCATTACCGAATCGGTCTGGCAGGCCCTGCCCCACGAAGGCCCCTCCATCATGATCTCCGCCTGGCCCACCTGCGATCCGTCGCTGATCTTTGAAGAGGAGGCCCGCCAGATGGAGCAGATCATGGAGGCTATCCGCGCCATCCGCAACCGCCGCGCCGAGATGAACGTGCCCCCCTCCAAGAAGGCCGAGCTGATCATCGTCACCTCCCACGCCGAGCTGTTCGGCGCTTCTGAGTTCTTCTTCAAGAAGCTGGCCTCGGCCTCTGAAGTCCGCATTCAGACCGAAACACCGGCCGATGCCGCGTCGATGGTGTCGGTGGTCACCTCCACAGCCCAGCTCTATATGCCCATGAGCGACCTGGTCGATATGGAGAAGGAGCTGGCCCGCCTGCGCAAGGAGGCCGATAACGTCCGCGGGCAGATGGCCCGCATCGAGGGCAAGCTGCAGAATCCCGGCTTTGTCTCCAAGGCGCCCGAGGCCGTCGTCGCGTCTGAGCGGCAGCGTCTGGAGGGCCTCAAGGCCCACCTGGCCAAGCTGGAAGAGAGCATCGGTAACCTGAAATGATGACCTACGAAGAGGCGCTGGGATTTATCCATGGCGCGACCCGCGTCGGCGCACGGGACGGCTTTGCGCGCATGGAACGTATGCTTGAAATTTTGGGCAATCCCCATCACAAGCTGAAATTCATCCATGTGGCCGGTACCAACGGCAAGGGCAGCACGGCCACGATGACGGCCAATATTCTGACCCGTGCCGGGTACAGGACCGGCCTGTTCATCTCGCCCTATGTGGTGGATTTCCGCGAGCGCATCCAGCTCGACGGCCGGCTCATTCCCAAGGAAGAGCTGGCGGCCGCCGTGGAGGCGCTGCAGCCGGCCTTTGCCCAGGTCAAGGCCGAGATCGCCGAATGTACGGAATTTGAAACGGTGACCCTCATCGCCCTCTGGTGGTATGCCCGCCAGGGCTGCGATTACGTCGTGCTGGAGGCCGGCATCGGCGGACGGAGCGATAAGACCAACGTCATTCCGGCGCCGGCCGTCGCCGTGCTGACCAGCATCTCCTTCGACCATACCCATATCCTGGGCAACACGCTGGCGGCCATCGCCGACAATAAATCGGGCATCATCAAACCGGGCTGCCGCGCCGCTGTCTATTGCGACCTGCCTGCCGAGGCGCTGGAAGTCGTTCAAAAGCGCTGCGCGGAGGTGGGGGTCACGCCCAATATTCCCAATATGGACCGGCTGGAGATCCTGCATTTGGGCGCCGAAGGCTCGGATATCCGGTACAAGGGGCAGGCCTATCATGTGCCCCTCATCGGCCGCCATCAGATCTTCAATACCCTGACCGTGCTGGCGGTGTGCGAGGAGCTGCGCGCCCAGGGGGCGGTGCTGCCCTATGAAACAGTCCGTGACGCCATCGCCGATACCCGCTTCGTCGGCCGCTGTGAGGTGCTGCGGACAGATCCCCTCTGCATCATCGACGGCGCCCACAACATCGACGGCGCCCGGGCGCTGGGCCGCGTCATCGACGAGGTCATGGCTGACCGGCGGGTGACGCTGGTCATGGGCATGCTGGCCGACAAGGATTACCGGGAGTCGATCACGCTGCTGGCCGGACGTGCCGACCGGTTTATCGCCGTGACGCCCGACAGCTACCGCAGTCTGCCGGCAGCCGAAGCGGCTGCCGTCGCAAAGACGGTGTGCGGCGACGTTACCGTTGTGGAAAAGCCGGCGGAAGGCGCTCTGTACGCCCTGCGCACGGCGGCGCCCGACGAGGTCATCATTGCCTGCGGCTCGCTTTATATGATCGGCGAGGTCAAGCAGGCGCTGCTGGGCGAAGAATTTCCGCTGGACGACAAATAGCGGCAGAAAACAAAAAGAGCCATCCATTAAAATAGCCTTGGACCGGATCAGATCCGGCCCAGGGCTTTTTTATTATGCATTTTGCAAGACCGGCGAGGTGAGAACCCGATATGAAAATCAATTATACCCTGGCCGACGGCCTGCTGACGCTGTCGCCGGAGGGCGAGCTTGACCACCACTGCGCCATGACCGACCTGGCCCGGATGAAGGAGCTTTTGGAGCGCCTGCTTCCGCCGGGCGTTCTGCTCGACCTGGGCGGGATGCCCTTCACCGACAGTTCGGGCATTGCTGTCGTCATGGGCCTCTACCGTGCCGCCCAGGCCATCGGCGCCGCGCTGACCGTCACCCATGTCCAGCCCCAGCCCATGAAGGTGCTGCGGGCGGCCGGTGTCGACCGTATTCTGACCTTTCGAGAGGAGGTACATATCTGATGGCCGTGCAGAAATATACCGAACGCAACCGTTTTACCATACGGTTTCCGTCCAAGAGCGCCAATGAGAGCTTTGCGCGGTCGGCCGCCGCCGCCTTTGCCGCCCAGCTGGATCCCACGCTGGACGAGCTGGGGGATATCCGCACAGCCGTTTCCGAAGCCGTCACCAACGCCATCGTTCACGGGTACAGGGATACCATCGGCATCATCACGCTGACCGTCCGTCTGCTGGAGCCGGACGCCGTGGAGATCGTCGTTTCCGATAAGGGCTGCGGCATCCCGGATATCCGGGCGGCCCGGGAGCCTCTGTTCACCACCGGCGGCGCCGAGCGCTCAGGCATGGGCTTTACCATTATGGAAGATTTTATGGACAGCCTCAAGGTGCGCTCCAAGCCGGGACAGGGGACGACGGTGACCATGCGCAAGCGCCTGCATACCCGGCGGTACGGGCCGGTCCGGAACCAGTGAGGTGCAGTCCGGCCGAGGTCGAACGGCTGGTCGAGCAGCATACGCCGCTGGTTTGGAGCATCGTCCGCCGTTTTTTGGGGCGGGGCGTCGAGGCAGAGGATCTCTTTCAGCTGGGTTCCATCGGCCTGCTCAAGGCCATCGACGGCTTTGACGAAGCCTTCGGCACCCGGTTTTCCACCTATGCCGTTCCCAAGATCATGGGGGAGATCCAGCGCTTTCTGCGGGATGACGGGCCGGTCAAGGTCAGCCGCAGCCTGCGGGAAAAGAGCAGCCTCATCCGGCAGGCCCGGGACCGTCTGCTGCAGGAGACCGGACAGGAGCCGGGCGTGCAGGCGCTGGCCCGGGCCACCGGGCTGGAGCCGGAAGAAATCGCCCTGTGCGAAAACGCCGGCCGTGCCGTGCTTTCTCTGGACGCGCCTCTGTCGCCGGACGGCGCGGAGGATGGGGGCAGTCTGCTCGACCTGCAGGCCGACCCCGGGGCGGAATCCCGGCTGCTGGACCGGATGGATCTGGAAAAAGCCGTTGGTCAGCTGGAGCCGCTGGAGCGGCAGGTGGTGGCTCTGCGCTTTTTCCGCGATCTGACCCAGCAGAAAACGGCCGATCTTTTGGGGCTGACCCAGGTGCGGGTCTCCCGTATGGAAAAACGGATCCTGCAGAAGCTGCGGAAACAAATGCAGTAAAAAAGACCTCCCCGCGGGGAGGTCTTTTTATGTCCGGGTCACGATGCCGGGGTTTTTCTGCCGGTACGGCGCCGTTCGGCAAGGACCCACGGCGTATAGAGGATCAGCAGAACGGCGGCGATCAGAATGGGAATGCCGGCCAGGTGTGTGCCGAAGAGCGCTTCAAAGGGCTGCAGCGGGTTGCCCGGCCCGGATTCCCGCAGGAACATGAAGTTGGTGCCGAAAATCGGATTGACGATGACGGCGGGCACGGCGCAGAGCGCCAGAAGCCCGAGCAGCCGGGGAATATGGCGCGGCTGGGGACGAACCTCGCCGCCTGCCGTCAGCAGCAGGGGATAGAGGGCCAGCAGAATGTGGACGGTGAAGCTGTGGATATGCATGCCGCAGGTGGGCGGAAGCGCGCTCCAGGAGGGAAACAGCAGCGCCGCCATCGCGCCGGGCAGGCAGATGGCGTAGAGGAATTCCGCCGTGTCGGCACGGGGCCGCAGGGCGTGCCACAGAACGATGAAAATATTGATGCTGCACAGGTGCAGGGGCAGGTAATCGACGGTATAGTTGCCGTGGCTGGCCAGCAGCCAGATCTTGAACAGTTCGTCACCCACAGTCAGCGCGGCGATCACCAGCCGCATCCGGCGCCTGCCCCGGCCACGCAGACGACGGTAGAAAAGGCAGCCGCCGGCAAAGCACAGCGCGGCAGCTGCCAGCCAGGCCAGATGTACGCCGCCGTAGGGAGCAAAGCCCACACCTGCGGGGATAGTTTCGGTACAGTCAAAAAAATAGGGTATAGAGGACATATGGAACACCGGCTTTCTCGATCGGATGGGTGCAGTATAGACGGCTGTGCCGGAGAAGTCCATGAAAGAAAGATTAAAAACCGGCCGGATTCAGGGTCGTCCATAGCCGATGGTGGCCTCGACGGCCCGTTTCCAGGCGGCATATTTTGCCTTCCGCTCAGCCTCCGGCATGACGGGGGTGAAGATCCGCTGGCTGCGGCGCAGGGCGGCCAGCTCGTTCTTATCCTTCCAGAAGCCGCAGCGCAGACCGGCGAAGAAGGCGGCGCCCAGGGCCGTGCTCTCGACGCTTTCTGGGCGGTCGATGGCCACATGCAGCAGGTCGCTCTGGAATTGCAGCAGTACGTCGCTCTGGCTGGCGCCGCCGTCGGCCCGCAGTTCACCCAGCGGGATGCCGCTGTCTTTCTCCATGGCGATGAGCAGGTCGCACACCTGATAGGCGATGGATTCGATGACGGCCCGGGCCATCTGGGCGCGGCCGGTGGCACGGGACATTCCATATATGGCGCCCCGGGCGTACATATCCCAATAGGGTGCGCCGAGGCCGGTGAAGGCCGGCACAAAGATCAGTCCGCCGGCATCGGGGACAGAGGCGGCCAGCGCGCTGCACTGGGCTGCCGAATCCACCAGATGCAGCTCGTCCCGCAGCCATTTGATGACTGAACCGGCGTTGAAAACGCTGCCTTCCAAGGCGTATTCCACCTTGCCGTCCAGGCCCCAGGCGATGGTGGAGAGCATCTGGTTTTTGGAGCGCACCCGGGTTTCGCCGGTGTTGAGCAGCAGGAAGCAGCCGGTGCCATAGGTATTTTTGGCCTGCCCGGGGGCAAAGCAGCACTGGCCGAAAAGGGCGGCGTGCTGGTCGCCGGCCAGACCGCAGATGGGCACGCCGGCCAGCTCTTCCAGGCCGCGCAGCGGCACGATGACGCCGAAGTCGGCCGACGATGGCAGCACCTCCGGCAGGATATCCATAGGTATGCCTACCAGCTCGCACAGCTCGCGGTCCCAGGTGAGGGTGTTGATGTTGAACAGCATGGTGCGGGAGGCGTTTGTATAATCGGTCACATGGCGCTTGCCGCCGGTCAGGTTCCAGATGAGCCAGGTGTCGATGGTGCCGAAAAGCAGGCGGCCCTGCCGGGCCAGCTGCCTGGCTTCCGGGACGTTTTCCAGAACCCAGCGAATCTTTCCAGCCGAGGAATAGGCATCGATGATCAGGCCGGTCTTTTCGGCCACCAGGTCGGTATAGCCCTCCCGGATCAGCTGTTCACAGAAATCGGCCGACCGGCGGCACTGCCAGACGATGGCGTTGCAGACCGGCTTGCCGGTCTCTTTGTCCCACAGAACGGCGGTCTCCCGCTGATTGGTGATGCCGGCGGCGGCAATGTCGGCGGCAGTGGCGGATACGGCGCGGCAACATTCGGCAATGGACAGGGTCTGGGAAAAGAGCAGCTCCATGGGATCGTGCTCCACCCAGCCGTTTTTCGGGAAGATCTGGGTAAACTCGTGCTGGGCCACCGAGACCACTTTTCCGTCGTGGTCAAAGAGGATGGCCCGGGAACTGGTTGTGCCCTGGTCAATGGCCAGGATGTATTTTTCAGACATTTGGATCGGCCTCCCTGATGAAATTCAGAATATCGTCGTAAACCTGCCCGCAGTCGGTCTCGTTGAGGATCTCGTGCCGCTTTCCGGGATACAGGATGCAGCGTGTGTCGCGGCCTGCCGCAAGCAGCTGGTCGCGCAGCCACAGGACCCCCTTGCCGCAATTGCCGATGGGGTCGTCCTGCCCGGCGATGAGCAGGAAGGGGCGGCAGACAGTGCGCACGGCCCAGCCGGTATTCCGGTTGCGGGCCAGGCCGGTAAAGAGGTCACGGTAGCCGGCTGAGGTAAAATGAAAGCCGCAGAGGGGATCTCTGTCGTATTTCTGCACGTGGTCGGCGTCGGAAGTCAGCCAGGCGTTTTTGGAAGGCTCCCGCCGGAACAGCTTGTTGACGTCGGCAAACGCCATGGCGTGCAGCAGATGGTTGGGCTTTTTGGCCATGCCAGCCTTGCAGAATCCCCGGGCCATGGCAGCGCCGGTCCGCGCCATGGCATTGGGGGCTGGAGAGCCGCAGAGAATGAAGCCGTCATAGCAGGCAGCATGCTCCCGGGCGGCCATGTCGGAAACGATCAGCGAACCCATGCTGTGTCCAAACAGGAAAAACGGCCCGTCGGGAAAGCGCCGGCGCAGCTGTGTGCCCACGGTCAGCGCGTCCCGCACCAGCACTTCCCAGCCGTCCGTCGGGGCAAAATAGCCCAGTGGCTCGCCGGGCAGGCAGGTGTGGCCGTGACCCCGATGGTCGTGGCAAAAGGCGGCATAGCCGTTTTCGGCCAGAAAACGGCCCAGACGGTCGTAGCGGGCGCTGTGCTCGGCCATGCCGTGGCAGAGCTGCACCAGCCCGCGCGCCTGACCGTCGGGCAGCCACAGGCGGAGGAAAAGGGGATGCTCCAGCCCTTCGGTCAGCAGTTCTTCTTTACAGATCGGCATAAGACACCTCCGGTATGCGAAAATGATCAGCGTTTTGTTGCTTTGATTATACCAAAACCGGCGTTCGGATGAAACAGAAAGATGAAAAAACATTCCCTGTCCCGCGCTTTTGTGGTAAAATGCCGGTAGAAACAATCGTTGAAGGAAAAGGAGCGATCGTATGTCTTTTGTTCTGCCCGTTTATCATGCGCCCGATTTTACCCGGCCGCCACTCTGCGGCGCGCCCGACGTCTGCATGGCGCCGGCGCCCCGGGACGGTGCCGCACCCGAGGGGTATCACGCCACTGGCATCTGGCCGGAATATTTCCGTGTCAACGGCCAGTGGCATCTGGCAGCGCAGAGCCGTATGGACTGCGTGCCGGTCTGGCAGGACGGCGCCGTGGCCATCGTGGAGTTCCGGCGTCTGCGGGCCGGGCAGATGGTGATCCTGGGCCGCACCGAGGACGGCAGCGAGGGCATCTATGTGCATATGGATGGCTTCGTGGACCGGCAGGCCCAGACAGGCGGCTTCGCCTTCCGCCAGAGCCGTTCGCGGGAGACGGCCTATTCCAGAGATTACAATGAATTATACAGTCTGCTGCGCCATGAGAAAGAGCACGGACGCATCCTGTGGGTGCTGGGGCCGGCCTGTGCTTTCGACAGCGACGCGCGCAGCGCCATGGCGGCGCTGATCGCCGGCGGCTATGCCCACGGTCTGCTGGCCGGCAACGCCCTGGCCACCCACGACCTGGAGGGCGGCCTCCTGGGAACGGCGCTGGGGCAGGACATCTATACCCAGGAGAGCCTGCCCAACGGCCATTACCATCATATCGATGTCATCAACAAAGTCCGGGCCTGCGGTTCGATCCCCGAATTCGTCCGCACCTACGGCATCAGCGACGGCATCATGCACGCCTGCGTCACCCACGACGTGCCCTTCGTGCTGGCCGGCTCCATCCGCGACGACGGGCCGCTGCCCGAAGTGCTGGGAGACGTCTACGCCGCCCAGGACGCCATGCGGGCCCACATCGCACAGGCCACCACCATCATCTGCATGGCTTCGGCGCTGCACACCATCGCCACCGGCAATATGACACCGGCCTATCGGGAAGTGGACGGGCGCATCCGGCCGCTGTATTTCTACTCGGTGGACGTTTCGGAGTTTGCCGTCAACAAGCTGCGTGACCGCGGCAGCCTGGCCGTGCGCACCATGGTGACCAACGCCCAGGATTTTCTGGTCAACCTGCGTCGGGGTCTGGGGCTGTGATGCGGAAAAAGAAAAAGCCATGTGTCTGTCACATGGCTTTCATTATGTCCGGATGCCGGGAACGGCACGCTTTGCGGTTATGAACGGCTTTGCGTTTTGGCCCCGTGCAGGCAGCGGGCCATGCTGCCTGGGCTGGGGATCAGAAAGGGCGTTTGGGTTTTATAAAGAATATAATGGGAGACTGTGCGGGGGAAAAGCCACAGGTCCTGCCAGGTGATATACAGAAAATCCAGCAGGCTGCAGCACAGGCCGATGCGCGCCATGGAGCGGGTGGGGCACAGGCTGTACAGGGAAAGGCAGCAGCCGCAGATCCAGAGCAGTCCGGGATGGCGGCAGAGGGCATAAACCCCGGAGGAGACCAGCGGCAGTTTGCCCGGCTCGGCGGCTTGCCGGTCGCTCCGCCCGCGGGCAGGTATGAGGGTATAGAGCAGCAGAAGCAGGAAAAGCAGGAAAAAGCCGCCGGAAAACAGAGTGATGTGCAGCGTGCCGGCATGTCCGGCCGCAAACAGCGGCTGAAAAAAGCAGCAGAGCAGGAGAATGCAGCCCAGAATGAAGAGAAACGGCCCCAGCAGGCCGCGGCGCCTGTTTTTGGCGTCGATGCAGTCGGCCAGGATCAGCAGACCGTAGGCGGGGAAGAGCAGCAGGAAGAGCATAAGAGAGATCCGGTGCAGCAGACCGGGAAAAGATGTGGGATATTGCCGCGCGCACGGCGGGATCGGGTGTTTCGTGTCTTCATTCGGGAACTCCTTTGAACGGCCTCAGCCGGATTTGTTCTGCGGTGCCGTATATGGGTAAATCCTATTCTATTATAGTTGAGATAAAAAATCCAGCTTTTTCGGCAAAAAAACGAAAAGAGATCCAAAGCAGGGGGCATCCGGCGGTTTTGCCGCGGTGCCGCCGCATGTAATCTTAACGGAATATTAACGCGAAAAGCATGTAATATAAAATTATCTGCAGCACAGACGAAAAGAGGAGGCGGAAAAGAATGGGCGGGAAGCTTCTGTTTTCCAGGCGGGATACCGCCGTCACGGCGGGCATTCTGCTGGCGGCGGTCCTGTTGTGCGCGCTGCTGCGCACCCACGCCGAAAGCGACAGCTATGTTTCCATGATCTTTCTGTTGGCTGTTTTCCTGATCTCCCGGCTGACAGCCGGGTATTTTTACGGAACGCTGGCCTCGCTGCTGTCGGTCGTCGGCGTCAATTACGTCTTTACATACCCCTATATGCAGCTGGATTTCTCGCTGGCCGGCTATCCGGTGACTTTTGCGACCATGATGATCGTTTCGGTGATCACGGGCGCCATGACCTCGCGGCTCAAGGAGCAGGAAGGGCTTCGGATGCGGGCGGAGCGGGAGCAGCTGCGCAGCGATCTGCTTCGGGCAGTCTCCCACGATCTGCGCACACCGCTCACCGCCATCATCGGTTCGGCGGACGCGCTGCTGGCCGACACGGCTTTTGAAGAGCCGCCGGCGCGGCGGGATCTGATCGCCGGCATCGGCAAGGACTCCGACTGGCTGCTCCGGATGGTGGAGAACATGCTGTCGGTCACCCGGCTGGAGAGTGACGGCGCCAGCCTGCGTATGCAGCCGGAGCTTGCCGAAGAGATCGTCGGCGCGGCGGCGGCCAAATTCAAAAAATGGCATCCCGACTGCCGGTTGGTGGTGCGGGAACCGGAGGAGGTGCTGATGGCGCAGATGGACGGCATACTGATCGAGCAGGTCCTGCTGAATCTGCTGGACAACGCGGCGCGGCACGGCGGCAGCGGAAAGGAGATCCTGCTGGAGACCGGCCGGGCCGGACAGCGCGTGTTTTTCCGCGTGACCGACCACGGGCGGGGCATTGAGCCGGCCGAACGGGAGAGCCTGTTCAGCGAACGCCCCGCGGGGACGGGCGGCAGCGACAATCACCGCGGCATGGGCATCGGCCTTTCCGTCTGCCGCACCATCATCAAAGCCCATCACGGAGAGATCACTGCGGATAATCATCCGCAGGGCGGCGCTGTTTTTCAGGTTTTTCTGCCGCTGATGGAGGTGCCCAATGCGTAATAAGACCACTGTACTGATCATCGAAGACGAAGCCACGATCCGCAATTTTATGACGGCGGCGCTGGTGGGAAGCGGCTATAAGGTATTGACGGCGCGGGATGGCCAGCAGGGGCTGGTCATGACATCCTCCTACCGGCCGGATATCATTCTGCTGGATCTGGGGCTGCCGGATATGGACGGCATGAAGATCATCAAAAGTGTCCGGGAGTGGTCGCTGGTGCCCATCATCGTTGTGTCGGCCCGCGGAATGGAAAGCGACAAGGTCATGGCGCTGGATGCCGGCGCCGACGATTATGTGACCAAGCCCTTCGGCACGTCTGAACTGCTGGCCCGCATGCGCAGCGCGCTGCGCCACTGGCAGACACGGCGGGACGCCAATATGGAAACGCTGGGCATCTTCCGCATCGGTGATCTGATGATCGATTTTGATAAGCGCCGGGTGACCGTGCGGGGAGAAGAGGTCCATCTGACCCAGAACGAGTATAAGATCGTGGCCATTTTGAGCAAATATGCCGGCAAGGTCATGACCTACGATTATATTATCAAAGAGATCTGGGGGCCGTATGCCCGCGGAGACAATCAGATCCTGCGGGTCAATATGGCCAATATCCGCCGCAAGATCGAAGACAATCCCGCGGATCCCCGCTATATCATTACAGAGGTCGGCGTGGGCTACCGCATGAACGAAGAGGGATAAAGGGCTTTGGATCGAAACCACATAAAAAAGCGCCTGATTCTGCGTCAGGCGCTTTTTTTATGCGGGGGGTTATTTTTTCTCGGCCAGCAGGTCGCGGATCTCGGCCAGCAGTTCTTCGGTGGTGGGACCCTTGGGCGGCTCGGGCTTGGGCTCCTCGGGCTTCTTCGCACGGTTCATCAGCTTGACGAAGAAGAAGATGCACACGGCCACCAGCAGAAAGTCGACGACCGACTGGATAAAGCTGCCGTAATAGATGGCGGCTTCGGCCACATCGCCGGAAGCGGGGGTCAGAACGATCTTGAGATTAGAGAAGTTGATCTTGCCCAGCAGGAGGCCCAGCACGGGCATGAGCAGATCGTTGACCAGGGAGGTGACGATCTTGCCGAAGGCGCCGCCGATGATGACGCCAACGGCCATGTCGATGACGTTGCCTTTGAAGGCGAATTTTTTGAATTCAGACCACATAGCTTTCAGCTCCTATTGTTTTATGGTGGGTTCAGCAGATGACGTTCTGGGGCGCGCCGTCCAGCCATTTCCGGATGTTGTCAAAGACGATCACGGCGCGCTTTTCAAAGGCCTGCTGGCTGGCGAAGGCAACATGAGGCGTGGCCAGCAGGTTGGGGGCCGAGAAGAGGGGATGGGCGGGGTCGATGGGCGGTTCTTTTTCAAAAACGTCAACGGCCGCGGCGGCGATGGTGCCGTCACGCAGCGCGTCTGCCAGCGCCTGGCTGTCGACCACCGGGCCGCGGGCTGTGTTGATCAGAAAAGCCGTCTTTTTCATCATGGCCAGATGCTGCCGGTCGATGAGACCGATGGTCTCGGCCGTCTGGGGCACATGGAGCGAAACGATATCGCTGCGCCGGAGCAGTTCCTCCAGCGAGACCTGCTCGACGCCCTCCAGGGTGCGGGGAGAACGGTTGTAGCCCAGAACGGTACAGCCAAAGGCGCGGGCGATGCGGGCCACGCGCTGGCCGATGGCGCCCAGACCGATGACGCCGAAGGTCTTGCCCTCCAGCTCAAAACCGACCAGGCCGTTTTTGGTACCGCCGATGCGCACAGCGGCGTCGCATTGGGGGATGCGGCGGGCCAGGCTGATGACCATGCCGAAGACCAAATCGGCCACAGCCACCGTCGAATAGCCGGCGCAGTTGCATACAGTGATGCCGTGGGCGCGGCAGTAGTCCACATCGACGTGGTCAACGCCGGTGAAGGCAACACAGACCATCTTCAGATTGGGGCACTGGGACATGACGTCGGCGCCGTATTTGAAATTGGACAGCACCACGACGTCGGCATCGTGGCTGCGCTCGATGAGAGAAGCCGTGTCTTCCACGCGGTCGTCATAGCAGACGATCTCCATCCGGTCGCCGACGGCTTCCTGCGCCATGGCGCGCAGGGCGGCCATATCGATGCCCAGCGGTTCGAGGATCACAAGTTTCATGGGAATACACCTCCATTGGAGTGAAAGAATAAAATTTGACAAATTCATTTTATCAGCCTTGCGGGGCTTTCGCAAGCTGTTTCGACGATTTTGGCCAGCGCAGCGCCCAGGTCGCCGCCGATCACGACGGAACGGTCCCGGATGCCGGGAGGGACCGAAGGCAGGTCGCGGTTCATACGGATCAGATGCAGGTTGGGATGGAGCTGGGTCATGCGCTGAAACGGATGACGGATCAGGCCGGGGGAGTTCAGCCCCACGCCAAGCTCCAGAAGGACCGTATCCATTTCCATAGCCTGGGCAAAATAAGCTTCGAAGGCCTCCCGGTTCCACATGACCATGCGGGGCAGAAAGATCTCGGGCGGCCGGGGATGAACGCCGTAGTCGCGGGTATTGTTGATGACCGGGCCGCCGCAGTGGGGGCAGCGGGGAATGTCTTCCGGACGGCAGGCGTAGGTCTCGGGGTCGGTGTGGGCGGCGATCTGGCGATAGGCCGCTTCGGCCGGCCAGATATCGTCGCAGCAGGGGCGGGCGCACTGGAAATAGAGCACGCTGCTCTGGGGGGCGAAAACCCGGGCCGGGTCAAAACCGGCCTTGATGAACTGTTCGTCGAAATTGGTGGTCAGCACGAAATAATCGCGCCCAGCCACCAGCCGCAGCAGATCCCGGTAGACCGGAAGTACCGGATGGTCGCAGACCGACCAGAGGACCTGGGCCGCGTGCATGCCCCAATACTGGACTTCGGAGCGGCCGGGATCCCAGAGCGCCTGCCACAGGGTTTCGTAGCCCATGGCCGCCAGACCGGGAAAACGGCGCTTCAGAAGGTCGCCGGAGGAAAAATCCATGCCGCCGGCGGCGGACAGGCCGGCGCCGCCGCCAATGATGATGCGCTGGCAGCTCTGCAGCAGGTCTGCCGCCCGGCGCAGCTTATCGGTATTGTCCTCCGCGGCCAGCTGCTCGGCCTCCTGCCGATAGGCCGCCATGCGCTGCTGATAGGTCACCGATCAATCACCTCCGGAAGAGTCTTGTCATATGATCATTCTATCACGTCCGGGCGGCAAAGCCAAGGCGCGCCCATGCGGCGGCTTGACAAAAGCGCCAAAGAAAGTATAATGATTTTGGCTGTATCCTGGCGCTGCGCGGCCATGGGATGGCCAGAGCTTTACAACAGTATGACATAAAATATATAAAAATATAAATCGGAGATGAAATCATGAGCGAATGCAATCACGACTGCGCGAATTGCCAGAGCGACTGCGGCGACCGCAAAATGACCCGGGAGGATTTCCTGGTCAAGCCCCATGAAACGACCCATGTGAAAAAGATCATCGGCGTCGTCAGCGGTAAGGGCGGCGTCGGCAAGAGCCTGGTGACCTCGGCACTGGCCGCTCTTTCCAACCGGCGGGGCCACGCCACAGCCATTCTGGATTCCGACATCACCGGCCCCTCGATACCCAAGGCTTTCGGCCTGCACGAGCGAGCTGCCGGCAATCAGCAGGGCATCCTGCCTTCGGTGACGGCCGGAGGCATCAAGACCATGTCGGTCAATCTGCTGCTGGAGGATCCTACGGCGCCCGTTGTGTGGCGCGGTCCGGTCATCGCCGGCGCTGTGCAGCAGTTCTGGAAGGATGTTCTGTGGGGCGATGTGGACTTTATGTTCATCGATATGCCGCCGGGAACTGGCGATGTGGCGCTGACCGTCTTCCAGTCCATCCCCCTGGACGGCATCGTCATCGTCACCACGCCCCAGGAGCTGGTCACGATGATCGTCGAAAAGGCTGTCAATATGGCCAAGCTGATGGAGATCCCCGTCCTGGGTCTGGTGGAAAACATGAGCTATGTGGAATGCCCCGACTGCGGCAAGAAGATCGAGCTTTTCGGCCCCAGCCGCGCCGAGGAGACGGCACGGGCTTTCGGCATCCCCAATGTGGCCCGGATGCCCATCGATCCTGCAGTTGCCGCCCTCATCGACAGCGGATGCGGCGACGCGCTGGACTGCGTGGCGCTTTACGGCCTGATGGACGCCCTGGAGCAGCTCTGAGTCCGACAACGAAACAGAACCCCCATCCGGCTTTTCCGGATGGGGGTTATTTCATTTTGCCGGCATTTATTCTGATTCGGGCATATTGAGCCGGTATCCGGCGCCCCAGACCGTTTCGATGATGCGGGGGTTCTGTGGGTCCTCCTCGATCTTTTCGCGGATGCGGCCGATGTGGACGGTGACGGTGGCGCTGTCGCTGATATAGCCGATGCCCCAGATCCGCTCGAAAAGCTGCTCGCGGGAAAAGACTTTATTGGGGTTCTGGGCCAGAAAGACCAGGATCTCAAACTCCCGGTTGGGCAGCCGAAGCTCGACGCCATTTTTAAAGACCTTCCAGTTCTTCGGGTGGATGACCAGGGAATCGCCAATGCGGATCTCGTCGCTTTTTCCGGACGACGCGCCGGGATTGGTCAGGCGCTCATACCGATTGATATGAGATTTGATGCGCGCCACCAGCTCGGCCGGATCGAAGGGCTTGGGGATGTAATCGTCGGCGCCCAGCCCCAGCCCGAGGATCTTGTCGGACGATTCCCCTTTGGCCGTCACCATCAGGATGGGCACGTCCAGCTTGTCGCGCAGCTTGCGGCAGACGGCATAGCCGTCCAGCCGGGGCAGCATGATGTCCAGCAGGATCAGGTCGTAGCCGCCGTTCAGCCCCATTTCCAGCGCCTGCTGGCCATCGGAAGCGATATCCGATTCAAAACTGTTCATTTCCAGATAGTCCTGTTCCAGCTGGGCGATCTCGGGATCGTCCTCGGCGATCAGAATGCGTTTCATACGGTTTCCTCCTTTGTGGGTGCGGCGCCGCCGGCAGCGCAGACCGGCAGGCGGATGATCAGGCGCAGGCCGTCCGCGTTTTCGGCGCGGATGCTGCCGCCATGGCTGTCGATGATATGCTTGACGATATACAGCCCCAGCCCGCTGCTGTTGCTGCCGCTCTGGCGGGCACTGTCGGCGCGCCAGAACTGTTCAAACAGGCTGCTCAGCTGGCTTTCCGGCACGCCGTGGCCGTTGTCGGAAAAAAAGACGATCTCCCATCCGTCGGCACGGTCCAGCCATATGCGGATGCGCAGGGGATCGGCATGGGCGTATTTCAGAGCGTTTTCGGTCAGATTGTTGAAAACCCGCCGGAGCTGCTCGGCGTCGGCCAGCACGGTGTGGGCAGTGTCGGAAACGTCGGCCGTCAACATCACATTTTGCAGATCCGGATCCAGAGAGGCATCGCGGACGTAATTCCGGATAAAGTCGGAGAGGTCGATGGGGCGTTTGTTCATCGGCAGGTTGCCGGTCTCCAGCTTGGAAAAGAAAAAGAGCTTTTCCAGCAGCTTGTCCATTTCGTTGGCTTTGGAATAGGCCGTCTGGAGATAGCGCTGCTGCTTTTCCGGCGTGTTGGCAATGCCGTCGCTGATGCCTTTGATATAGCCCTTGACTGAGGTCAGCGGCGTGCGCAGGTCATGGGAGATCCCCGAAATCATATCGGTGCGGGCACGCTCGTAGGCGGCATTTTTGTCGCGCTCGCTTTTCAGATGTTCCTGCATGTGGTTGAAGGCATCGCAGACGGCCCGGAATTCATCGACGCCGTGGTATTCGATGGGCGTGGAGAGATCCCCCGTTTCCACACGGCCGGCCGCGCCTGTCAGCGCTGCCAGGGGACGGGTGATGTGCTTGAGCAGCTTGCGGGTGAAAAGTGAGGTGATGGGCATAATGACCAGGATGGCGGCGGCGCCAACCACGAGAAACCAGATGAGCAGGCTGCGGGGACTGGGGGTCGATTCATCGGCACGGGTCTGCAGCGCGATGAGAAGATAGGGATTCAGGCGGCGGGCGATGATCCGATCGTCACCCAGATTGTAGATCCGGGCTTTTTCCAGAACCTCATCTTCCAGGGCGTGCATCAGCGAGCCGTCGGTGTCTCCGGTATATACGGCGGTGCTTCCGGCGGGCTGCAGAACATAGAGGGAATAGCCGAGGTCTTCCAGCCGACGGTCGGCTTCTTCAAAAGAAGAGACGGCGGAGAGCTGGTTGATCAGCGCTTCGGCCTGTTCGGTGCCGCTGTTGTCATCCCATTTCCAAAAGCCCCAGACGCCGATGACCGACGATCCGACAGCCAGAAGAACGATGAGGGAAAGCAATACCATCAGGGTGTTGTAGAGCAGGATGCGGGTGCGGATCTTCATGGCTGCACCTCTCCGCCAGTGAGCGCGGCCGTCTGCTCTACGATGCGCACCATGGTGGCGTAATCCATGGCGCCGGAGATATAGCCGTAAACGAAGCCTTCGGCGTCGATCATAAAGGTGGTGGGGAAGGCCGTTACGCCAAAGAGCTCCAGCGCCGCGCCGTCCCGGTCGAACAGTACGGGATAGGTATAGCCGTTCTGGTCGAGAAAGTCGCAGATGTCGTCAACACTGCCTTCCTGATAGGTGTCGGGCATGGCAACGGCCACCACGGCCACGCTGCCCTTGTTGCAGTCGTAGGCCTCGTAAAGAGCCTGAATATCGGGCATCTCACTTTTGCAGGGGCCGCACCAGGTAGCCCAGAAATTGAGAAAAACGGTCTGTCCGGCGTAATCGGTGAGGGAAACGGGGGTGCCGTCCCGGTCGGTGAGGACCACGTCGGGAACGGCCACACGCGGACGGTCAGCCGGTTCGCCGGCCTGTGTATCTTCTGCGGACGGCGCGCCGGTATCCTGCGCGGAAGCCGTCTGGCCGAAATATCCTGTGAACATCAGAGCGCCCATGACGATGAGCAGCACGCCGCCCAGCCGCCGGGCCGCCGTCATCAGCCGGCCTTTGTCGGAAAAGAAGCCCATGGCTTTTTGCGCAAAAAGAGCGATGCAGAGAAAGGGCAGCGTGAAGCCGACGGTGTAAACGCCCACCAGCGCAAAGCCGGCGGCCGCGCTGCTGCTGGAGGAGGCCAGAAGCAAGGCAGAGGTCAGTGCCGGACCAACGCAGGGTGTCCAGCCAAAGCTGAAGGTGAAGCCCATAAGCAGCGCGGCCAGGGGGCCGGCCGACAGCGTTTCGGGGGAAAAATACAGCCGCCGTTCCCGGCTCAGAGGCCCAGCGGTGCCAAAGAGGTCAAGCTGGTACAGACCCAGAAAAAAGACAAGGGTGCCGCCAACTTTGGTGATGACGCCGCTGTAACGCCGGAAAAACTGCCCGAAGGCTGTGAAGCCCAGCGCCAGCAGAAAAAAGGCGAAGCTGATGCCGAGGATGAAGAAGCAGGTATTGACCAGCAATCGGCTTTTGGACGGCGGCGTCTCCGACGGATCATCGGTCTGCCGGGCGCTGCCCGATAGGTAGCCGATATAGAGGGGAATGATGGGAAAAACGCAGGGCGAGAAAAAACTCAGCAGGCCCTGGGCGAAAACGGCCAGCGCCGAAACGCTGGCTTCGGGCGTCAGATGCATAGGTGTTCCTCCATTTAGGCGGGGCGTGCGCCGCCGGTATTTCCAGTATAGTTTACCACATAAGCGGCAAAAGGGAAAGCAATAAGAAAGGCCCCGCTTGCAAGCGGGGCCCTGAGAGTCTGTCAGAAAACCGTTTCGCCGGGTTTTCCGGGGCAGGGGACGGTCATGGCGTTTTTCCCCGGCATATATCCGTGAAAAACCATTCCATAAAAAAGTCCGGCCTTTACCGGCTTTTTTTGACAAGTTTGGAAGAAATGCGGGGTTATTTGGCCGGCTGGGCGGCTGTGACGGCCTGGATATACCGGATGAGAGTATAGACAGTCAGCAGGGCGGCGATGACCGTCTGGATCAGTAGACATACTGCAGCACCGGCATGGGCGCGCCCATCTTGGCCAGACAGGCCATGGCCTGCTTGAGGCCGATGGCCGAGATGACAAAGGGGAAGGTAAAGGCCGCCCAGCTGGGACAGAAGGGCATTTTGAGATACCTGGGCAGCCGGGTCAGCACGATCAGATAGAGAAGAAAGGCCAGGGCGGCCAGCAGCCGGACCATCAGGATCGATAAGAATCCAACTGTTTTGCAGGTATCGTGTTACAGGCACAGTATAGGAGAGAAGCAAAGAAAATGTAAATCATTCTTTTGAATAAAAATATACTTCTGGATCAAAAAGACAAATAATCTATCAAATACTGCCAGGAGGCATCCGGTGGATCACATATTGCGCGCACAGGCCGGTCAGCGTTCCGGCGATGCACCCCGAGAGCATCAGGACCGGCAGGTAACAGAGCAGGGCGGGGGTTTTGGTGAGCAGGATGGCCACGGAGATCTGCCCGACGTTATGGGCCATCGCGCCGAATACGCTGCAGATCCAGATCTGCCCGGCGGCCAGAAACCTGCGCAGCGCCAGCATGAGCAGAAAGCACAGCATGCCGCCCGCCAGACTGTAGAGCAGAGACATCATCTGGCCCGCAAACATGCTGCCCAGGAGAATGCGCGCAAGCAGGATGCAGAAGGCCTCCGCGGGCCCCAGGGTGAATACGGCGTAAACGGTGATGATGTTGGCCAGTCCGGGCTTGACGCCGGGCACGGGGACCAGGGCGGGCAGCTGCAGCTCCACGATGAAGATGGTCAGAGCCACCGCCGTCAGGAGCGCCATGCGGGTCAAACGTTTTACAGCCATGAGAAGACCTCCTTTCGTCCGGGACGCAGCCGGGGCTTTGCGCTTCAGCCGCGGCGGATCACCGTGAGCAAGCCGGGACCACCGGCCTGCCCGTCTGATCAGACAGTGAGTTAGCCTATGCTAACTTCCGCTCAAAAAAAGAAAAGGCCCCTTCCCCGGCTTTTGCAGAACGGGGACCGGAAGCGATCGATCGGGCGGTGTTTTTGCAAAAGAATCCGCCGGGATATGCAGGATCGCAAGCCGGGAGCAAGAGCGAAGTGGTTAGTTGCGACTAACCACTTATTACTATAATATTCTTTTTTGCGTCTGTCAAGATGCTTTTTCATATAAAGCCGATGGGATGAACGGTCCCGGACTTTTTGGGCAATAAAAAACGGATCCGGCTTTCACAGGGAAAACCGGATCCGGATCCTGTCGGTTGGTGCGGATGAAGGGACTTGAACCCCCACGAAGTTGCCCTCACTAGCACCTGAAGCTAGCGCGTCTGCCGATTCCGCCACATCCGCAACTGACAAAAGCTATTATAACACTTTTTTTCCGCTTGTCAACACTTTTTTCAGGATGCGTCCCGGAAGAAAAATCTTGCCCGTCAGCCGGGAGGATTCTTGATTTTATGCGCTTTATCCAATAATATAGGAGTATACTATGCAGCCTCCCGACCGGCCTGCCGGCGGAACGGATGCCGCCGGACAGAGGCTCGCAGTGCGTCGGAAGGACGAAGGAGGATCAAAAACGATATGCTGAGCATAATGGAAAAGCGCATCCGGGCGTGCTGCGATGCGTTTCTGGAGGCCGTGACCGAGGACCGTGATCTGTGGGAGATCGCCCTGCTGGAGTATTACCGCTGGCCGCTGGAGGCCTGGCGGGAGGATCCGCAGGATGACTGGGAGCAGCCGATCCCGGACTGCTTTGCCGATCTGGCCCCGGAGCTGCCCCGGCTGACCGCGTGCAAAGAGGAGGTCCATTCCAACGACGACTATGCCACGGTGCAGCTGAGCCTGGAATGGCGCTACGGCTGGAATGATTCCGGGATCCAGGATATTCCAAAGCAGAGATTGTCTCCCGAGGCTGTTGCGCTGCTGCTGGAATACTATTTTCTGGTGGAGGTCCAGGAAGATGACTGTGGTGACCGGCACTGCCGTATTCTGTTTGAGGGAGAGTCGGACATCAGGGTCCTGAAGCGGATCGTAGGTCACGCGATGCATACGCCGGAGGAGCAGATGGCCCTGGCCCTGCGGCTGAAGGAGCTTGAACTGGAGGACGATCTGGACGGGACCAAACGGGACTGGCTGCTGGACCTGATAGAAGAGCAGCTGGACGAAGCCTTCCGGCGTGGCTGCGGCGAGGCCGGATGGCACCTGTGTGAATTCCTCAGTGAGAAGGAACGGTTTGGAGAGGATACCTGGGAACCCCTGGATCTCCTGCGGGAGGCCGCCGAGGCCGGCAGTGTGGACGCCCAGTGCGAGATCGGCTGGCAGTTCTTCACCGAAGTTATGAACGGGCCAAAGGAGAGTTTTCTTGGGGGATACTGCGGAGATCAGATCTCCGGGGAGGAGGCCGTCCGCTGGATGGAGGCGGCCCTGCCCCATAAGATCGATATGGTCCCTTACCTGGCTGGCCTTCTTTTGGATGGCAAGGGGGTCCCGGCGGACCCGGCGCGGGCCGTTCGTGCCCTCACCGCCGCGGTGGAAAGCCGGCATGAAGGGAGCAGGGCATCTGTTGTTGATCAGTGGACCTGTTTCTGGATGCTGGCAAAGTGCTATGCGGAGGGCAGGGGCGTGACGAAGGACCGCCGAAAGGCGGCAGAGCTCTACCGGCAGGCCCAGGATTCCGGCTGCTATCTGTTTGACTACTACAGAGACGGCGTGGATGTGCCCCGAAATCCCCGGGCAGCGGTGCGGTACTGGATGCGGGACATGTGTTTTTATTATGGCCCTCTCCCCTGGGTCGAGATTCTGGTGCGCACGTCCGCCCCGGAAGGCTGCGTCCGGTTCCGGCCGGAGGCCCTTCGGAGCGTCTGGAGGCTGCAGATCGGGAAAGATGCCTTCTATGACCTGATGGGTACGGACTTGCTTGGGGCATCGCGCCGGACGGACGACCCGTTTGTGCGGCGGCTGTGCGGCCTGGAGAGGGTACGGCTTCTGTACGATGGGGCCCAGGGTGGCGACAGCCGCTGCGGAGACATCCTGCAGGAGCTGCTGGCCAGCGGCGCGGCAACCCAGGAGGTGCTGGAGCAGTTGCGTCCCAACAGCAGCGGCGTCTATGATTGGCCGGACGACTGGTATGAGGCGGCGCTGGAGAGCATCGAAGACCAGCTGGCCCGGGAGAAAGAATGGGCCGAACAGATCAAAGATCTTGAATCGGAAGAACCGATGACGGTTGACGGGCCGGAGGAAGGATCGGTCCGCGCATAGCGCAGGCGCCGTCCCGACGGTTTAAAACCAAAAAAACAGGCTCCGCATCGCCCGGATGCAGAGCCGATTTTTTTGCCGCAAAGCGGCTGAAATACATAAAAAAACAAGCTGAAACCTTACGTTTCAACCTGTTTTGGTGCGGATGAAGGGACTTGAACCCCCACGAAGTTGCCCTCACTAGCACCTGA
>CAMEZQ010000011.1 GCA_945947915.1 uncultured Clostridia bacterium | reverse complement strand
GCCTTATCCTTCATCCTTTTTTATTCAACTGTCCAACATCTATTGTAATCCTACATTTCAGGAAAGCCGGGCGCCGGATTGCCGATTGCTTTTTTCCTGACAATGTTATATAATATCACCTAATAACAACACGATCAGAACCGTGCGGAAAATACAAAAGAAGGATCGGTCAGAAAGATCCGGAAAGTGAAATGAGGTGACATTCCATGGCGGCCAAGTATTCCATTATGGTCCACGAACTGATCAAGGAATTCCGGCTGGAGGTGATCTGCGGTCCCGAAGGATATCTTGAGCGCAAGATCAGCGATGCCAGCGTCAACCGCCCCGGCCTGCAGCTGACCGGTTTTTACGAAGGATTCGACAGCGACCGCATCCAGGTGCTGGGCGGTGTGGAGCACAATTATCTGTCGCAGTTCAGCGAGGCCGAACAGGAGGCCAAGTTCGACGCCCTTTTTGCCCACGACATCCCGGTGCTTATTCTGTCTTCTGAAAGTGAAGCGCTGCCCATCTGCAGCAAGAGCGCCATGAAGTTCGGCGTGCCTGTGCTCAAAGCGCAGGAGCATGCCTCCGACCTGATCGCCGAGCTGAGCCGTTCGCTCAACGTCCATCTGGGCGCCCGGACGACCATGCACGGCGTGCTGATGGAGGTCTACGGCGAGGGCATCCTGCTGATCGGAGACAGCGGCGTGGGCAAGAGCGAAACGGCCGTCGAGCTGATCAAGCGCGGCCACCGCCTGGTAGCCGATGACGCCGTGGATATCAAGCGCGTTTCGGCCAAGAGCCTGGTCGGCTCGGCGCCTGAGCTGATCCGGTATTTTATGGAGCTGCGCGGCATCGGCATCGTCGATGTGCGCCGCCTGTTCGGTATGGGCGCCGTCAAGCCCACCGAGAAGATCGATCTGATCATCAACCTGGAAAACTGGGTCGACGGCAAGGCCTACGACCGCATGGGCACCGAGGAGAATTATACCACCATTCTGGATATTGCCGTCCCGTCGCTGACCGTTCCGGTCAAGCCCGGACGCAACCTGGCCGTCGTCATCGAAGTAGCCGCCATGAATAACCGGCACAAGAAGATGGGCCATAACGCCGGCAAGGAACTGGAGGAGAAGCTTTACAACAGCATGCTCGCCGAGCTGGGAGAACAGAAATAAAGCTTGACAAACCGCCTTTTGCGTTGTAGGATGATGTCGAACTGAACACAGGGGTGCTGGCGAAAAGCCGGCTGAGAGCGGGATGCGTTCCCGAAACCCTTATACCTGATCCGGGTAATGCCGGCGTAGGAAGCACATGGATGGACTGAGCTTTGAAGCCGCGGCAGAGTGATCTTCCGCGGCTTTTCTGTTGGTCCGGCGGCTTTCGGGGTGTTCAGCTCGAAAGGAGTTCTTTTTTATGACAACGCAGAAGAAAAAAGTGCGCATGCTGGCGGAGGGTGCGCTGGTCGTGGCTATGTCCATCGTACTCAGCTACATCGAGATCCCCATCGGCCTGCAGTACGGCGGGTCCATCGATTTCGTCATGATCCCCATGATCATCTATGCCGTCCGCTGGGGCGCCGGCAGCGGCCTGCTGGCCGGCCTGGCCTTCGGGACCCTGAAGTTTTTCCTGGCCGGCGGTGTGGCCGTCAACTGGCAGTCGATGCTGCTCGACTATTCGCTGGCCTACATGATGGTCGGCCTCGCCGGCCTGATCCGCAACCAGCCCGGGAAGGTCTGGCTGGGCGCCGTTATTGGCTGCTTCGGCCGCTTCGTCATCCACTACATCAGCGGCGTCACCATTTATGCCCAGTATATGCCGCCGGTGTTCATGGGGCTGAATATGTCGTCGCCCGTCATCTATTCGCTGCTCTATAACCTTTCCTACATGCTGCCCAGCTCCATCATCGCCGTCATCTGCTGCCTGGCCCTGCAGAAGAAGCTGAGCCGGTATATCCTCGCGGAGGATCTCAGATAACCGATATTCAGACGGATATTTTCAGCCCCCTTGCCGCATATATATGACGGTGAGGGGGCTGAAATTGCCGAGAAAAACCGCTTCGCTGGGTTTTTCTCGGCAAAGGCTCCGGCCTGCGGGCCGGTTTCGCCGTTTTTCTGCGGAAAAACCGGCGGGCCAATGTGTTTTTCCCGGCGCATGTCCGTGAAAAAACATTTTACAGAAAAAAGCCTGCCTGCGGCAGGTTTTTAACAAACTGCGCCTCCTTGCCGCATATATCTGACGGTGAGGGGGCTGTTTTTATGGAAAAGATCTGCCGTATCCTGGATATGGGCTATAAGGAAGTCATCGATCTGCGGGACGGCGCGCGGCTGGGCTATGTGGGCGATGTGGAGATCGATATCGAAACGGGGCGCGTGCAGTCGATGGTCATTCCGGGGCGGCTGCGGTTCTTCGGCCTGTTGGGCAGGGAAGCGGAGCGCGTAGTGCCCTGGGAAGATATTGAAAAGATCGGCGAGGACATCATACTGGTGCGGACCAGGGCGGAGCTGCTTGCGCGTCAGACGGCGGGGCGCGGGAAGAATCGCGGCAAATAAGCGGTTTTGTCTTTTGCGGAGCCGGAAACCATGCTATAATAGAGATGACTTACAGTGCGTCATCGCACGGTGCAAGCAAGGAGGCTCTTATTATGTCGGATATTCTGCACATCGATCTCAACTGTGACCTTGGGGAAAGCTACGGTGCTTTCAAGGTCGGCATGGATGAAGAGGTCATTCCCTTTGTCACTTCGGTCAACGTGGCCTGCGGCTATCACGGCGGCGATCCCGTGGTGATGGAAAAGACCGTCCGCATGGCCGTACAGAACGGAACGGCCATCGGCGCCCATCCCGGGTTCCCCGATCTGATGGGCTTTGGCCGCCGGGATATGAAGCTGTCCCGCGACGAGATCCGCGCCTGTGTCCAGTATCAGCTGGGCGCGCTCTACGCTTTCGTCCGGGCCTGCGGCGGCGAGCTGCAGCATGTCAAGGCCCACGGCGCTCTGTATAACATGGCCGGCCGGGATCTGAACACGGCCATGGCGCTGGCCGAGGCCGTCAGGGCCTTCGACAGCCAGCTGCTGCTGCTGGGCCTGCCCAACAGCCGGATGGAGGAAGCGGCCGCCGAATGCGGGCTGGGCTATGTCAGCGAATTTTTTGCCGACCGTGCCTATAACGACGACGGCAGCCTGGTGGACCGGCGGCTGGAGGGCGCCGTCATCCACGACAGCGATCTGGCCTGCCGGCGCGTGGTGCGCATGGTGCGCGACCACGAGGTAGAGACCCATGCCGGCAATCTGCTGCGTCTGGACTGCCGCTCGGTGTGCGTCCACGGCGATAACGCGGCGGCCGTCGATTTCGTACGGCAGATCCGCGCCGCGCTGGGGCAGCAGGGAGTCGAGGCGGCCAATATGCGGCAGGTGCTGGGCAGATGAGCGCCGACATCCGATTCTGCGGCGACCGCGCCGTCACCGTAGTGTTTCCGCAGGAGATCTCTCCCGGGATCAATGCCGCCGTCTGCGGTTTTGCCGCCCGGTTTTTCGCGCTGGGGCTGCGCGGCATCGTTGAGATCGTGCCCACCTACTGCGCCGTCACCATCCATTTTGATCCGTCGGAGCTGGACGTCGATCTGCTGCTGCGGGCTGTGGAGGAAGCGGCCGCCGCCGGCGGCGAAGCGGGACCGGCCGAGGGGGAGACCGTTGTGATCCCGGTGGCCTACGGCGGCGAATACGGCCCCGATCTTCCGCAGGTCTGCGCCCATACGGGGCTGACGGCTGACGAGGTCATCGCCCGTCACAGCGGTCGGGAATACCTGATCTACATGCTGGGCTTTACGCCCGGCTTCCCCTATATGGGCGGCATGGATCCGTCTATCGCCACGCCGCGCCTCAAAACGCCCAGGACAGCCATACCGGCCGGCTCGGTGGGCATCGCGGGCGCCCAGACCGGCGTCTATCCCATTCAGTCGCCCGGCGGCTGGCAGCTGATCGGCCGCACACCGCTGCGCCTGTTTGATATGGACCGCGAGGATCCGTTTTTGCTGCGCGCCGGCCAGAAGGTGCGCTTCCGGCCCATCACGCCGGAAGAATACCTGGCTTTGGAAAGGGGAGAGGGCAGATGATCCGCGTTTTATCACCCGGCCTGATGACCACCGTGCAGGACGGCGGCCGCCGGGGCTGGCAGCAGTTCGGTGTGCCGGTCTGCGGGGCCATGGACGAATATTCGCTGGCGCTGGCCAACCGGCTGGTTGATAACGAGCCGGACGAGGCGGCGCTGGAGATCACGCTTCTGGGGCCGTCGCTGCGTTTTGAAGTACCCTGCGTTTTTGCCGTCTGCGGCGGTGAGTTTGAGATGAAGCTGGACGGACAGGCCATAGAGCCGGCCAGAGCCTATGCCGCGTCCTTCGGCGCCGTGCTGGAGATCGGGCCTGCGCGGCAGGGCGCCCGGGCCTATCTGGCCGTTGCCGGCGGCTTTGACCTGCCCATCGTGCTGGGCAGCCGGTCGACCAGCCTCAAGGGCGGATTCGGCGGCTATGAGGGCCGCCGGCTGCTGAAGGATGATCAGCTGCCCCTGCGCGCGCCCATGCCGTGGCTGCCGTTTATGGAATACCGGGTGTTCGACCGTGAGCTGCGGCAGTATCCGCTGGAAGACCGGCCGGCGCGGGTGGTGCTGGGGCCGCAGCAGGAGCGCTTTTCCGGCAAAGGGGTGGAAACCTTTCTGGCGGGCAGCTACCGGCTGACCGGCGAGAGCGACCGCATGGGCTACCGCCTGGAGGGGCCGGCCATTGAATACGCGCCCGGCTGCGACGGCAATATTATTTCCGACGGTGTGGTCATGGGGGCCGTACAGGTGCCTTCGGGACAGCCCATCGTTATGATGGCCGACCGGCAGACCACCGGCGGCTATGCCAAGATCGCCGTGGTCATTTCGGCCGATTTGCCCCTGCTGGCACAGAAAAAAGCCGGCGACACCGTGCGGTTTTCCGCCGTGGAGCCCCGGGCAGCCATCCGCCTGTGGAAGAAGCAGCAGAGTTTTTTGAGGAATCTTGATTTTTGCCGCGATTATTTGTAAAATTTCTCTTGCAAGCGCAGATGAATTGTGGTATGCTGTTTAAGCTAATGTTCAGGGCAAAGCCCTGAAATCACACACATTGCGGAACACACCTGCAGGTGTCGTCGCCAGGCGGCGGCCGCGGGAGTGAATGATCGCAGTGGAGGAAAAACCAAAGGAGGACATTTCAATGTCAGTCATTTCTATGAAGCAGCTGCTGGAGGCCGGCGTACACTTCGGTCACCAGACAAGAAGATGGAACCCCAAAATGGCCGAGTACATCTTCATGGAGAGAAACGGTATCTATATCATCGATCTCCAGAAGACGGTCAAGAAGCTGGAAGAAGCTTATTTCTTCGTCCGTGACACAGCCGCCGAGGGCGGTTCGATCCTGTTCGTCGGCACAAAGAAGCAGGCCCAGGACGCCGTTCGCGAAGAGGCCGAGAGAGTCGGTATGTTCTATGTCAACGCCCGCTGGCTGGGCGGTATGCTGACCAACTTCAAGACCATGCGCAAGAGAGTCGACCGTCTGAACCAGCTCAACAAGATGAGCGAGGACGGCACCTTCGATCTGCTGCCCAAGAAGGAAGTCATCAAGCTGAAGCTGGAGATCGAAAAGCTGGAGAAGTACCTGGGCGGCGTTAAGGAAATGAAGCAGCTCCCCGCCGCGCTGTTTGTCGTTGACCTGCGCAAGGAGAAGAACGCCATCGCCGAAGCCAGAAAGCTGGGCATCCCCGTTGTCGCCATCGTCGACACCAACTGCGATCCCGATGAAGCCGATTATGTCATCCCCGGCAACGACGACGCCATCCGCGCCATCAAGCTGATCGCGCAGGCCATGGCCAACGCTGTCATCGAAGGCCGCCAGGGCGAGCAGCTGTCGGTCAGCGACGAGACCGTTGCCGCTTCCGAGCAGGCTGAGAGCGTCGACACGACCCCCAGAGCTCCCCAGAAGAGAGAATCCAAGACAGCCGAAGAGATCGTCAAGGCTTGATTTTCCGCGCGTAACTAAACTCAATCCACATTTTTGGAGGAATATATCATGGCTTTTACAGCGAAAGATGTTCAGAAGCTGCGTGAGCAGACCGGCGTCGGCATGATGGACTGCAAAAAGGCCCTCGTAGCTTCTGACGGTGATTTTGAAAAGGCGATCGAGATCCTGCGTGAAAAGGGTCTGGCTGCCGCGGCCAAGAAGGCCGGCCGTATTGCCGCCGAAGGCGTTGTCTACGCTTCGGTTTGCGATCAGTGCGGCGTCGGCGCCATCGTCGAGGTCAACTCCGAGACCGACTTTGTTGCCAAGAACGCCGAGTTCCAGAAGTTCTGCGCCGATGTCTGCACCGTCGTTATGAAGGATGCTCCCGCTGATCTGGCCGCTCTGGGCGCCTGCACCTATCCCGGCACCGAGCTGACCGTTACCGGCATGCAGCAGGAGAAGGTCCTGACCATCGGCGAAAACATTCAGATCCGCAGATTCGAGCGTTACGACGACTCGACCATGAACGTCGCTTATATCCATATGGGCGGCCGCATCGGTGTTCTGGTGGGCCTGGAAGTTTCCGAGAACCTCAAGAACAACGAAGCCATCAAGGAGCTGGGCAAGGACATCTGCATGCAGATCGCTGCCATGCGTCCCCAGTATCTGAACAAGGAAAGCGTTCCTGCCGACGTTCTGGCCAAGGAGAAGGAGATCCTCATGGCGCAGACCATCAACGAAGGCAAGCCCGCCAACGTTGCTGAGAAGATCGTCAACGGCCGTATCAACAAGTTCTATGAAGAGAACTGCCTGACCAACCAGGCATTCGTCAAGGAGAACAAGATGTCGGTCGAGAAGTATGCCGAGAAGGTCGCTGCCGAGCAGGGCGGCACCGTCAAGATCGCCAGATTCGTTCGCTTTGAAAAGGGCGAGGGCCTGGCCAAGAGAGAAGACAACTTCGCCGACGAAGTTGCCAGCATGATCAAATAAGCAAGCCTCTATCGGCTTTAAAAGCTCCGGAAGTGATCTTCCGGAGCTTTTTTATTGCGATACACGCAAAAAAACACCTGCCAGTGCACTTATACACAGGCAGGTGTTTTGATATGCTGTTTCAAAGATCAAAGCAAATTTTACATCGCGGCCAGCGTACGGATGGCGTCGCCGTGGGTCAGTTTCTCCGGCAGGTCATCGGGCGTCCGGCCGTAGAGGGTGCGGCAGAAGCTTTCCAGATCGGCCCGGCCGACCGGCGCGTCGGGGCGGAAGCGGCCGCGATCCAGAGAAAAAACATCCCGCTCCAGTGCCAGACTGACGGCGCCGCTGTACGGATGGCTGACTTTCATATCCCGGACGGCAAAGGCTTTCTTTCCCTGCATCAGCTCGATGCGCCGCCGCGCGCCATCGGCGCCGAAACGGAGCATGGCCAGCGCGCCGCGTGTGAGGGGTGTCTGCGGCAGGACTTTGTTGTTGCGGAAGGCCACGGTATAGCCGCGGTCCAACAGGCCGCGGGCAGCCAGAAAGAGAGGATCGGCCGCGCCGAGATCGGCGAAGGGGGAGTATTCCAGAAGCTCCTGCACAGTGACGACCCGATAGCCGTAACGCTGCAGGATCTCCAGCGCCTTGCCAAGGCCATCTGCCACGGGGGTGTGGCGGGCCATATTGTAACCGTCTTTCTGGAAGATGATCTGGCCGCATAAGGCGTCGGGGTCCTTCTGCAGGGCGGCTTCGATGGGCTTCCACATGGCTTCGACCTCCTGCTCGTAGGTCTTGCAGGGCAGCCAGCCGGCGCCGTCAAAGCTGGCCGCCATATACTGATAGCCCAGAAGGGCACAGGCGTCGTAACTGTCGAAGCCGCCGGAGATGCGGTCGACATAGTGAGGCGGCCGCATGAAGCCTATGGCATAGCCGTGTTTTTGGCGCAGCAGCTCATCCAGACGGTGCAGGTCGGTCGTTACTTCCTCCAGCGCATGCAGATGGTGGCGTCGGCCATAGACAACCGACTTTTTACCGAAAAGCACATGGGCGTAGGTGTGATTGGTGATCTGATGACCGTTGCGGATCATGCGGTCGATCAGATCCGGGCTGTGAACCGCGCCGCCCTGGTTGTCCCGGCCGAAATCGGGATAGTGGTCGTAGGCGATGCCGCCCCAGGAGGCGGAGCCCACCTGCCCGGCCTGGTCGGGATAGTTGGTGGAAGTGTCGCCCACCACGTCGAAGGTGCCTTTGGCTCCGTAAGCGTCGAGCACGTCCAGCAGGTGAGCTGTCAGCGGATAATCTGCCGGTATGCCGTCAGGGCAGGGGGAGGGCGGCAGCAGCATGGGGCCGTCGTCGAAGGTCATGGCACAGACCCTTTGTGTGGTGCGGATCTGTTCGATGCGGCGAACCGGAGAGAGATAGACTGGCGTGCGCCGGTCGATCTCGTCTTTGAGGGCATGTTTGGCTTTTTTGGCGGCGCCAATGGCCGTGGTGAGCATAGACATAATATCCGTCCTTTATTATTAGCCTTGGTTTTGTATATAGAAGCGCAGGTCGAGCCAGAAGCAGTAGACCAGATAGGCCAATGCCTTGAGCAGCCGGCCGGGAGCGACCGGTTTCCGGAGGCATTTGCAGAACTGGGAAAGGCCTTTTTTATAACGCGGTGTATCGCGCACTGCGATGGGCGTGCAGTTTCCGGTGAGAAGCGCCTGCTTTATACTGTTAAGGGTTTTATCTTTACAGTCCAGTTCTGTAAACGCGTTGCCGACTTCCGAATGGTGGTGAGCATCGCTGCCGCCGGTTTGGGGCTTACCCAGACGCCTGGCCAGTGCCGCCGCCTGGGCATTGGCCTGGGGCCGCTTGAAAACAGCCCGGCCATTGGCTGTTTCGATGGCGTCGGCCAGTGCCGCCGCCTTTTCATTGATGGCGTCGTGCCGCTCGTAGGGATGAGCCCAGACGGCCACGCCGCCCAGACGGTGGATTTCGTCGATGGCCTCCCGGGCGGTGGGCAGTCGGCCGGTGCTGCTTTGCAGAACCTGCGGCAGCCGGTCGATGCAGAGGGCCAGAATATGGCCGTCCCGGGTCGAACATTCGCAGGCGGGCACCACCAGCAGATCATCTGCCGCGGCGGCGCAGGAGAGCAGGTCATGGTCGGCCAGCGCAAAGCCGTCCAGTTCGCGGGTTCTGGCGGCCCGGATCAGCGCATCCAGACTGCTGCGCCCGTCGGGTGAACGGTCGGAATGGACGTGGAGGTCAAGCCGCAGGATCATACGCCCATCCCCCTGCGCAGATAAGAGGCCAGATAGCTCACCGAGGCCCGGAGGTCGCCCCATTCAAAGATGCCTTCCCTGGCCCGCGGCAGCAGCCAGTCGGCCAGGGTCGCCGCCAGCGCACCCAGCTTGCCCTGGCGCAGAACAGCCAGACCGCGCCGGGCATCGGACAGCAGGTAATACATGCGGGTGCCCACCCGGGGCGGCCGCCTTTCGGGCGTCAGACCGGCGGCCAGCGCGTACCAGTCCCAGGCAAAGCTGCTGCGGGCGGCGCGGGTGAGGGGAAATGTGCCCCAAAGGCGCGGATTGATCTCCAGCAGCCGGGGATTTCCGTCTGCATCCAGTTTGAATTCGATCATTGCAGGACCTGTAAAGTTTAATGCCTTGATCAGGTTTTCAGCGTAGATACGCAGGAATTCGCCGTCGATGACCTCGCAGCAGGTGGAGGGGCCGCCGGTCAGCGGGTATTCCCGCACCCGCCGGTGGCAGATGGCATTGACGATGACGCCCGACTGCGCCACCACCGAATAGCCCAGGCCGCCTCCCGGCAGATACTGCTGCACGACCGGCGGCTGGCCGTCGAAGGTGAAGGTATCAAAGGCCTCCCTGGCCTGGGCGGCGCTGCGGGCGATGACATAGCGCCGGGCAGCTTCCAGCCCCTGCTTTTCACCGCACAGAGGCTTGATGACGACGGGGTAGGGCAGTTTTTCGAAATCGGAAGGCGTCCGGGGGCGGTATTCCTCGGGAACGGGGACGCCGACGGTGCGCGCCAATGCGGCCAGCCGCGCCTTGTCGTTGGCAAGCGCCAGAGTGTCGGGGTCAGACAGGCAGATGCGACACAGCCCCTCCAGCGCGCTGCGTCCCTCGGGCGTGGTCACCAGGGTCAGTGCCGCGGCGCCCACCGGCAGCAGGACAGGGGTTTCGGCGCAGGTGCGGCACAGGTCGGCCAGTTCCTGCAGGTATTCAGCCGGCGCCTGCAGGCAGTCGGGCAGCTGAGCAGAGCGGGCGACGCCCCTGGATGCCAGCGCGTAGGGGAATTCACCGCTGTGACAGGCAATCACCGATACCCCGCGGTCGGCCAGATCCCGGATGAGAGAAAGAGACATTCTGTATTTGACGTCTGTGACGATGGCAGTCATACAAGCCTCCACTGAGATAGATAGATCAGATAAAATATATCAACATAGACAATAAAGCCCGGCGGCAGGATGGCGCCCGCGGCTGATGTACTTTTATTTTACAACAGTTTGGGTGTGATTGCCATATCAAATTCATTGCCATATCAAATTCTTTGTGCTACAATAGTGTGGAAGTTCTGCTGTCGGAACTCCACAGAAAGACTTTTAAAAATATATAGAAAGAGGTGCCCGTATGAGCAAAAAAGAGATCATTTCCGCGCTGGTCGACAAGTATCAGGACGACGTTGTCTGCATCAACGATACTGTCTGGGGCTATGCCGAAGCCGGCATGAAGGAATACAAAACGGCCAAATTCTACGAGGAATTCTTTGTGGAAAAGGGCTTCCGGGTGGAGAGCGGCGTCGCCGATATGCCCACGGCCTTTGTGGCATCCTGGGGCGAGGGCCATCCCATCGTCGGTTTCCTGGGCGAGTTTGACGCCCTGCCCACCCTGTCGCAGGAGGCGGCCTGCGCCGTCAAGATCCCCGTTGTCGAGGGCGCCTACGGTCACGGCTGCGGCCACAACAGTCTGGGCGCCGGCGCGGCCGGTGCGGCACTGGCCTTCCGGGATTATCTGGAGCAGAACAGGATGCAGGGCACCGTTCGCTTCTATGGCTGCCCCGGCGAGGAATACGGCTCGGGCAAGATCTATATGGCGAGAGCCGGCCTCTATGACGATCTGGATGTCTGCCTGACCTGGCATCCCGGCTCGGAGAACAAGGTCACCACCAGCTCCAGCCTGGCCAACATCAGCGTCATGTTCGAGTTCCACGGCGTGTCTGCCCATGCCGCCGGCAACCCCCATCTGGGCCGCTCGGCGCTGGACGCCTGCGAGCTGATGAATGTCGGCGTCAACTATCTGCGTGAGCATATCATCCCCGAGGCCCGCGTGCATTATGCCTATAAGAATGCCGGCGGCATCGCTCCCAACGTCGTCCACGACCACGCCGTGATCCACTACTTCATCCGTGCGCCTAAGATGTCGCAGGCACAGGAGATCTACGAGCGCGTGAAGGATATCGCTGAGGGCGCGGCCAAGATGACCGGCACCACCCATGAAGTCCATCTGAAGGAAGCCATCTACGATTACAATCCCAACCGCACGCTGGAGAAGGTCATGCAGGAGGCCTTTGAGGAGATCGGCGCACCGGCCTTTGACGAAGCCGACTTTGAACTGGCCCGCAAGTTCCGCGCCACCTATACCAAGGGCGATCTGGACAGCGTACAGAGCGGTCTGGTCCGCAACGGCTATCCGGCCGACGCCATCGGCCCCGATGAGGTGCTGCACACACGGGTGCTGCCCTATGTGCCCATCGACCGCGCCATGCCCGGCTCCACCGATGTGGGCGACGCCAGCTACTGCGCGCCGACAGCCCAGTGCAGTGTCGCCACAGAGGCGCTGGGCACTCCCGGCCACAGCTGGCAGATCACGGCCCAGTCCTGCTCGCCTTTGGCCAGCAAGGGCGCCGTCGTGGCAGCCAAGGTCATGGCGCTGACGGCTGCCATGGCCATCGAGCAGCCCGAGCTGCTGGAAAAGGCCAAGGCCGAGCTGGTGCGCACCACCGGAGGCAAATATGTTTCGGCTATGCCGCCGGAGATCATGCCCAATATCGAATGATCCTTTGGTGAATAAAAATATCCCGGCAGTGCCTGAACTGCCGGGATATTTTCTTTGCATTTTCCCATATGGTGTGCTATCATAAAAGCAAATATATTCTTTTGCGGGAGGAATTGGTATGGATAAGAAAGAGATGATCTCCGGTTTTGTCGATCGGCATCTGGAAGATATCGCCCTGGTCAACGACACCATCTGGGAGTTTGCCGAACCGGGCATGAAGGAATATAAGTCGGCCGCTTTTTACGGCAGTTTTTTTGAGGAACGCGGCTTTCACGTCGATATGGGCGTAGCTGAGGTGCCCACGGCCTTTGTCGCCAGCTGGGGCGAGGGCCATCCTATCATCGGCTTCCTGGGCGAATACGACGCCCTGCCCACCCTGTCGCAGGAAGCGGCCTGCCCCGAGAAGTGCCCGGTGACAGAAGGCGCTTACGGGCAGGGCTGTGGCCACAACAGCCTGGGCGCCGCCGCTGCCGGCGCGGCCCTGGCCTTCCGGGATTATCTCAGGGAAAACGGCCTGCCCGGCACCGTGCGTTATTACGGCTGCCCCGGCGAGGAATACGGCTCGGGCAAGGTCTTTATGGCCAGAGCCGGCCTGTTTGACGATGCCGACATCTGCCTGACCTGGCATCCCGGCGACATGAATCAGGTCAAGGCGACCTCCAGCCTGGCCTGTATCAGCGCCTTCTTTGAATTTACCGGCGTGTCGGCCCACGCTGCCGCCAATCCTCATCTGGGCCGCTCGGCGCTGGACGCCTGCGAGCTGATGAATATTGGCGTCAATTATCTGCGTGAGCATATCATTCCCGAGGCCCGCGTCCACTACGCGTATCTCAATGCCGGCGGTATCGCGCCCAATGTTGTCCATGACAAGGCCAAGATCCATTATTTCGTCCGCGCCCCCAAGATCCGCGCCGCGCAGGAGATCTTCCAGCGGGTGCAGGATATCGCCGAGGGCGCTGCCAAGATGACGGGGACTCGTATGCAGATGCATTTCCACGAGGCCCTCAGTGACTGCTGCAACAACCGCACGCTGGAACGCCTGATGCAGGAGGCCTTTGAAGAGATCGGCGCGCCCTGCTTTGACGCCGAAGACGTTGCGCTGGCAGAGCGGTTCCGCAAGACCTTCACACCGGGCGACCTGGCCGATATCCCCGCCACGCTGGAAGGCATGGGCATCGACCCTGCCTGCATCTCCATGGATGCGCCGCTGCATACTGGCATCCTGCCCTATACCCCCATCGAGCGGGCCATGCCCGGCTCCACCGACGTGGGCGATGTCAGCTACTGCGTGCCCACTGCCCAGTGCACGGTGGCTACCGTGGCGCTGGGTACGCCGGGCCACAGCTGGCAGATGACGGCCCAGTCCCGTTCGTCCATCGCCGCGCGCGGCAACGCCGTGGCCGCCAAGGTCATGGCGCTGACGGCCGCCAAGGCCATCGCCGATCCCGAGCTGATGCGCAAGGCCAAAGAAGAGCTGGCGCGCACAGCCGGCGGCAAATACGAGTGCCCCATTCCGGCCGACGTCAAGCCCACCCTGTAAACCGAATCAAGTGTTTTTTCAAAGAGGCATGGCGCCGGCCGTGCCTCTTTGAAGCTTTCATTGGGGAGAAGAAGCTGGAAAATCTGGCCGATACCCGCGGTTTTCGGTGGATAAACTTGTATGTGGCAGCCGGATTTGATATAATATTTTTTATATCCCCCTATCATCGGGACAGCCGATGGGAACCGGCGCGGGGGGAAGGCGCCGCATTGTGGGGACGGATTGGTTAGCTGCGGCAACGCTTTGCCGGCCCATCGGCGGCCGGCGGCAACTGCTGTTTGAAATATACAGAAAAAGGACAGCTGGATAGTATATGAAGAAAGAAAAGTGGATCATCGCCCAAAGGGACGAGAATCGAATAAAAAGCCTGCAGAAGACGCTGGGAATATCGGGGCTGGCGGCGGCCGTTCTTTCGGCCCGCGGCATGGATGCCGCGGCCGCGGCGCAAGAGTTTATGAACTGCGGCAGCCGGGATCTGTACGATCCCTTTCTGATGGCCGATATGGATAAAGCGGCGGCGCTGCTGGAGGAAGCCATCGAGGGGGGAGAGAGGATCGCCGTTTATGGCGATTACGACGTCGACGGCATTACGGCCACCTCTATTCTGATCCGGTATCTGCGCACGCGGGGAGCCGACTGCCGGTATTATATTCCCGACCGGATCAACGAGGGCTATGGTCTTAACGAATGTGCCATCACGGCGCTCAAGGAGGACGGATGCACGCTGCTGGTGACCGTCGATTCGGGCATTACGGCGGCACGGGAGATCGAACACGCGCGCAGTCTGGGCATACGGGTCATCGTCACCGACCATCACGAATGCAAGGAGACACTTCCGTGCGCCGAGGCGGTCGTCAATCCGCGGAGGCCCGATAGCGCTTATCCTTTCCGGGAGCTGGCCGGTGTTGGCGTCGCCTTCAAGCTGATCTGCGCGATGGAAAAAGGCCGCCCCATTGAAGAGCTGCTGGATGAATATGCCGATGTGGTGGCGCTGGGCACCATCGCCGACGTGATGCCGGTGACGGGAGAGAACCGCATCATCATCACGGAAGGCCTGCGGCGGCTGCGCCACACGGAAAACATCGGTTTGCAGACGCTGATGCAGAAGCTGGGGCTGGAGAGTAAGCCGCTGACGGCCAACTCGGTCAGCTTCGTGCTGGCGCCGCGGATCAATGCCGCCGGACGCATGGGAGAAGCCGACTGTACGGCGCGGCTGATGCTGACCAGTGACAGCCGGGAAGCCTGTGCTCTGGCCGAGCATCTGTGTGATCTCAACCGCCGCCGCCAGGAAGAGGAGAATGCCATCTACGAGGAGATCCTCGGGGAGATCGACCGGGATCCCTCGCTGGCCGCCGGAAAGATCATTGTACTTTGGGGAGAGGGCTGGCATACCGGCGTGATCGGCATCGTTTCATCCCGTCTGGCGGAGCGCTACGGCGTGCCCTGCGTGCTGATCTCCATGAACGGCGACTGCGGCAAGGGGTCGGGACGCAGTATTAAGGGCTTCAACCTCTACAATGCCCTCAGCGAGAACGCAGATCTGCTGGAGCGGTACGGCGGCCATGAGCTGGCGGTGGGCCTTTCGGTGCAGCGGGAGAATCTCCAGGCTCTGCGCCGGCGGCTGGAGGCCTGCGCTGAGCGCTGCGCCACCGAGGAACCGCTGGAGCCGTGCCTGAATATCGACTGTGCTGTCGATCCGCGGGAGCTGACCATTCGGGAGGTCAAGAGCCTTTCGGTGCTGGAGCCCTTCGGAATGGGCAATCCCATGCCGCTTTTCGTCCTGTGCGACGCCCGCATCGAGGAAGTGACGCCCATCAGCCATGACCGACATGTCAAGCTGCTGTTTTCCAAAAACGGCTGCCAGTTCTACGGCTTTGTGTTCGGCATGGGTGCGCGGTCGTGTCCATTTGTCGCTGGTGACGAGGTCGATCTGGTCTTTTCGGCCGAGATCAACTATTTTCGCGGGCGGGAAAGCGTTCAGCTGGTCGTCAAGGATATTCGGTGGGCAGAGGGGCCGGCGGCCTGTGACGCCTGTGCGCTGGAGGTTTACCAGAGGTTTGCAGAGGGGAGCGTCACACGGGACGAGGCGCGGTATCTCTGTCCCTGCCGCGACGACCTGGTGGCGGTCTTCCGCCATGTCAAGGCGAACCAGACAGGCGGCATGCTGTGCGGCCTGCCGCAGACCATTTACAGAAAGATCAAGTATGAATCCAAGTGCTGCATGAATCAGGGGAGGTTTCTTGTCTGCATGGATGTTCTGCGGGAGTTTGACATCTTTGATTATACGCTGGCCGGCGACGGCATTGCCATCCGTGACCTGCAGTATAAGGGAAAGGTGGACATCAACGGCTCCCGCATCCTGAAGAAACTAATGGAAGTCATTAAGGGGTAAAAGTACGATGGATAGAAACGATATACCGAAAGAATATCTCGACAAAGTCGATTTGATCGCACAACATCATCCCGAAGATCAGGCATTGATCTACGGGGCTTTTGAATATGCCCTGGAGCACCACGGAGATCAGCGCCGCAAGAGCGGCGAGCCGTATATTATCCACCCCATTTCCGTGGCCGCCATTATCGATGAATGGGGCTTCGATACCGAATCGATCCTGGCGGGCCTGCTGCACGACACGATCGAGGATACCGATGTCACGTTTCAGGACGTGGAGAAAAAATTCGGCCTTTCGGTGGCCGAGCTGGTCGACGGCGTCACCAAGCTGGGGCACGTCGTTTACCAGAGCCGCGAAGAAGAGCAGATGGAAGACCTGCGCAAGATGTTCATCGCCATGGCCAAGGACATCCGCGTCATCATCATCAAGCTGGCCGACTGTACGCACAACATCCGCACCATTGAATTCAAGCGTGTCGAATCCCAGCGTAAAAAGGCGCTGGAGATCATGGAGATCTACGCGCCGCTGGCACACCGGCTGGGCATGCAGTCGGTCAAATGGGAGCTGGAGGACCGGTCCCTCAAGGTGCTGGACCCGGTGGGATATGCTGAGATCAGCGAATACCTGGAAAGCCGATCCAAGCTTTACGCCAATTTCCTCGACCGCACCAAGCACAGCATAGAGGAAGCGCTGCGGGCGCAGGGCATCGAATGTCACGTCAAGGCCCGTGTCAAGCAGATCTACAGCATTTACCGCAAGCTGTACGGCCAGAACCTGACCTTTTCGGAGATCTATGATATCTGTGCGGCTCGTGTGATCGTCAAAAATCTGGGTGACTGCTACGCCGTGCTGGGTCTGATCCACGAGCAGTACCGTCCGGTGCCCGGCCGTTTCAAAGATTATATCTCTTCGCCCAAGCCCAACGGCTATCAGTCGCTGCACACCGTGGTGATCGGCAAAGAGGGTATTCCTTTTGAAGTGCAGATCCGCACCGAGGAAATGGATCAGACGGCGGAATATGGCATTGCCGCCCACTGGAAATACAAGGGCGGCCTGAAAGGCAAGCAGAAGGAAGAGGCTTTCGCCTGGGTGCGGCAGCTGCTGGAATCCCAACAGGATGTCGAGCCGGAAGAGTTCGTGCAGAGCATCAAGGTCGACCTGTTTGCCGACGAAGTCTATGTCTTTACACCGGGCGGCGACGTCGTCAATCTGCCTCAGGGCTCGACACCCATCGATTTTGCCTATGCCATCCATTCGGCTGTGGGCAACAGCATGGTTGGCGCCCGGGTCAACGGCAAGATCGTCAATTTCGACTATGTCCTGAAGAACGGCGAGATCGTCGATATTGTCACCTCCAAGACCTCCACCGGTCCCAAGCGCCGCTGGCTGCAGATCGTCAAGACCAGCAGCGCCAAGAGCAAGATCCGCCAGTGGTTCAAAAAGGAGCGCAAGGAAGAGAATATCGAAGAGGGCCGCAATGAGCTGGAGCGTGAGCTGCGGGTCAATCTGCTGCTGGACGACTTCAACGACAAAGAGTTGAAGGAGATCATTCTCAAGCGGCTCAAGATGAACTCCGAAGAAGAGCTTTACGCCAATATCGGCTACGGCGGCATCACGGTCTCCCGCGTCGTCGCCAAGGTCAAGGATGAAGCGGCCCGCCTGGCCAAGAGCCGTGCGCCGCTGACGGCTGAAAATATCGTCAAAAAGCCCAAAAAGCAGCCCTCGCAGAACGGTGTCGTGATCGAAGGCATCGACAACTGCCAGGTCAAGTTCGCCAAATGCTGCAGCCCCATTCCGGGCGATCCCATCATCGGCTTCGTGTCCCGCGGCTTCGGCGTGTCCATTCACCGCAGAGACTGCCCCAACGCCGTCAACGGCCAGCAGGACCCCGAAAACGCCGGCCGCTGGGTCAAGGCTTTCTGGGACAACGGCCGCAATCAGACCTTCTACGCGCCGCTGACCGTGGATATCCGCACCCGTGTCGGCGCTATTTCCGATATCGTGCAGGTTTTTACCAATATGAAGATCAACATCGGCGAGCTGAGCGGCAAGGATATGGACGATGGGCACAGCACCTACAATCTGTCGGCCGCTGTCAGCAGCCTGGACCAGCTGGAGCTGCTGATGAACCGTTTGCGCAAGGTACGCGGCGTTTCCGAAGTCGAGCGAGGCAGCGAGATCCGTTGATGCCCACAGGCATCGCAGAACAACCGAAAGGAAAAAAGGATATGCGAGCAGTAGTAACGAGAGTCAGCCGCGCGTCGATCGAGATCAACGGCGTGCCCGGCGGCAGTATGGGAAGAGGGCTGCTGGTGCTTTTGGGCATCGGCCCCAACGACACGGAAAAAGAGGCCGTTTATCTGGCTGAAAAATGCGCCGTACAGCGTATTTTTGAAGATGAGAACGGCAAGATGAACAAGAGCATGGAAGATATCGGCGGTGAGATGATGGTGGTCTCCAACTTTACCCTGTACGCCGATTGCTCCCATGGCCGCCGGCCCGATTTCTTCGGCGCCGCCCGGCCGGAAGTGGCCATACCGCTGTATGAATGCTTTAAAAACCGTCTGACCGAGCTGGGCGTCCGGTATCACTGCGGCGAGTTCGGTGCCGATATGAAGATCGACCACATCAACGACGGCCCGGTGACCCTCATCATGGACACCGACGCCATGATGAAGAAAAAATAGAAAAAGGTGATTGCCATGCATCTGCAAACCATTTACACGGGTATGCTCCATACCAATTGTTATCTGCTGGGCGATGAATCCACCGGCGAATGCATCCTCTTCGACCCCGGCGCTTCGACCCAGAAGATCCGGGATATGATCGCCGAAAGCGGCATGAAGGTCCGGTATATCGTGCTGACCCACTGCCATTTTGACCATGTGATGGCGGCGCCCTTCATCCAGGAGGAGACCGGTGCCCAGCTTCTGATCCATGCTGCCGACGCGCCCTATCTGACGCCGGAATATGTCAACCGCAAGGGCTATATCCGGGAAACCTACCGCACCCCCCGGGTCGACCGTCTGCTGCAGGAGGGCGATACCATCGAGCTGGGCAGCATCCGTCTGCGCGTGCTTCATACGCCGGGCCATACCCTGGGCTCCTGCGTCTTTCTCTGCGATGATCTGATGATCGCCGGCGACACTCTGTTCCGCGACGCCTGCGGGCGCTGGGATCTGGAGGGCGGCAGTCAGGCGCAGATGATGGAGAGTCTGTGCCGCCTGCACGATCTGGAAGGGGACTACCGGGTGCTCAGCGGCCACGGCGACCCCACGACCCTGGAAAAGGAACGGCAGAACAACCCCTATATGCGCATGGCCCTGCGGAGCCGCGGGGAGAAATAAGCCCATGCGCTTTTATCTGATCGGGCACGACCGGGTCAATCCGGTACTGCAGCTGCTGATCTGCCTTTTTCCAGACGAGGAACATGTCCGGGGCGGCAATGATGAAGAGCCCTTTGGCGAATTCGTCGTTTCCGAGCTTCGCCGGTCGGCAGACGGCCTGACGGCGGCCGCGCGGGACTACCGTGGGGACGTCCGGGAGATCGCCTGTCCTGCCGGTCTGGACTCGGACGCGCCGGCCGTCAGCGAATACCTGCGGCGCGCCCTTTATCTGCTGCTGGCCGAGCGGCTGGACCGTGCGCCGGAATGGGGCATGCTGACCGGCGTCAAGCCGGCCAAGCTGGTGCGGAATATGATGGAGCAGGGGCTGGATGCCGCCGGGGCCGAAAAGCGGCTGCGGGAGGCCTATTCCGTTTCGCCCAGACGCAGCCGACTGGCTGTGGAGGCGGGGGTTGTCTCGGCACGGTACCGGGATGCCATGCAGCCGCGGGATATCGATCTGTATATCGGCATTCCGTTCTGTCCGGCCAAATGTGCCTACTGCTCCTTCGTCAGCAATGATGTGCGCCGGTGGGGCCATATGGTCGAGCCGTACGTTGCGGCGCTGCTCACCGAGGTCGAGGGCATGGGGCAGGTGCTGGCGCAGCATGGCCGTCAGATCCGCAGCATTTATATCGGCGGCGGCACGCCGTCCATTCTCAGCGCATCCCAGCTGGAGCGGCTGCTGGACGCCGTCTGCAGGCATTTTGACCGGCGGATGCTGACCGAGTTTACACTGGAGGCGGGCCGGCCCGAGACCATCACGGCTGAAAAGCTGCGCATCGCCAGCCAATACGGCGTCGGGCGCATCAGCATCAATCCGCAGACCATGAATGAAGCCGTGCTGCGCGGCGTCGGCCGCCTGCATACGGCCCGGGATATCGTGGACTGCTACCATATGGCCCGGGAGACGGCCGATTTCCAGATCAATATGGATCTCATCGCCGGCCTGCCTGGTGACGATGATGAGAGTCTGACTGACAGCGTCCGGCAGGTGCTGGCGTTGGAGCCGGACAATATCACGCTGCACTGCATGGCGCGCAAGCGCGGCGCACCGCTGCGGTTCGGCGCCACGGGTGAGCTGGCGGCAGAAACAGTCGACCACTGTCACGATATGATCACGGCGGCCGGCTATGCGCCCTATTATCTGTACCGCCAGAAATATATCGCCGGCGGATTGGAAAACGTCGGCTTCGCCCGCCCGGGCACCGAGTGCCGCTACAATGTCGTGATGATGGAGGAGATCGGTGACGTGGCCGCGCTGGGCAGCGGCGGTGTCACCAAGCTGGTCTATGCGGACGGGCGCATCGAGCGCATCACCAACCCCAAATACCCGACGGAATACATCGACGGTCCGGAAAAGATCCGGAAGAATCTGTCAAAGCTGGCGAAAGCACTGGAAAATCATTGAACTCAGGGGCAGGAAGTGATATAATAGCCCCAAAATCATACCGTTTATCGTTTCATATCCATTTCAAAACGATGCCGGAGCGTTATTCCCCGAAAGGAGCAACAGTATGGATCCCAATGTAAAAGCCATTTTGGAAAGAGCCAAGGCCACTGCCACATATGCTGCCGAGAAAGCGGGCCGCATGGCGGACGCCGCCACTAAAAAGGCCGGCGATATGGCTGCCTCTGCCAAACTCAATCTGCAGATCTTCGATCTCAATACCGAAATCGACGGCGTATATAAAGAGATTGGAAAGATCGTTTACCTGGCGCATACCGGCGATGACAGCCACACGGCTGAGCTGGACGATAAGTTCGCCCAGATCGATGAACGGCTGGCCAAGATCGCCGAGGTCCGGGAAACCATTGCCAACACAAAAACGACCCTGGAATGCCCGGTCTGCGGCAAAGAATGCAGCAAAGACGATGCTTTTTGCAGCAAATGCGGCCATAAACTTGGGTGATTGATCCAAAATCAAGCTGAAATGGGGGAGGGAGAGCGCCGCTGTCCTTCCCCTTTATAACGTATGTCCCGGCAAAGCTGCGGGAAAGCGGGCTTTTTCAGTCCCGGACGAATATACATAACTGTAACTGCCCGTGCGCTGCCGGGTCTGCCGTACAGGCCGGCCGGCGGCCGGTATTCTATCAGAAAAAGGTCGTGTTTTTTTGAAAAAAAGCAAGTCAAGCTCTTTCTTTGAGGGGGCGCTGGTGCTGGTGGTGTCCAATGCCATCGTAAAGGTCATCGGCGCGTTGTTCTCCATTCCCATCACCAATATGATCGGCGGCGAGGGCAATGGCATCTTTACGGTCGCGTACTATGTTTATACCGCCATGTTCGTCATTTCCACCGCCGGCCTGCCGGTGGCCGTATCCAGAATGGTGGCCGAGGCCAACGCGCTGGGCCGCTACAGTGAGGTGCGGCGGATCTTCCGGGTGGCGCTGATCCTGTTCACGGTCATCGGCGGCGTCGTGACGTCGTTTATGATGATCTTTGCCCGTCAGCTGGTGGAGATGATCGGAAACAGCCTGGCCTATTACGCCGTGCTGGCCATCGCGCCGTCCATTTTTTTCGTATCTATCGTATCGGCCTTCCGCGGCTATTTTCAGGGTCTGGCCAATATGGTGCCTACGGCTATTTCCCAGGTGATCGAAGCGGCCGGCAAGCTGGTTTTCGGTCTGCTGCTGACCTATGTGCTCATTGACCGGGGATACAGCCTGGAGATCGTCGTGGCCGGCTCTATCGGCGGCGTCACCATCGGTACGCTGCTCAGCGCCCTCTATGTGATCCTGGTCAAGCTGCGCACCGGCAGCGGCCTGCCGGCCGGCGCGATCGATACCGCCGCCCCGGCGGGGTATTCCGAGATCGCCCGGCGGCTGATCCGCATCGCCGTGCCCGTAACCATCGGTTCTTCGGTGCTGAGCATCACCAATTTCATCGATATGGGCATCGTCCTCAACCGTCTGCAGGATGCCGGCCGCACCGAGGAAGCCGCCAACTATATCTATGGCTGCTACAGCATGGCCGTCAAGATGTGGAATATGCCCCAGGCGCTGGTGACAGCGCTGGCCGTCAGCATCATTCCGGCTGTTGCCGCCGCCTATGCCCGAAGGGATAACGCCAAGGCCGCCGGGACCATTACCGCGGCCCTGCGTTTTACCGGCGTTATGGCCTTTCCCTGTGCCGCCGGCCTGGCCGTGCTGGCCCATCCGATCCTGTCGCTGCTCTATTACCGGGTGCCCGACGAGGTCGACGTGGCCGCACCGCTGCTGGTGCTCATTTCGCCGGCGGTGCTGCTGGTGGCTCTGGTTTCGGTGACCAATGCCATGCTGCAGGCCATGGGCAGGGAAAAGGTGCCCATGGCCACGCTGCTGACCGGCGGCGTTGTCAAGCTGATCACAAATTACCTGCTGGTGGGGACACCGGGCATCGAGATCTACGGTGCGCCCATCGGTACGACGCTGTGCTACGGCACCATCGCGCTGCTCAATCTGGTGATCATTTCAAAGAATATCCGCGGCGTCGCCGTGGTGCGCAGCTTTCTGCGGCCCTTCCTGGCGGCGGCTGCCATGGGGGTATTCGCTTATTTCTCCTACATGCCTCTGAACGGTCTGTTGGGCGCCCGGATGGGTGTTGTGGCTGCCATCGGGCTTTCGGCCTGTGTTTATCTGGTACTGCTGGTCGTGTTCCGCGCACTGCCGCGTGAGGATGTGGTCATGCTGCCCAAAGGGGAAAAGATCGCCCGGCTGCTGCGGCTGTGATGCCTCCAAAGGGATAGAAAGGGGCAAAAAGTACGGCCGGCCTGCGTAAATTGCATGGAAATATCGGATAATACTTGCAAAGGAGCATCGTTTATGATAAATTTTAAAAACAAGCCGCAATACGGCTTTGAAGATCTGCTGGAGATCATGGATATTCTGCGGGGGGAGAACGGCTGCCCCTGGGATCGGGAACAGACCCACGAGAGCATCCGGAAGAACTTTATCGAGGAAGTCTACGAAGCCTGCGAGGCCATCGATCTCAAAGACAACACGCTGCTCTGTGAGGAGCTGGGTGACGTGCTGCTGCAGGTGGTTTATCATGCCGATATGGCGGAGGACGAGGGCGCCTTTGATATCGGCGCCGTATGTGACGGCGTCTGCAGAAAGCTGATCCTGCGCCATCCGCATATCTTCGGCACCGTGGAAGCCGCCACATCGGAAGAGGTACTCAACAATTGGGACGAGATCAAGCGCGTGGAGAAGGGGCAGAAGACCTATAGCGATACCGTCGAGCAGGTGGCCAAGTCGCTGCCGGCGCTGATGTATGCCCAGAAGGTCCAGAAAAAGGCCAAGAAGGCCGGTTTCGACTGGCCGGATATCTCCGGTGCCTTTGACAAGATCGACGAGGAGAAGCGGGAGCTGATGGAGGCTGCCCGGGGGCAGGGTTGCTGCGAGGAAGAGCTGGGGGACCTGCTCTTTGCCGTCGTCAACGCGGCACGGTTTCTCGATCTTGACGCCGAGGAGGCACTGACCCGTGCCAGCCAGAAATTCGTCCGTCGCTTTTCGACCATGGAATCCATGGCCGACCGGCCGCTGGACGAGCTGTCGCTGCAGGAAATGGAGTGCCTTTGGCATAAAGTCAAGCAGGCGGAATAATTGGCTTTCCGCTTGTTCTGCAGAAGGATCAAAAGCAATATAAAAGTTATATTTTGGAGGAAAACAAAATGAATAAGACAGAACTGATCGCGGCCATCGCCGAAAAGACCGAGCTTTCCAAAAAAGACGCTGAAAAAGCGCTGACCGCCATGATCGAAGCAATTTCGGAAGAACTGGAAGAGGGCAACAAGGTCCAGCTCATTGGCTTTGGTTCCTTTGAGGTCAAGACCCGCGCGGCCCGCACAGCTTTCAATCCTCAGACCAAGCAGCCCATCGAGTTGGCTGCGACGACCTATCCTGTCTTCAAGGCCGGCAAGGCCCTCAAGGACAGAGTCGCCAAATAAGCGGGTCCTCAGCAGAAGATACAGGCCATGGAAGCGGCAGGCGTCCGCTTCCATGCTTTTATACGGCCGGGGATCGGCGCAACAACGGCAGGAGGCAGTATGAGACTCGATAAATATCTGAAGGTGGCCCGTCTGATCAAGCGGCGTACCGTGGCCAACGAGGCCTGCGATACCCAGCGGGTGCTGGTCAACGGTAAAGAGGCCAAGGCATCCTACCAGGTCAAGGTAGGCGACGTGATAGAGATCACCATTGGCACCCGCACGGTCAAAGTCCGTGTGCTGGCGGTGCCTGAATATGCGGGCAAGCAGGAGGCGGCGCTGCTTTACAGCGAGATCTCCGATATTTAGAAAAACTTAATATTTTCGAATAATGTTGCGATAATACTAAAATCGTGGTATATTAAATACGTAAAAAGTGGGATTAAAATGGCAATTGAAAGAGATATGACAGAAGAAGAATTATTAGATGTTGTTAAAGCTACTACAATTATTTCTACTGATTCTGCAAATAAATTAAAAAAATTAAAAGAAAAACTAGATAAGCAAAAAAAAGGTAGAATGGGAAAAGAGGAAAGAGGAAAGAGCTGCTAAGCCAAGAAAAGAGGAAGAAAGATAGGATATCTAATAAATAATAAGCAATAGAAAAGAATACTTCGAAAGAGGTATTCTTTTTTCATATTCGGTGGTAAGAAGACATATTCTTACGCCAACGACCCCGACAAGGACAAAGGCCCCACATTTGACGAGTAAGGAGGCGGCGATATGCCCCTGTTTCAAGGAACCGAACTGGAGGACGGCCGCTATCTGGGTCTGACCGTCCGGGAGGTGACGGCCCTGCCCCATGTGGATGTGTTCGGCCCGGATGCCGGGCGGATGGGGGAGATCTTTGAGGGCCTGCTGGGGGATCTGGCCCGGCTGTGCGGGGAGTCCGCGTCGCTGGAGCTTCTCTGGCTGTCCCAGCCGGTGAGCGGCCAGAAGTTCCCCACCCGGGCGCGGCTGTTCCTGCTGCTGCGGAAGCTGTCCGCCACGGCACAGCAGGCAGAGCGGGAGATGGACGCTTTCCTGTCCGCCATGGAGGCGGTGCTCACCCAGAAGGGCTGCTCCCTGTCCGGGGGGGGGGGGGGGCGTTAACAGGCCTGCTGGAACAGGCAGAGGGGCAGCTCCACGCGCTGGTACGGCAGGAGAAAGTGCCCATGAGCTTCATAAAACGGCTCTCTCTTTCATAGCTATTTTACAGCAAATGAAAGGGGGAGCCTTGATTTATGGCTTACGAAGAATACAAATCCGCCGAACGCGGCGGCAATCTGATCCTGGAGGGTCGTGAGCGGCTGAGTATTTCGGGTGTTACCGATGTTCTGAGTTTTGACGAGCACGAGATCCTGGCCGATACGACGCTGGGCACACTGATGACGACGGGGGAGGACCTGCATGTCGAGCGGCTCAGCCTGGAGGCAGGCGAGCTGGTCATCACCGGCAAGGTCGACAGCATGGAATATGTGGATGACCGGCGGCAGAAGGGCAGCTTCTGGTCCAAGCTGTTCTGACCTTATGGAGATCGTGCTGCTGGACCAGACCCGGGTGTTCGTCTACGCTGCTTTTCTGGGACTTTGCCTGGGTCTGGTCTATGATGTGTTTTCCTTTTTTCCGGATACCTTTGGCCAGCGGGTGCTGCGGCCGGTTTTCGACATCCTGTACTGCCTGGTTTTCATGGCGGCCTTTATTGCCCTTGTGCTGCTGCGGGCCGGCGGAGAGATCCGGTGGTATATTCCGGGTGGTATGATCCTGGGACTGGTGCTGTATTTCGTCGGGTTTTCCCAATATATCCGGCTGCTGCTCCGCGGCGCCAGACGGGGTATGCGGTGGCTGGGAAAGGGTCTGCGGCAGCTGTTCGGCTGGCTGGAGAAGCTCTTTGAAGCGCCCAGGGGAAATTAGCTTTGGGGATTGACTTTTTCCAGAAAAAAGCATACAATTATATTATCCAAAGATATGTATTGTGACCGGGAGGTGAGGCGCGTATGCGAAGGACGAGAAAAGTGCACATTGCCGTGAAAATTTTTGTGTTTGCCTTTGCGGTTTACGCCGCTTTCACGCTGGTTTCCCTGCAGCTTCAGATCCGGGAAAAGGAGAAGCAGCTGGAGGAACTGCAGGCGCGGATCGATCAGCAGCGGATCGAGAACCGGCAGATCGAAGACATCCTGGAGGATCCGGATGATACCCAGTATATCGCCGAGATCGCCAGAGAGAAGCTCGGTTATATCGCGCCCGGGGAACGCGTATTTGTAGATATATCCAGTAAGTAATTTGATACAGGGGGAGCAACACCGCGAATGGAGTTTACGGTAGGGAATATTTACGAGGGCAAGGTCACCGGGATCACGAGCTTCGGCGCCTTTGTGCAGCTGGCGCCCGGCAAATCGGGCATGGTCCACATCTCAGAGATCGCCAACAGCTATGTGGACGATATCAAAAAACATATTCGTGAAGGGGACACCGTCCGGGTCAAGCTGATCGGTATCGATCAGAACGGGCGGATCAATCTTTCCATCAAAAAGGCCCTTCCGGCTCCGGAAAAGCCGCAGAATGCGCCGAGGCCGGCACGCACCAAGTCGGCATCGGAGGCAGCGCCCCCGGCACCTGCCGGTGCGCCGGCTGAAAAGAGCGCCGACAGTGCCTTTGAGGATAAGCTGCGTATGTTCATGCAGCGCAGCGAGTCCAAGATGTCCGATCTGCGGATGCAGAAAGACAAGCGGTCGGGCGCGCGCAGAAGAAGATAGGATCGGGAGCGCAGTTTACGGATTGCCGGGCTGCGCTTTTCTATTTCGGCCAGGCTCTGTGTTCCGTGTCCCAAATGTGTTTGGGGCAATAAAAAGGGGCCGCCTTTTATAGATCATAAAAGACGGCCAAAACATGGGGTTGTGGGGATAAAGATATGAACGGTGCGTTCCGAAGACGATGGTCAGAACACACCGCAGACGCCAAGCAGCTTTCGGTATGGGGAGCGCGGTTTGACGTCTGCGCTGTGTTCTGAAATAATCATAACACAATTTCCAATAATTGTAAATAGGAAATTGTGTCGAAAAAAGAAGGAGGAAATCAACATGAGAATCATGGGCGGCCGTCTGATCACGGCGGAAGGACAGGAATTCGAAAACGGCTATGTCGATTTCGAAAACGGTGTCATCACCGCCTTTGGCGACGCTTCGCAGGCAGCTCCCGCGCAAGGAGAAGTCTTTGACGCGGAGGGCGGTTATATTATGCCCGGTTTTATCGATGCCCATACACACATCGGTATTTTTGAGCAGTCGGTCCGTTGGGAAGGCAACGACACCAACGAGGCCACAGATCCCGTCACTCCGCAGCTGAAGGCAGTGGACGCCATCTATCCCTTTGACACGGCGTTCGAGGATGCTGTTAATTGCGGCGTGACGTCGGCGGTTGTCGGCCCCGGCAGCGCCAACGTCATCGGCGGCGAGATGGCCTTTATCAAAATGGCCGGCGACGATATCTCCGATATGATCGTCAAGGCTCCGTGTGCTATGAAGATGGCTCTGGGCGAGAACCCCAAGAGCTGCTACGGCCTCAATAAAAAGACGCCGCAGACCAGAATGGCCACAGCATCCATCCTGCGCGAGGCGCTGACCCGTGCAAAAAACTATATGGACAAGAAGGAGAGCGGCGGCGAGCCGGCGTACGACGCCAAGTGCGAGGCGCTGATCCCCGTTCTGAAGGGTGAGCTGATCGCCCACATCCATTGCCACAGATGCGATGACATTCTGACGGCGATCCGTGTGGCCAACGAGTTCGGCATCCGCTTCACCATCATTCACGCCACCGACGGCGTCCGCGCTGCCCGCCAGCTCAAAGCGGCCGGCGTCATTCCCGTCATCGGTCCCGTTCTGTCGGGCAGCAGCAAGCCGGAGACGGCCAACCGCAGCCTGAAAACGGCCGGTATCCTGCAGCAGCAGGGTATTGAGGTGGCACTGACCACCGACCATCCCGTCGGCCCGCTGCAGCACCTCAACGTCAGCGCTGCGCTCTGCGTCCGCGAGGGTCTGGATATGGATGCCGCCATCCGCGCCATCACCATCAACGCGGCCAAGGCCGCCGAGGTCGATGACCGCGTCGGTTCCATCCGGGTGGGCAAGGACGCCGATATCGTCGTCTGGACCGAGCATCCCTTCAGCTTTATGAGCAAAGCCAAGGCCGTGTATATCAGCGGCAGGCGCGTCAAATAAGCAGGTCTTTTTCACAGATTACCAACGCTTTTGCCGTTTAAGCTATGCCGCCTGGTAACAGGAAAGGAGAACATTATGAACGTAAAGTTTAACGAAAGAAAAGCGAAGATCTATAACGATCGCAAGGAATACATCATCAAGAAGTGCCAGAAGCTGGACAAGTATTTTGGCGAAGAGGCCGAGGTGCAGGTGGCGTACAGCTTCCAGCGCAATGAGCACACCATCGAGCTGACCGTCAATTACAGAAGCTTCTATTTCCGCGCGGAAGAGACCACCGACGACATCCTGAAATCGGTGGACGGCGCGATCGACAGCATTGAACGTCAGATCCGCAAGAACAAGACAAGACTTGCCAAAAAGATGCGGCAGGATTCCTTTGCCAAGACCATGTCGGCCGCCGCGGCGGCGCCCGAGGCCGAAACAGCGGCCGAGGACGAAGCGCTGGAGGTGGTGCGCGTCAAGGAGCTGGACGTCAAGCCGATGACGGCAGAAGACGCTATCCTGCAGATGAATCTGCTCAACCACGAGTTTTTCTTCTTCGTCAACAGCGAGGAGAACGGAAAATACTGCGTCGTCTATAAGAGAAAGAACGGCGGCTACGGCATGCTGATTGCCAAGGAATAAGCTGTCGGCACAGGCCGATGGGTTATTTATCCCTTCTCAAAACCAGAACACCACAACGAAAGCCCCGGAGCTGAGCTCCGGGGCTTTTTATTTTAATGGATAGTCCCTCCGGCGGCCCTGCATACCAGAAGAGCCCGGCATATGCCGGGCCCTTCTGGCGTGTTTGGTATTGTATAGGAGAGAAAAAGGAATGTGCTCAGAGGAGGAAAATATTGTGCCGGCGGCAGGATTCGACCATTTCGGGCGGCCAGACCGATGCCTGTGCCTCGCCGATATGTGCCTGACGCAGCATGAGCATGCACAAACGCGACTGGCCGATGCCGCCGCCGATGGTGTAGGGCAGCCGGCCTTCCAGCAGGGCCTTATGAAATGCCAGTTCCGCGCGCTCGGGGCAGCCGGCTTTGTCCAGCTGTTCCCGCAGCGACTGCTCGCTGACGCGGATGCCCATGCTGGAGATCTCGAAGCCGATCTGCAGGACTTCGTTCCAGACCAGAATATCGCCGTTCAGCGCCCAGTCGTCGTAATCGGGCGCGCGGCCGTCGTGCCGGATGCCGCTTTTGAGCCGGTCACCGATCTGCATGATAAAAACGGCTTTTTTCTCTTTGCAGATGGCGTTTTCCCGTTCTTTGGGGGAGAGGGAAGGATAGAGGTCTTCCAGTTCCTGGGTGGTGATAAACGTGATCTCATCGGCCAGCGGGAAATCGATGCCGGGGAATTCATAGCAGGCCGTGCGGGCCGTCTGTTTGATGGCACCGTAAATATCGCGGACGGTCTGCTGCAGATACTCCACGGTGCGCTGCTCCCGGGTGATGACCTTTTCCCAGTCCCACTGGTCGACGTAAACCGAATGCAGGTTGTCCAGGTCTTCATCGCGCCGGATGGCGTTCATATCGGTATAGAGCCCTTCGCCGGGCTGAAAACCGTATTCTTTCAGCGCCCAGCGCTTCCATTTGGCCAGAGAATGAACGATCTGCACGTCGCAGTGGGCAGCGGGGATATCAAAGCCCACGGGCCGTTCGACGCCGTTGAGGTCATCGTTGAGGCCGCTTTCCTTGGTGACGAAAAGGGGAGCCGATACCCTGCGGAGATTGAGGGCGACGGCCAGATACCGCTCGAAATTATCCTTGATCACCTTGATCCCGCGCTGGGTGTCCTGTACGTTCAGCTTGGGTGTGTATCCTTCGGGGAAGATCAGTTTGCCTGCCGCCATCTTATATCACTCCTTTGAATAATCGGTCGGGCTTGGAAAAAATACATTTCGCATTTTACCACTTTACCGCAGCAAAGATAAAGAGTTATCTTTGCTGAAATTTATCGGATTAAAGCGATAAAATTCATGCATTTTGACAGATGAAAGGACTTTGATATAAAACTGTTGCAAAAAGTAGCTTTTTGTAAGATAATATTTTTGTCTGACACTTTTCTGACCTTTTCGTGCAGATCAATCAAAACAAGTGAGGCTATTTATGAAGATAGAGCAGTTGATCGTACCCTGCCTGATGGGGACGGAGGGCCTGGTGGCCGACGAGCTGAAATATAACGGCTTTGAAGGGGTTGCCGCCGAGAACGGCCGCGTGCGGTTTGCCGGCGATCTGGCGGAAGGCGCCCGTGCCAATGTCATCCTGCGCTGCGGCGAGCGGGTGCTCTGGCAGCTGGCGCGGTTCCCGGCCGATACATTCGAGGCGCTCTTTCAGGGCGTGCGGGCGCTGCCCTGGGAGGAATGGATCGGCAAGGACGGCGCATTTCCCGTGCGGGGGCACTGCCTGGATTCCAGACTGCACAGCGTGCCCAGCTGCCAGAGCATCATCAAAAAGGCCGTAGTCGAACGGCTGCGGGAAAAATATAATACCGCCTGGCTGGAGGAAACGGGGCCAAAATATCAGATCCAGTTTTCCATCAACCGGGATGTGGCCGAGATCTGCCTGGATATGACCGGCGCGCCGCTCTATAAGCGCGGATATAAGCAGGAGAGCAACGTGGCCACCATCCGCGAAACGCTGGCGGCATCCATGGTCAAGATCGCCCGCTACCGGGGCCGGGAGGATCTGATCGATCCCTTCTGCGGCAGCGGCACCATCGCCATTGAGGCGGCCATGGCCGCCTTGAATATCATGCCCGGCGTCCGCCGGAGCTTTGACGCCGAAAACTGGGCCTTTATGGACAAAGGGATCTTTGACGATCTGCGGGAAGAATACCGGGAGCAGGAACGGCACGAAAAGCTGCCCATCCTGGCTTCGGATATCGATCCGGCCTGCGTGGAAATGACGCGGGAGAACGCCCGTCGGGCCGGTGTGGACGACTGCATGGAGGTCCGCCGGGCGGATGCGCTGAAGATGCAGTATCCCATCGAACGCGGCGTTGTGATCACCAATCCACCCTACGGTCAGCGGATGCTGGATATTGAGCAGGCGCGCAGGATCTACCGCCTGCTTGGCCGTCAGATGCGCGGCTGTGAGGGACTGAAAAAGTATATCATTACGTCGGACGAGGAATTTGAGACCCATTTCGGCATGAAGGCCGATAAAAAGCGCAAGCTGTATAACGGCATGATCCGATGCGATCTTTATATGTATTTCAGAGGATAGTCTCCGGCGTCCGGAATGGAATCTGCTTGAAAATGGAAGGTGAAACGCCATGCGGCATATTTTTATCGTCAATCCGGTAGCTGGCCGCAGAAAGGACAGCGCGGCCGTGATCCGGAAGATCGAAAATGCCTGTCACCGGCACGGACTGGAATATGATATTTATCTGACTTCTCATCCCGATCACGCTTCGGAGATCGTGCGGACGGCGGCACGGATGCACGAGGGCAGGGAATTGACCTTTTACGCCTGCGGCGGCGACGGCACGCTGAACGAAGTGGCCTGCGGCGCTGCCGGCCTCGACCCGGCGCTGTGTGCCTTTACCAGCTATCCCATCGGCACCGGCAACGATTATATCAAAATGTTCACCGGCGGCCGGGCCGCCTTTCTCGATCTGGACCGGCTGCTGTGCGGCCGGCCGATGCCGATCGATTATATCCGTTCCGACTGCGGTGTTGCCATCAATGAGCTTTCGGTGGGACTGGATGCGCAGGTGGCCATGCGCAAGGACAAATACCGGTTTTTCGGCACGGGCGTGCTGCCCTACGCGCTGTCGGCGGTGGAAAATGTCATCCGCGGGATCGGCCAGGAATACGCCGTCAATATCGACGGTGAGCAGATGGATGGGGAATACACGATGATCTTCGTGGGCAACGGCCGCTATTACGGCGGCGGCTTCTGCCCGATCCCGCATTCTCGCCTGGACGACGGCCTGCTGGACGTATTGCTGGTGAAGAAGGTTTCCAGACTGCGGGCGGCTTTCGTCGTCGGCAAGTACAAAAACGGCGGATACGCCGAGCTGGAAGAGTATATTACATACAGACAGGCGCGCGAGATCCGCATTTTCTCCAAAAAAAACGACGATATGTGCATCAACCTGGATGGCGAGATCGTTGCCAGCAGCCATATCAATCTGCGGATCGAGCCGCGGCAGATGCGCTTTGTCGTGCCGGACGGCGCGTCGCCCATCCGGTGAGGGGCGCCTTTTGGAAAAAGATGCCGTTCCAGGCGGATAGTGGACAAGGCCCCTGCATATGCTGTATGCAGGGGTTGTTTTTATTTTCCGCACTCTGCCAAAGCCCTTGAAAGGCTTTGTTTAAAAGCCACAAATCAGAAACAAAAAATTCATAAGTTTTTTCAAAAAAGGGGTTGCAAAATACGCGGCCATGGCGTATTATAGTTCCAGTGGTTAGCACTCGAAGATAAAGAGTGCTAAAGCGAGAGAATAATAATTAAAAAATAGAAAGAGGTAATCAATCATGAAACTCGTACCTTTGCAGGACAGAGTCGTTCTTAAAATGGCGGAAGCTGAAGAGACGACCAAGAGCGGTATTATCCTGGCCGGCTCGGCCAAGGAAAAGCCCCAGTTCGCCATCGTCGTGGCGGTCGGCCCCGGCGTCGGTACCGGCGAGAAGAAGACCCCCATGGAAGTCAAGGTCGGCGATAAGGTCATCACCAACAAGTTCTCCGGCACCGAAGTCAAGATCGACGGCGAGGAGCTGGTCATCGTCAAGCAGACCGACATCCTGGCAGTGATCGAGTAAACAATACTGGGCCGGTTCCCGGCCGTATACCCGCCGCATATGCGGCGATTTATCAGATTTATTCGGAGGTAGATAAAAATGGCTAAGGAAATTCTGTTCGGCGAGGAAGCTCGCCATGCCCTCGAAAGAGGCGTCAATAAGCTGGCGGATACCGTCAAGGTCACACTGGGACCCAAGGGCAGAAACGTCGTGCTCGATAAGAAGTTCGGCGCGCCCCTGATCACCAACGACGGCGTCACCATCGCCCGCGACATCGAACTGGATGATATTTTTGAAAATATGGGCGCTCAGCTGGTCAAGCAGGTCGCCGACAAGACCAACGACATCGCCGGCGACGGCACCACGACAGCCACGCTGCTGGCACAGGCTTTCGTCCGTGAGGGTCTGAAAAACGTCACAGCCGGCGCCAACCCCATGGTCGTCCGCAAGGGCATCGCCAAGGCGGTCGAGACGGCCATCAACGAGGTCAGAGGCTCGGCACAGAAGGTCAACGGCACCCGTGACATCGCCAGAGTCGCCGCCGTTTCTTCGGGCGACGAGGGCATCGGCCAGCTGATCGCTGAAGCCATGGAGAAGGTCACCGCCGACGGCGTTATCACCGTGGAGGAGTCCAAGACAGCCGAGACCTACAGCGAGGTCGTCGAAGGCATGCAGTTCGACCGCGGCTATATCACACCCTATATGATCACCGATACAGAGAAGATGGAGGCTGTCATCGACGACGCCTACATTCTGATCACCGACAAGAAGATCTCCAACATCCAGGAGATCCTGCCCCTGCTGGAAGAATCCCTCCAGAGCGGCCGCAAGCTGGTCATCATCGCCGAGGATATCGAAGGCGAGGCGCTGAGCACACTGATCGTCAACAAGCTGAGAGGCACCTTCACCTGCCTGGCCGTCAAGGCTCCCGGCTTCGGCGACAGACGCAAGGAGATGCTGAAGGATATCGCCGCGCTGACCGGCGGCGTCGTCATCTCCGACGAGCTGGGCTATGAGCTGAAGGACACCACCATGGATATGCTGGGCCGTGCCGCACAGGTCAAGTCCACCAAGGAGAACACCATTATCGTCAACGGCGCCGGTGATCCCGCTGCCATCCAGGCCCGCATCCACACCATCCGCGCCGAGCTGGAGAACACCACTTCCGAGTTTGACCGCGAGAAGCTGCAGGAGCGCCTGGCCAAGCTGGCCGGCGGCGTCGCCGTCGTCAAGGTCGGCGCGGCCACCGAGGTCGAGATGAAGGAGAAGAAGCTGCGCATCGAAGACGCCCTCAACTCCACAAAGGCGGCTGTCGAAGAAGGCATCGTTGCCGGCGGCGGCACAGCCTTTATCAACGCCATTCCCGCCGTTGCCGCTCTGGTCGACACGCTGGAAGGCGATGAGAAGACCGGCGCCAAGATCGTTATGAAGGCCCTGGAAGAGCCTGTAAAGCAGATCGCCTTTAATGCCGGTGTCGACGGCAGCGTCGTCATCGAGCGCATCCGCACCAGCGGCAAGATCGGCTATGGCTTCGACGCGTACAACGAGACCTATGTCGACATGATCGAGGCCGGCATCGTCGACCCCGTCAAGGTCACCCGCACCGCGCTGGAGAATGCCGCTTCCATCGCCTCCATGGTCCTGACCACCGAGTCCCTGGTTGCTGAGAAGAAGGAGCCCGAAGCTGCCGCACCTGCCGGCGGCATGGGCGGCGACATGATGTATTGATCCTTTTGCCCCCGGCAACTTACCGTGAACAACAAAAGTTCCCCCGAAAAGCATTGCTTTCGGGGGAACTTTTTTGCGCTTCAGCAGTATAAATAGTAAAAGGAGAAGCCGACGGTGAAAGTGAGGTGGACCATGATCGAAAAGCTGCGCAAGGAATTGCGGGAACTGGCCGAACAGCAGCAGCGGCGGGACCGTGTGGAACAGGAGATCGAACGGCTGCAGCAGGAGGAGAGCGCCCTCTGGCGGGAGGAATACCAGATCCGCCTGCGGTGTACCCAGGCGGCCGGAGAGATCGCCGCGCTGGAACAGACGTCGCTGCGCAGCCTGTATTATGGGCTCAGCGGACGAAAAGCCCAGCTTCTGGCAGAGGCGCAGGTCCGGCTGCGGGAGGCGGAAGCCGAGCAGCGGGATATCCGGAACGCCATGGAAGAATGCAGCCTGCATCTGAAAGGGCAGGAGGCGGCACGGAAGGGCTTTGGCGATCTTGACCGCCGGTACCGGGAAACTTTCTGCCGCGCCAAAGAGCTGCTTGTGTCGCAGACGGGGCCGGATGGTGCGGCGGCCAGACTGGAATCGGCCATCGGAGAACTGGATCGGACGCTCCGGGAGATCGATCGCGCCATCGGCGCCGGCGGTCTGGCGTTGCAGGCGGCCCGCCGGGCGGCGGCGGAGCTGGAAGACGCCCGCCGGTACGGCCTTCTGGATCTGGCCGGCGGCGGCATGGTCTCCGGCCTGGCCAAGCATCGGAAGCTGGACGAAGCGCGGGCGCAGACGGAAGCGCTGCGTGCCCGTGTGGCCGATTTCAACAGCGCCATGACCGATGCCAATCTGAGCCTGCATCTGGGGCAGGACCGGGTAGAGGGGTTCGTGCGTTTTGCCGATCTCTTTCTCGACGGATGGCTGGTGGACTGGACGGTGCAGCGCCGCATGAATGATGTTGCTGCCGAGGTCCGGGAGACCGAGGCTACGCTCCGGACGGCCGTTGGCCGGCTGGAGAGCCTGCACCGCACGCTGACCCATAACCGGGAGGAGCTGGCCGGGAAGCTGGAGCGCCTTGTCCTGGGTGAGGAGAACGGGAGTGCCGCGCCGGCTGTCGGATAAACCAATGTCCCCAGGTCCGATGGGGCGGATGAAACGAACATATACGATGCCTGGCCTGGCCGCCGGGCATCGTTTTTTTGCATTTGCAGGGGAACAGGACCGATCTGGAATGTTTCTGCCAGGCCGGTTGACTTTTTGTGTTACAAGCTGTAGAATGTAAATGCGTACTACAAATTGTAACACGGGAGGGCGGAAAGATGTCTGACTTGAAAATGGGAACGGCGGAGGCCCGGTTTGCCGATATCATCTGGCAGAATGAGCCGATCACATCGGGCGGTCTGGCCAAAATCGGCGCCGAGGAATTCGGCTGGAAGAAAAGCACCTCGCACACCGTTCTGCGGCGGCTGTGCGCGCGCGGGCTGTTTCAGAACGAGGGCGGCACGGTCACGTCGCTGATCTCGCGGGAAGAATACTATGCCCGGCAAAGCGAGCAGTATGTGGAGGAGACCTTCGGCGGCTCGCTGCCCGCCTTTCTTGCCGCCTTCGGAACGCGGAAAAAGCTTTCCGATCCGGAGATCGAAGAACTGCAGAAGGTCATTGAATCCATGCGGAGGTGACGCCGTGTTTTTCTATACATTTATGCCCAGACTATGGAACATGAGCCTGACGGCAAGCGTGGCCATTCTGCTTGTCATGGCGCTGCGTATGGCGCTCCGAAAGGCGCCCAGGGTCTTTTCCTATGCGCTTTGGGGCATTGTCCTGTTCCGGCTGCTCTGCCCGGTGTCGGTGGATTCGGGTCTGTCCCTGTTTAACCTCCTGGACGCGCCTGCCCAAAAGACCGGCAGCGTGACCAGCGCCATCGAATATGTGCCGGCCGATATCGTCCACAGGCCGGATCCCGCCGTCAGGCTGCCGGTGTCCGGCGTCAGCGATGTCATCAACGGCGCCTTGCCCCGGGGAGAGGAACAGCTGGCGGCCGACCCGTTGGAAGCGCCCATGGCCATTGCCGCTTATATCTGGATGGCAGGCGTATTGGCTATGGTCATCTACAGCGTAGTGTCTTTTATCCGGCTGCGCCGCAAACTGTCGGTAGTTGTTCCGCTGCGGGAAAATATCTATATCGCCGATGATATTCAGTCGCCCTTCGTGATGGGTCTGTTCCGTCCGGCGATCTATCTGCCCTGCGGTCTTTCGGAAAAGGAGCAGGCCTGTATTATCCTCCACGAGCAGCACCACATCCGGCGGCTGGACCACATCATCAAGGCATTGGCCTTTCTGGCGCTGACCATCCACTGGTTCAATCCGCTGGTGTGGGCGGCCTTCTTTCTGGCCGGCCGGGATATGGAAACGAGCTGTGACGAGGCCGTCCTCCGCAAGGTTGGAGGCGACATCCGGGCCGATTACGCCGCGTCGCTTCTGATGCTGGCCACCGGCCGGCGCATCGTCGCTGGTACGCCTCTGGCCTTCGGTGAGGGCGACACCAAAGGGCGCATCCGGAATCTGGCGAAGTGGCATCCGCCCGCGCCCTGGGTCGTGCTTGCCGCCGCGGCCGTCTGTATCGCTTTGGCGGTCTGCCTGCTGACCAATCCGCAGGCCGAAACCCGCCCGGGCGAAGGGGCAGATCCGGCGGCCGTACAGGTGTGGTTCGACTATTATAATGACACTGCTATGCCCTGGGCCGACTGCCTGGAGACCGGCACGCCGGCATTCCCCGATGTGACATTCCGCTGGTATCCCGGGATGCTCGAGGCGGAGACCGGGGGAGAGACCGTTTCCCTGTACAGCGGCATGCCCATCTGGAACGCCTACTTCTGCGATCTCACGGGGGATGGTCTGCCCGACCTCTGCTCCACACTGAGCTTCGGATCGGGCCTCATCGACGACCGCGTGATTCTGTATGACTACGCAAACGGCGTCAGCTATACGCTGGAGGACCGCGGGAATTTTGATTATTCCCTTTGGCTGAATAAAGCCGACGGAAGGCTGTGGGTCGATCAAAAAGTATGCGGCGCGGATACGCTGGCCGCATCCGGCCCGCTTGTATATGCGGATGGCTGCATCGGGATCCAGCACGACGAGGCCGCGTTCCTGGAATCGGCCATCTCCCAGGCCATTCTGGCCCGGTATGACGGCGGTACGCCGGACGGGCAGATCCATGTGGAAAGCCATGTGCTGCTGGCCAACGAAGTCATCCGCGGGACGCAGCCGGCGGACTCGGCCTACCAGACACAGCAGGTCACCGTCTATCTCCTTGTGCTCCGCCAGACTTACAGCACCTATGGCGGCACACTGGCGGAAACGGGCGGCAGCTATGTGCCGGCGGCCATCACCTTCAGGGTCGGCAGCTTTGGAGAATACCTGACGGAGGAATACTGGGAGCCACGGGACGGAAGCGGTTACGCAGATGACATCCGTCAAAAATTCCCCGGTTCTGCCGCCGATGACGCCTTGAACGCCCAGGCATATCTGGAAGAACTGCAGGCCCTGTCCTATAAGAAAGCCCTTGCCCGGATGGACCGCACCGGCAGTATCGACGCCCGCATTGGCGCGCTGCTGGATGTGGTGCAGGCGTTTCCGGCCGCTTCTTCCGACCCCGGAGAGTATATCCGCGCCCACCGGGCTGAATATCAGGAGCTGCTGCAGTACGGCGAGTTTACCCTGCGCTATTGCTTCACCGCCTTCCTGCAGGGCGGGGAGACCGGCCTGCGCGGGCACATCATGGCCGAAGCCTGCCGGGAGATCGTTAAAACATTGGGAGAGGAGCCCGAACCATTGGACAATGTGGTTTTGACCGGGCAGGATTGGTTTGACGGGTTTTACGGCAATGCGCGGGTCCTGGCAAAGAATCACGGAACAGAGGACCTGGAGAAATATTACCCCGCCTCCTTTCTGCTTCTGCAGATGGCGGGGGAAGCATAAGCCTTTGGTCAAAAATATACGGCGCGGCTTTTGCAGCCGCGCCGTCTTTGCATGGTGTATGGTTTTGTGCGGGATCCGGCGATGATGCAGCCTTACACAGTCTTCATGGCTTTCCATTTGCCGCTGCGCCAGCGCAGGATAAAGAGTGCGCCGCGGGTCAGTTCGTCGATGGCGAAAGCCAGCCACATGCCGGCCAGGCCCCAGCCCAGCACGATGCCGAACAGGTAGCAGACGCCGACAGCGATGATCCACTGGCTGGAGATGCCCACCAGCACGGGAAAGCGAATGTCGCCGCAGGCCTGCAGAGTGCGGACGAAAACGATGTTGAGGCTGCGGCCGATCTCCAGAAAGATCTCGATGAAAAGCACGGTATGGCCCAGCGAAATGACCCGGGGGTCACTGGAAAAGAGGCCGTAAAGGGTATCGGAAAAACACCACAGCACGAAGGTGATGCCCACGGTGATGGGCAGGAAGGTGCGCAGCAGGCTGCGGTTTTCACGGATGGCCCCCTGGGTATCGCCGGCGCCGATGCAGTAGCCGATGCGGATCTGCCCGGCCTGGCTGGCGGCGCTGATCAGCATGGAACAGACCTGGGCGAACATGACCGTGTACATCCGGGTGGTGACGGCGTAGGTGCCGATGGTGTTGACGAAGGCCAGGCTGACCGACTGGCTCATGTTATAGCTGAGGCTCTCGCCGCCGGCCGGCAGGCCGATGCCGATGAGACGGCGGCAAAGGGCCTTGGGGAAGGGCCGCAGCACCGACGGCTCCAGCCGGACAAAGGGAACGGCACGGCGAAAAGCCCAGAAGAGCAGGCACATGCCCAGCGTGCGGCAGACGGTGGTGGAAAGGGCGGCGCCGGCCGCGCCCAGACGGGGGAGGGGGCCGAAGCCGTAGATAAAGGCCGTGTTGCCGGCGATGTTGAGCAGATTGATCAGGCCGGTCGACAGCATAATGGCCATCATTTTGGCATGGGCGCGGAGAAACGCGCTGAAGGTCAGCATGAGGGCCTGGCAGGGCAGGCTGACGGCCGTGATGCGCAGATAGTCCAGCGCCTCCCGCTGGACTTCGGCCGGAACGTTCATCAGCGTGAGAATGGGTGCGGCCAGGATAAAGACGGCCACGGCCAGAAAAAGCCCCAGGCCGAGGTTGAGCAGAATGGAGAGGGAATAGAGCTGCTCGGTTTTCTGCCGGTCTCCGGCACCCAGATACTGGCTGATCAGGATGGTGGAGGCCAGGCTGACCACATTGAAGGTGAGGATCAGAATGGTCATGATCTGGTTGGCGTTGCCGACGGCGGCGACGGCGGTGGCATTGAAGCGGCTGAGCATGATCTGGTCGATATTTCCCACCAGCATCTGCAGCAGCAGCTCGACAAAGATGGGCCAGGCCATGCGGACCAGTGTGGGCTGGCCGTCCAGCGGATGTCCGGCAGGCAGGCCGGATGACGTTGCGTTGTCCAAAGGGAGGGCTCCTTTCGTTTCTTGGCGGCGGCTCCCCGAAGGGAGCCAAATGCAAGTCATTATAGCACCGCACGACCGGCAGATACAATCGGCGATTGTACAAGATTGCTGAATTATTTTAGAATTATTTGTGCAATTGTTTGAGGAACTTTCTTATGAATGAGGATGTATAAAATAAGTATTGCTATTTTGCCGGAAAAGTAAGAATTTTCCTGCTGTTTTTTCTGTCTTTGCCTGTAAAAAAGTGATATAATATAAAAGATATTTGAAAATACAGAAAACACAATGATGGAGAAAGGGGATCGAATGAACAGACGAATCATCTGCCTGCTGCTTTCCTGCGCTTTGCTGCTGACCGTGATGCCCACTGCCGCGGCGGCCGGATCCGATTGGGAGATCAGCGACGCCGGCGTGGAGTTTATCAAACAGTTTGAGGGCTTTTCCAAAAAGCCTTATCTGGACAACGGCACCTGGCGCGTGGGTTACGGCACTGCCTGCACGAGCAACGATTATGTAAACGGCATCTCGGAAGAGGAAGCCACCGAGCTTTTTCGGGAAGAGCTGCTGAAGGTGGGGCAGAAGGTCAGCGCGTATCTCGACCAGTATGAGATCGAAGCCGATCAGTGCCAGTTTGACGCCCTTGTCAGTTTTACATACAATCTGGGCACCGGCTGGATGGATCCCGGATACAAGTTCAGCAGCTATCTGATCGACGGGCTGGAGAATTACGATGATCTGACCATTCTGGACGCGTATGTCGTATGGTGCCATGTGGGTAAGAACATCGACAGCGGCCTGGCCCGCCGGCGTCTGGCCGAGGCGATGCTGCTGATCTACGGCGATTACGAGGGAGACAGCAGCCCGGAATACACCTACGCGGCCCTCAACGCCAACGGCGGCACGGCCGACAGCGATATCCAGTGCTATGCCGTGGGCGACAGGCTGGACCGCCTGCCCATCGCAAAAAAAGAAGATTATGTTCTGGCCGGATGGTATGATGCCAACGGCCGCGCCGTCCGGGAGGAGGATATCATTGAAGGCCCGATGGTGCTGACAGCCAAATGGTTCCTGGACGTCGATCTGCCGTTTGCCGACGTGCCGGAGGGCGCCTGGTATTACCGGTATGTGGGAGAGCTGTACGCCGAAGGCGTGGTGGACGGCATGAGCCCCACGACCTTTGAGCCCCAGGGCGGCGTCACCTACGGCCAGGCGCTCAAGCTGATCCTGCTGGCCACCGGGCTGGAACCTTCCGACGCCGAGGTGGAAGGCCACTGGGCCAAGCGCTATGAGGATCTGGCCCTGGACGAAAAGATCATTTCCGAAGGCGAGATCGTGGACCTCAACGCGGAGATCAGCCGCCGGGAGATCGCGTGTCTGGCCGCCCGGGCCATGGGTCTGAAGGACAGTTCGGGCAAAAGCCCTTTTGAAGATACCGATGATGCCGACGTGATGGCGCTGTATAACGCCGGCATCGTGGAAGGCACCACGGAGAAAAACGGAAAGACGTATTATTATCCCGACAGCGGCATTACCCGTGCCGAGATCTCCACGATCATCTGGCGCATTCTGAGCCATACGGCCGACAGCAGTCATCCGGGGCAGATCCAGTATGGTTCTCATCTGATCAATATCCTGACCGGTGTCGCGCCCTATAAGCGGGACGATTCCAATTATTACGACAAAAACGGCTTCCGGTATTATATGGGCCAGGAGACCTGGGTCGGCATCGACGTTTCGGTCTATCAGGGCGATATCGATTGGAACAAGGTCAAGCGCGCAGGCGTTGATTACGCCATGATCCGTGTGGGCGGACGGGGCTACGGCAGCGACGGCAAGATGTACGATGACGTCAATTTTGAAAAGAATATCGAGGGGGCGCTGGAGGCCGGACTCGACGTGGGCGTCTATTACTTCTCCCAGGCCATCACGGTGCGGGAAGCCCAGGAAGAGGCCGATTATGTGCTGGACAAGATCCGGGAATACGACGTGACCTATCCCGTGGTATTCGACTGGGAGCGCATCGGCGGCAGCGAAGCCCGGACCTACGGCCTGGAGACCGACCTGCTCTGCCGCATCGCGGGTGCCTTCTGCCAGCGGGTGGAGGCGGCCGGCTATACGCCGATGATCTACTTTAACAGCTATTGCGGCTATATCAAGTATGATCTGAGCAAGATCGACGATTATGATTTCTGGTTCGCCCGCTATAACGACACGCCCGGCTTCTATTATGATTTTGACATGTGGCAGTACAGCGACAGCGGCGTGGTCAACGGCATCAGCGGCAAGGTCGATCTGAATATCTCCTTTAAGAATTATGCCGAAAACTGATACAGAGATCAATATCATAACAAAAGAAAGCCGATGGCTGTGTGCCATCGGCTTTCAGCTTGTCAAAAAAGTCCGGCCAACGCCGGACTTTTTCTATTAATTTGTTTTTTCACGGACATGCGCCGGGAAAAAATACCGTAAACCGCCGTTTTTCCGCAGAAAAACGGTGAAACCGGCCCGCAGGCCGGAGCCAAATTGTCGAAGAAAACCCAGCGAAGCGGTTTTCTGACAGCAACAAAGCCGATGGCGGATCTGCCATCGGCTTTCTGCGTGACCGGGTATGCTCAGGCTTTATGTTTGACAAAGAGAAAATGGGGCATAACGTGGCCCATGTATTGCTTTACGAACATATCTTCCACCTGCATGCCGCAGCGGCGGGCCACGGCCTGGGAACGGAAGTTGTTGTCGCGGATGATGCTGCAGACGTTTTCCATGCCCAATATCTGCAGGCCGTAGTCCAGGCAGGCCGATGCCGCCTCGGTGGCGTAGCCGTGATGCCAGAACCGGCGCTTGAAAAGATACCCGACTTCGGGGCGGCGGCTCTCGCGCACCTGCTGCATGGTCAGGCCGCAGTGGCCGAGAAAGTCGCCCGAAGCCTTGTCGATGGCAGCCCAGAGGGAGATGCCGTCCATTTGCTGGCGGGTCATCATGCGGCGCAGCCAGTCGACACATTCCTCGTCGCTGAAGGCATGGGCGTAGGCCGTCATGGCCATGGGGTCCTGCAGGATCTCCTTCAGATCGCCCAGGTCGCTCTCTTCCAGATGACGCAGGATCATGCGCGGCGTTTCCAGGACTTTGGTCATTGTGCCGGTCCCCTTATTCCTCAGGCGAAGCAGGGGTCTCGGCCGTGAACAGTTCTTTGGCCGAAGCGGCCAGACCGGCCAGCCCCTGGATCTCGGAGGGGATGATGATCTTGGTGGCTTTGCCGTTGGCAGCTTCCTTAAAGGCTTCAAGCGCCTTGAGCTTGATGACGTTGTCGCCCGGCGCCGCTTCGTTGAGCAGCTTGATGGAATTGGCCAGCGCCGTCTGGATGGCCAGCAGCGCCTCGGCTTCACCCTCGGCCTCCTTGATCTTCTGCTGACGGACGGCCTCGGCGCGGAGGATGACGGCTTCCTTTTCGCCCTCGGCAATGAGGATCTGGGAGCGCTTTTCACCCTCGGCCTTGAGGATGGATTCGCGGCGCTCACGCTCGGCCTTCATCTGGCGCTCCATGGCGTCCTGGATCTCTCTGGGCGGAATGATGTTTTTCAGCTCGACGCGGTTGATCTTGATGCCCCAGGGGTCGGTGGCTTCGTCCAGAATGGTGCGCATCTTGGTATTGATGATGTCGCGGGAGGTCAGGGTCTGGTCCAGCTCCAGATCGCCGATGATGTTGCGCAGGGTGGTGGCAGTCAGGGTTTCGATGGCGGCCATGGGATGGACGACGCCGTAGGTGAACAGCTTGGGATCGGTCACCTGGAAATAAATGACCGTGTCGATCTGCATGGTGACGTTATCCTTGGTGATGACCGGCTGGGGCGGGAAATCAGAGACACGCTCTTTCAGCGTGACCTTGTTGGCCACCCGCTCCACCAGCGGCAGCTTGAAGTGCAGGCCGGTCTCCCAGGTGGTCTGATAGGCGCCCAGGCGCTCGATGATGAAGGCGCTGGCCTGGGGGACGATGATGATGTTGGAGGCCAGGAAGGCGATGAGCAGGATCAGAAAGACGAGCAGGATCAAAGCCGGCCCGAAAGACGGCAGGATGCTCAGCAGAATGGCGTTTGTCATGGCAGAATACTCCTTCTCTTTTGATTTTTAATGCGAACAGGATCGGCCGGGCGGAACTCAGCTCCGGCTTTCGGCGGGGACGGGCAGCGGCTCGACGATCAGCTTGACGCCCTGGATCTGCAGGACGATGACGGTCTCGCCCTTGGGAATGACCTGATCGTCTGCGGCGCGGGCCGTCCAGATCTGACCTGCGGCGCGGACCTGCCCGGAGGGGATGCCGTTGTCGATGGTCTCCACCACGACGCCGCGGGACTGCAGCACGCGGTCGGCGTTGGTGGCCGTTTTTTTGATGCCCAGACGGCGCACGGCCACCGGCCGCACGGCAGCCAGGCAGAGGGCCGACAGCAGGACGAAGACGATCATCTGCGGCCAGAAGCCGCCGCCCAGCAGCGAAACGGCGAGGGCGCCGACCGCCCCGACGGCGAACCAGATGCAGGTGAGGGCCATCGTGGCCGATTCCAGCAGCACCAGCGCGGCCACGGCGATCAGCCAGAACAGGCAGCCGGGAATTCCGAACATGGGAATAGCCTCCTTTCAGCAGAGTTTGCTTGTGTCTTTGCTCTTTAGACGGAAAAGCAGAGGGAAAGTTCCCAAAGGGCAGTTTAAAACAGATGGCCGGTCAGCGCGTCGCCGTCAGTGGGGTCGATGCCGTCGATGACCACCGGCAGCACCCGGCCGGAAAGTGCCCGGCCCGGTACACGGACCAGACAGTATTGGGGACAGTGGCCGGAATAGATCCCCGACCGGCTCTGTTCAAACAGGACGTCGACGGTGGTGCCCGCCAGGCTTTCCATATAGCGCCGCTTGAGGCGCTGGCAGAGGTCGGCGGCGCGGCGGGCGCGGGCCTGCTTTTCGGCGTGGGTCAGCTGGCCGTCCATGGAGGCGGCACGGGTGCCGGGACGGGCCGAGAAGGGGAAGATATGCACCTGGGCAAAGGCACATGCCTCCACAAAAGCCAGGGTGGCGGCAAAGTCGGCTTCGGTCTCGCCGGGGAAGCCGACGATCAGGTCGGTGGTGATGGCGCAGCCGGGGAAATACTGCCGCAGCAGGCGGCAGGAGAGGGCGTAGCGCGCCGTATCGTATTTGCGGTTCATGTCCCGCAGGGTCTTGTCGCAGCCGCTCTGCAGGGAAAGATGGAAATGGGGGCAGAGGTTGGGGAAGACCGACAGCCGGCGGCAGAAATCCTCGGTGACGGTGCGGGGTTCCAGCGAGCCCAGGCGGATGCGGGCGTCGGGGGCCGCGCGGCAGACGGCTTCGATCATATCGGTGGGCGAAGGCTGCCCGGGCAGATCAAAACCGTAGGAGGAGATCTCGATGCCGGTGACGACGATCTCCCGGTAGCCGGCCTGGCCCAGCCGGGCGGCTTCACTGCACACCAGGTCAAAGGGCATCGAGCGCGAACGGCCGCGGGCATAGGGGATCAGGCAGTAGGAGCAGAAGTTCTGGCAGCCGTCCTGCACCTTGAGCAGGGCGCGGGTGCGGCCCTGCAGGCTGCCTGCCGGCATAAAGTCGAAGGGGCCGCGCTCGAAGCCGGGCTCCACCGTGCATACATACTGACGGTCGGCCACGGCGCGCTCGGTCAGCTCGACGATGCGGCTTTTTTCACCGGTGCCGCAGACGACGTCGGCGCCGCAAAGCTCCCGCACTTCCTGGGGCTTGACCTGGGCATAGCAGCCGCAGACCACCAGAATACAGTCGGGGTTGAGGCTCCTGGCCCGGCGGGCCGCACTGCGGGATTTCTTATCGCCCAGCGCCGTCACCGTGCAGGTGTTGATGACATAGGCGTCGGCTTTTTCGGAAAAAGGCACGACCTCATGGCCGCGCGCGGAAAACATGGTTTCCAGGGCCTGCGTTTCAAATTGATTGGTCTTGCAGCCCAGCGTATAAAACGCGATCTTCATATAACATCACCTTCGTCTATTGTACATGAAAGCCGCCGGCTTTGCAATTGGGAATAGCCGGCGGCGGGGCGTCATATCTATCTGCGAGGTGGAGCGTTATGTATATTTTTGAAAAAAACAAGTTTTGCGAAAGAAAATTCATTTGTTTGGTCATCCGGGCGGCGGCCGGGCTGCTGGCCGTCCTTCTGGGCGTATCCTGCGGACCGGCGTTTTGGGTGTCGGCGGCAGAGCCTGCCGAAGCGGTGGCCGTGCAGGCGCCCAGCTGCATTCTGACCGACGACCGGGGAACGGTGCTGTATGAGAAGAACGCCGATCAGAAGATGCCGCCGGCTTCTGTGACCAAGATCATGACCATGCTGCTGGTCATGGAGGCCATTGAAGGGGGCGAACTGGCCCTGGAGGACACCGTCACGGCTTCTGCCCGGGCGGCCGGCATGGGTGGCAGTCAGATCTGGCTGAAGGAAGGGGAGCAGTTCACGGTGGAGGAAATGCTCAAGTGCGTGGCCGTCGTTTCGGCCAACGACTGCTGCGTGGCGCTGGCCGAGCATATTGCCGGCAGCGAAACGGCCTTCGTCGCCCGGATGAATGCCCGGGCGCAGGAGCTGGGCATGTTCAATACCGCCTTTGTCAACTGCTGCGGCCTGGAGGCCGAGGGACACTATACGACGGCCCGGGACATCGCCTGTATGTCAGCCGAGCTGGTCCGGCACGAAAAGATCTTTGATTATACCACCATCTGGATGGAAACCATCCGGGACGGCGCTTTCGGACTGACCAATACCAATAAAATGATCCGCACTTACGACGGGATGCTGGGTCTGAAAACGGGATATACCTCCCAGGCAGGCTACTGTCTTTCAGGCGTGGCCCAGCGGGACGGACTGCGGCTGATCGCCGTCGTGCTGCGCGGGGAGAGCTCGGCCAGCCGCAACAGCGACGTGGCGGCGCTGCTCAATTACGGCTTTGCCGGATATGCCAGCGTGGAGTTCAGCCCCGATCAGCCGCTGATGCCCGTACCTGTGGCCATGGGCAGGCAGGACTGCGTGCCCGTGCGTCTGGCCGACAGCCGCAGCGTGCTGGTGGAAAAGCGTCTGCTGCAGGGACTGGAAAAGCAGATCGAGCTGGCGGGATCGGCGGAGGCGCCGGTGCGGGCCGGCGACGTGCTGGGCAGCTTTACCGTGCGCGGCGCCGGGGGCGGGCTGCTCTGGCAGACGGATATTCTGGCGGACGGCGATGTGGAGGCCCTTTCTCTGCTGGATCTCTGGGGGAAACTGCTTGAAGCGGCGACGCTGCGGCGCGCCGCCTGAGGGTCTGGGCAGAATTCACTAAAAGTTTGAATAAAGGCGTTGCAAGGTCGGCCGGGTCGTGGTACAATGTTAGAAACCGATTTGAAAGAAGTGATCTATAGTTTGAGGTAAATGGAGGAATATTTTTCTCGATTTACAAATCGGCTGTTGTTGAAACTGGCAATTCGTGTTATTATTGATAAAAAGGAGGATTACGACTTATGGTTAAAGTTATTATGGGTTCCCGCGGCACAGGCAAGACAAAGAAGATGGTCGACCTGGTCAACAAGGCCGTCAATGAAGAGGCCGGCAATGTCGTCTGCATCGAGAAGGGCCAGAATCTGAGATTCAACGTCAAGTACAGCGCCAAGCTGATCGACATCTCCGAATATCCCATGGTTCTGAGCTACGACACCGTCTTCGCTTACATCTGCGGTATCTATTCCGGCAATTACGATGTTACCCACATCTTTATTGATAGCCTTTACAAGCTGACCGGTGATGACGACGACGCCAAGGCTGTGGATTTCCTGGCAAAGCTGGAACGCTTCAGCGAAGCGACCGGCATCAAGTTCACCATCATGATCAGCGCCGACGTTGCCACTGCGCCCGAAGGCATCAGCAAATTCTTCTAATTGATCCTTTATCGAGGTCAGCCCCCTGGAGGATCGCCCTGGGCGATCCTCCAAGGGGTTTATTTGTGATTTGGACGGATCCCGGCAATGAACAGAAAAATCAAAAATTGCATAGCGGCCGGCATGCTTGCCGCCGCATCGGTATTTATGTCAGGCTGCGCCATCCAGTATGGTGACGGCCTTTTGGCGTTGCCAAGCCTGCCTGCCGAGTATGTGGAGCTGCAGGGGGAGATCAATAAAGTGCTGGAGACAGGCGCCGTCTCGGCCGCCGCCGAAAGCGGCGCCAACCGCCAGTCGATCCAGCTGGTCGATATCGATGGCGACGGAGAGACCGAGACCATCGCTTTTTTTCGTCAGTCGGACGGAAACTATCTGATCAAAGTCTATAAGAAAACAGAAGAGAACTATGTGGAGATCGGTTCGGCCGAGGCCGTCGGCCTGACCCTTCATTCGATATATTATCCGGTCACGTCGGTGACCGGGCAGAAATCCCTGGCCGTATGCTGGGGCATTGACGAGAGCAACAATTACGGCATGACGGTCTATTCCTTTACCGACCACGGAATGGAGAATGTCCTCAACGTCCAGTATTCCGGCATTCTGGTGGGGGATTTTTACGGAGACAGCCTGGATGAGCTTTGCTTTGCCGTCAAGGATCAGAGTGCCGGGCAGCTTTCCCTGCGCGTTTTTTCCTCCAAGGACGGCGCCTATGTGCAGGAGAGCGAGACCCTTCTGTGCAGCGAGGCGCGCAGCATTTCCAAAATGACGCTGGGCCGCTGCAGCGAAGGCCGAAAGGCCCTTTTCCTCGACAGCGTCGCCTACGGTGGCGGCTTCGTCACCGACGTCATCACCTATGACGGGAGCGGACACCTGCGCAATCTGACCCGCGACCGCGACGGCGGGTCCGGCATCGACACCTGGCGGTCTATCGAAGTCTTCTGCAAGGACATCGACAACGACGGCCTGCTGGAGGTCCCGGCGGCCTCCAGCATGATGAGCGCCCTGTATCCCGACGAAAAGTATAAGCTCAACTGGATCAATTACGATCTTTCGGGGGAAAAGCAGCAAAAGCTCCAGACCTTCCACGTGCCCTCCGACGATTGGTATTTCCGGTGGCCGGAGCAATGGGACGGCCGCGTCGTTGCGCAGATGACCCGGTATTCCCGCATGGTCAAAACGGTCTTTTTCGCCCTGCCGGAGGACTACAGCATTTCGACGCTGCCCCAGCCGGGGGAGGATAATACCATTCTGACTCTGTATATTTTCTCCGGCGACAACAAGCAGGCCTATCTGGGCACCTACGGCGCCACCGAGCTGCTGCGGCGGGACGGCCTGCTTTACGCGTACGCGCTGGGCAGCGGGGCAACGGCGTATGACATCAGCGCCGAAGAGGTCGCCGCGGCCTTCACGCGCATCGAAACCGAATGGACAGTGGAGGCGTATTGATATGAATAAAAAGGTCCTGATCCTGGAAGACGAGGAGAATATCCGCAATTTCGTGGTCATCAATCTGAAACGGGCCGGCTATGAAACGGTGGAATTCGATCGGGGCGAGCCGGTGGTCGAGTATATCCGCGCCCACGACGACGTGGCCATTGCCGTGCTGGATGTCATGCTGCCCGACACCAGCGGCTTTGAGGTCTGCCGCCGCATCCGCGGCCTGGGCAGCCGCATGGGCATTATCATGCTGACGGCCATGGGGCAGGAGGCCGACCGTGTCAACGGCTTTATGACCGGGGCCGACGATTATGTCGTCAAGCCTTTTTCGGTGGCCGAACTGGTGGCGCGGGTCGACGCCCTCTACCGCCGGCTGGGCGCCGAAGGCTGGGGGCCGCAGGCCGATCCGGAGGTGCTGACCTCCGGGGAGTTCACCCTCAATCTGCGCAGCCGTGAGCTGAGCAAACGGGGGAAGAAGATCGAGATCACGCAGGTGGAGTTCCTCATCGTCAGCACGTTTTTGAAAAATGTGGGCAAGGCCATGTCCCGCGAGGAGATCATGAAGCTTGTCTGGGGCGAGAATTACCAGGGCGATCCCAAGATCGTCGACGTCAATATGCGCCGTCTGCGCGTCAAGATCGAAGACGATGCCGCGCAGCCCAAGCATATCATGACCATTTGGGGCTATGGCTACAAGTGGGAAGGCTGAGGCGCCGCGCCCGGCTGCGAAGGGGGAAAAGATGAAACGGATCACGGGCTTTACCAAGGGCAT
>CAMEZQ010000010.1 GCA_945947915.1 uncultured Clostridia bacterium | reverse complement strand
AAGGCTCCCGAGGTTTGCCCTGTCTGCAAGCATCCCCAGGCGTTCTTTGAAGTCCGCGCGGAAAACTATTAAGGGGGAGTAATTGATGAGCGCAAAGTTTTACATCTGCCGCCACTGCGGCAATCTGGTGGGTATGATCCATGACTCCGGCGTGCCCATGATGTGCTGCGGCCAGAAAATGGAGGCTCTGGTGCCCAACACTGTGGAAGCCAGCGGCGAGAAGCATCTGCCTGTGGTCACGGTGGAAGACGGTGCTATCAACGTCAATGTAGGTTCTGTGAACCATCCCATGGCTCCCGAACACTTCATTGAGTGGGTCTATGTTCAGACGGAGCGTGGCGGTCAGCGCAAGACCCTGAAGCCCGGCGATGACCCCAATGTCACCTTCTCCCTGGGAGATGACAAGGCAGTGGCTGTTTACGCATACTGCAACCTCCACGGTCTGTGGATGACCGAAGTATAAAATAAATGGTTGCCGCCTGTCGGTTTTCCGGCAGGCGGCTTTTTTATGGGAGGATACCTATAAACCAGGATAAGCCCGTGTTTTCGTGCGGCATTTTGTTTTGATAGGAGGACAACAATATGGCGTTTTGTAGTAATTGCGGCTGGTGCTAAATTTTGCTTTGCGTGCGGAATACCGGTAGGAAAAACCGATGAAACAGTCAGAAGAACAGTTTATAGTGGAGAAATACATAAATGTCCCTCTTGCGGAGAGGTGCTCCAAAGTATGACTGCGATCTGTCCAGCTTGACCCGGACGATAAACACTATATCAAGCGCAAAGCAGACCTTGATGATCGGCTTTATAAGATGTATGATAAGATTGAGGACACGGAGAATTTGCTCGTTGCAGCCAGAGCGAAGAAAATGGCGATCGAAGCAGAAAAGCTCACCGGAAATAATATTTACAAGGTGCTGATTTACTTTGATAAGCTGTACGCCGTCATGCGTGAGCAGGAAAAGCGGCAACTGATGGAGTCGCTGATTTCTGAAATTCAGATTTACGAAGAACGGCAGCCCAACGGACAGTGGCTCAAGTCCATCAAATTCAAGCTCCCGATCATTGAGGAAGATATGAGTTTGAGTTTGGACAATGATAAACACGTTGAGACCGCCGCCCTGTTCATCCGGCAGCCTGGCGAATAAGACCTCACCCCGGCCGCTGCCGCTTTATAACAGTTCAAAGATGTTTTTTTCAAACCGCAGAAGCCCCTCGTCACGCATCCTGCAAAGCTCGTTTGACATAGCGCTCCGGTCGACCGAAAGAAAATCCGCCAGCTGCTGGCGGTTGAAGGGAATGGCAAAGCGGGCGCTGCCGCACCGTCTGGCCTCTTCCGACAGATAAGAGAGCAGCTTTTCCCGGGTGGACCGCCTGGACATATGCTCCAGCTTCTGCACGAGCTTCCGGTTTTTTTCGGAAATGGCAAAAAACAGGTTCTGCACCACCAGAGTGTGAAACGGACAGGCCGACGGGCAGGTGGTGATCACGCGCCCGAAGTCGAAAAAGAGGACCGCGCTGCTCTCCACGGCAACGACGTCGTGCGGCAGCGGCCCGCTCTCCGGCGCGATATAGGCCTCGCCGAAGATCTCGCCCGCCGCGACCCGACCCAGAATGCTGCGGTTCCCCCAATAATCGTCCTTTTGGATATGCAGGCTGCCGTCGGCCAGCACCGTGACGTCGTGCAGATGCCGGCCCTGCCGCAGGACATATTCGCCTTTTTGATAGGTGCGCAGCCGGGCATCCAGGCAGGACAGCATCGACACCAGCTCGGCGTCGCCGACGCCGGCAAACAGCTTTGTTTTTTTGAGGACCGGAATATAACGCTGCATAAATCCTCTCTTTCCGTTGTAAAAACAACTGCTCGGTTTTTGTCGTTATACTATACTTATGGCACAGCGGCGGCAGGCTTCCATACGCGGGCCCGCCCCGCAGAGACCCCGCTCTCCGTCCGCCGAGCTATGGCAAGCGCGGCCGGAACATTCACAGCACCGGAACATTCACAGCAAAGGAGTAAACCAATGATCAGAAAAATCATTAAGATCGATACGGAAAAATGCAGCGGCTGCGGCGCCTGTGCCGACGCCTGCCACGAGGGCGCCATTGAAATGGTGAACGGCAAAGCCAGACTGACCCGCGAGGACTACTGCGACGGCCTGGGCGACTGCCTGCCCGCCTGTCCCGAAGGAGCCATCACGTTTGAAGAAAGAGAAGCCCCGGCCTACGACGCGGCGGCGGTGCTGGCTGCCCGTCAGAGCAAGGCGGCGCCTCTGCCCTGCGGCTGCCCCGGAACGGCCGCGAGAGCCATCCGGCCGGAGACCGGCGCCGCGCCGGCAGCTGCCCCCGCGGCCAGCCAGCTCTCCCAGTGGCCCGTGCAGATCCGTCTGGCCCCCGTCGAGGCCCCCTATTTCGACGGCGCCGACCTGCTGGTGGCGGCAGACTGCACGGCCTACGCCTACGGGAATTTTCATCACGACTTCATCCGCGGCCGCATCACGCTGATCGGCTGCCCCAAGCTCGACGACTGCGATGCTTCGGAAAAGCTGGCCGCCATCCTCACCCACAACGACATCCGGAGCCTCACTGTCGTGCGCATGGAAGTGCCCTGCTGCGGCGGCATGGAACACGCCGTAAAAAAAGCATTGCAGGCCAGCGGCAAATTTATTCCCCTCAGCGTCACGACCCTTTCGATCGACGGCAGGATATTGGATTGACAGCAGCACCGCAAAGTATAAAAATCAAGCCTCCCCATCGGCATCTCGCCGGTACGGGAGGCTTTTTTACTTGATTTCCTGCTCCAGATCGCGAAAGCGTTCCGAGTGGAAAAAATCTTCAATGGTGATCCCCAGCCCATCGCACAGCTTCTGGATGGTGGAGACAGTGGCGCTGTTGTTTCGTCCGCTGATGATGTTATTGACCGTGGACTGGGTGACGCCGCTCATATGGCAAAGCTTATTGATGGAAATATTCCTTTGTTCACACAGCTCCAGTATGCGTTCTCTTACCGCTTCGCCGATATTCACGGATATCACCTCGATTCTATCAAAAGGATACCCGCTGCCGCTTGAAAAGATTAACTCTTTTGAGTTAAAATAACGAAAAAGGGTTGGAGGGATCGGATGCACGGAAAGCGGCGCAGGGGTTTTGCCTTGCCGGAAGGAACGGCCCTATGCTATGATAGCCGCAGAGGACGAAACACCATCTTTTGAGGAGGGGCCGTTATGAAACAGATCTACACCATCCAGCATACCCAGTCGGAGCATCACATAAACGGCATGGTCGGCTCGTGGACCGACTGGGACCTGACCCCGCTGGGGGTCGCGCAGGCCGAACGCATCGGCGCCCGTCTGGCCGCGGAACTCCGGGGCCGGCCGGCGGCTGTTTATACCTCCGACCTGCGGCGGGCGCGCCGCACGGCCGACATCATCGCCGCCCATCTGGGCGCGTCCGTCACCGCCTGCCCCGAGCTGCGGGAGCGCAGCCTGGGCCGGTGCGTCGGCCATTCGGTGCAGTGGCTGCGGGAAAACATGGAAAAGCCCGAGCGCACGATCGACGACCGCCTCTTTCCCGATGCCGAGAGCCGCAGGGACGCCTGGCAGCGCCTGCGCCCCTGCTTCGACCGCCTGCTGGCCGACCCCGCCGGCTGCATCGTCGTCGTGTCCCATGGCGACCTTCTGGGGCTTTTTCACGCCATGTTCCTGGGTCTGGAGGCAGAAAGCCTCAACCGGCTGGCCCTGTCTGGGCGCGCCGGCAGCCTGTCTGAGCTGATCCTGGAGGAAGACGGCTTCCGCCGGGTCCGCCGCCTCTTTGATCTGTCCTTTCTGGCATAGCCGCCCGGACGCGCCTGCCTGACACGGCATTATATCGCAGATAAAAAGCCGCCCGGAAACATCGCGGATGTTTCCGGGCGGCTGATTTTACGCCGTATTTTAATGCTGCTCCCAATGGGCAAGACATTTTTCCAAAAGGCCTTCCAGCGCTGCGCGCTCCTCTGCCGTCAGCGCGTTCAGCAGGGAAGCGGTATCTTCCGTGCCGGCGCTGTGGTGGAGAAAATGACCGCATCTGCGCAGCAGGGACAATTCTTTTCCATCTTGTATATGCTCCTTTGCTTTGTGAAATAAATCATGTCTGTACAGACAGTGTACCGCAGATCGGCAAAAATATCAAGGTGCCTTGATAATTTTCCGGCCGCCGCATTTTTTGCAATATAGTCAGCACAAGAAACGATTTACACGCCCCGGCCGCGCCGATATACTGAAACATAGATTTGGAGGGTGATCCCATGCATTTTCACAAAATGAACGGCGCGGGCAACGACTTTCTGATCCTCAACGATCTGGAAGGCCGGCTGCCTGCGGAGGCACTGCCCCATATCGCCCGGCAGCTCTGTGAGCGCCGGCTGTCCATCGGCGCCGACGGCCTGATGGTCGTCACCCGCCCCACCGGCGCGGGCGACTACCGGATGCTCTTTTTCAACGCCGACGGCAGTATGGGCGAGATGTGCGGCAACGGCGCCCGCTGCATCTGCCGCTACGGCTATGAAATGGGCCTGGCCGGCGAGGTACAGCGGGTGGAGACCACGGCCGGACTGGTGACCGGCCGGCGCATCGACCGGCGCAATTACCGCATCCGGCTCAACGACCCCAGCGTCCTGCGGCTGGACGCCCCCGTCGACTGCATGGGGGAGCGTCAGCCCGGCGCCTACGTCGAGCTGGGGAGCCCCGGCCTGCCCCATGCCGTCATCCCCATGCCCGGCCTGCGGGACATTCCGGACGACGCGCTGCGGCCGCGGGGCCGCGCCCTGCGCAGCCACCCGGCCTATCCCAAGGGCGCCAATGTCAATTTTTACGAGATCCTGGAGCCCGACCGGGTGCTGGTGCGCACCTTCGAGCGGGGCGTCGAGGATTTCACCTATGCCTGCGGCACCGGCGTCGGCTCGACCTGCGCCGTGCTGACCCTACAGGGGCTGGTATCCGGGCGTAATGTGCGGATGATCACCCGGGGCGGGGAGCTGCGCGTCACCGTTGAACACGACGGCGCGCAGGTACGCGATCTGTGGCTGACCGGGCCGACCAATATGGTCTGCTCCGGGGAGATCACCGACGAAGACCTCATACTGTAAGCGCTGTAAAAAACGAGAGGAGATCTGCATGAAAGCATTTATCAAAAACAACAGCTTTATTTTTCTGATGCTATGCGGCATCATCGCCGGCTGCGTGGTCGGCTGGGTCAAGCCCGAATGGGCGGCCAATCTGGAGTTCCTGGGCACCGTCTTCATCAATATGATGTTCTGCGTCGTTGTGCCCATGGTCTTCTGCTCGATCTCGTCGGCCATTGCCAACATGTCCAACATCAAGCGGGCCGGCAAGGTCATCGGCACCACCGTTCTGACCTTTCTGACCACCGCCGCCATCGCCGGCGTGCTCATGTACATCGTCTGCCGCATTTTCCCCCTTGTCTCCGGCCAGTATACCATCGTGGAGGGTGAGGTCGGCGATACGCTGGGCCTGGCCGACATGATCGTCAACTTCTTCACCAAGCCCGACTTCACCGAGCTGTTCAGCCGCCGGGCCATCCTGCCCCTCATCGTGGCGGCCGTCCTCTTCGGCTTCGGCATCCAGATGAACGGCGGCCCCAGCACCCGTACAGCCAAACTGCTGGAGGACCTGACCGCCTGCATCATGAAGACCGTCAAGCTGATCACCTACTACGCCCCCATCGGCTTCTTCGGCTTCTTCGCCTCGCTGGTGGCCACCTACGGCCCCGAGCTGATCGGCGACTACAGCCGCACGCTGATCGTCTATTACGTCATGAGCTTTGCCTATATGTTCGTCTTCTTCCCCATTTACGCCTCCTTCGGCGGCGGTAAGGGCGCGGCCAGGCTGATGTTCAGCAAGCTGTTCCGTCCGGCGGCCGTTTCCTTCGGCACCTGTTCCTCGGTGGCCACCATCCCCACCAACATGGAAGTGGCCCAGGAATCGGGCATCTCCAAGGATATCTCCGACATCGTCCTGCCTCTGGGCGCCACCATGCATATGGACGGCTCGGCCATGTCGGCCATCGTTAAAGTGGCCTTCCTCTTTGGCATTTTCGGTCTGGACTTCTCCACCGGCAAGGCCATTCTGGCCATCATTGTGGCCGTCTTCTCCTCGGTGGCCATGTCGGGCATCCCCGGCGGCGGCGGTACCGGTGAGCTGGTGCTCTGCACCATCTTCTTCCCCGACCAGCTGGCGGTGGCCTATCCCTTCGCCCTGGCCCTGGGCAACCTGGTCGATCCCCCGGCCACCATGGTCAACGCCGCCGGCGACTATGTGGTCTCCTTCATCGTCGCCCGCTTCGTAGACGGCAAGGACTGGCTGCAGAAGCATCTGTCCGGCGCCGCCGAACCCAGAGAATAAGTCAATCCCCTCTTTTCCAAACAAAGCCGCCCGTCCCGCATACGCAGGACGGGCGGCTTTATTTTACACCGGATTCAGATCTTATATTTCTCCGCCAGCTCAATATAATGGGCGGCGCTGCGGCGGATTTCCCCAAACTGCCCATCGGAGACCGTCCGGACCGCCTTTCCGGGCACGGCCACCACCACTGAGCGGGGCGGGATCCCCTGCCCCGCGCCCACCAGCGCGCCGGCGCCGATGGCCGATCCCGCGCCGATGATCCGGCCAAAAAAGATCCGCCCGCCGAAGGGCGGGCGGAAAGGGAGCCGTACCGGGCTTATTCTTTTGTCTTGACGTCCAGCTTGATGGAAAGCTCACGCAGCTGCTTGTCTTCCACCGGCGAGGGGCAGTCCATCATCAGGTCGGACGCGTTCTGCACCTTGGGGAAGGCGATGACGTCGCGGATATTTTCCGTGCCGGCCATCCACATGACCAGACGGTCGAGGCCGTAAGCCAGGCCGCCGTGGGGAGGCGCGCCGTATTTGAAGGCGTTGAGCAGATGGCCGAAGCGCTCCTGGGTCTCCTCATTGGTGAAGCCCAGCGCGTTGAACATCTTCTGCTGGATGTCGCTGCGGTGGATACGGATGGAGCCGCCGCCCAGCTCGGTGCCGTTCATGACGATATCGTAGGCCTTGGCGCGCATATCCTGGGGCCGGGTCTCGAAGAGGGGGATATCCTCGTCCATGGGGGCCGTGAAGGGATGGTGCTTGGCGTAAAGGCGGCCGTTGCCCTCGTCGTCCTCGCCGTACTCAAAGAGGGGGAATTCGACGATCCACAGGGGCTTGAAGACGTTTGCCGGAATGATATCCAGCTTTTTGGCCACATGGCAGCGCAGGGCGCCCAGGGCGTTCTGGGCCAGCTCCACGTCGCTGTCGGCCACGCAGAGGACCAAATCGCCGTCCTCGGCGCCCACAGCTTCCTTGATGGCCTCCAGCTTGCCCGGATGCAGGAACTTGGCAAAGCTGGACGACATTTCACCCTTGCCGGTCAGCTTGATCCAGGCCAGGCCCTTGGCCTTGTAGGTCTTGACGAACTCGCCCAGGGCGTCGATCTCTTTTCTGGAAAGCCGGTCGCCGGCGCCCTTGGCGCAGATGGCCGTGACGATGCCGCCGGCCGCCGCGGCCGATTCAAAGACGCTGAAGCCGCAGTCTTTGGCAATGCCGGTCAGATCGTGCAGCTCCATTTCAAAGCGCAGGTCGGGCTTGTCGGAGCCGTAGCGGGACATGGCCTCTTTATAGGTCATGCGCTGGAGGGGCAGCTGCAGGTCGATATTCAGGATCTCTTTGAACATGCGCTGGAGGAAGCCCTCGTTGACGGCGATGACATCGTCGATATCCACATAGGACATCTCCAGGTCGATCTGGGTGAACTCGGGCTGGCGGTCGTAGCGCAGGTCCTCGTCGCGGAAGCAGCGGGCGATCTGCATATAGCGGTCGAAGCCGGCCAGCATCAGAAGCTGCTTATACTGCTGGGGCGACTGGGGCAGCGCGTAAAACTCGCCGGGATGGACGCGGGAGGGCACCAGATAGTCGCGGGCGCCCTCGGGGGTCGATTTGGTCAGAATGGGGGTCTCGATCTCCAGGAAGCCCTGCTCGTCGAAATAATTGCGGGTGATCTGGGTCATGCGGTGGCGCAGGGCGATGGCCTTCTGCAGCGAGGGCCGGCGCAGGTCGAGATAGCGGTATTTCAGGCGCAGGGCGTCGTTGACGGCCACATCGTCGAGGATCTCAAAGGGCGTCGTTTCGGAGGGGGAGAAGATCTCGACCTCCTCGGCCAGGATCTCCACCCGGCCGGTGGGGATCTTTTCGTTGATGGAGGAGCGCATGCGCACGGTGCCGGTGATGGCCGCCGTATATTCGCTGCGCAAAGCGCGGGCCTGGTCGAACAGGCCGCCGTTGACCGTCTGGTCGAAAACGCACTGGACGATGCCCTCGCGGTCGCGCATATCGACGAAGATCAGGCCGCCGATGTCGCGGGCACGGGCCACCCAGCCGCAGACGGTCACCCGCCGGCCGATGTCTTTCTCACGCAGAGCGCCGCAGTAGACGCGGCCGTTTTGGAAATTGTATTTCATAATCTCACTGTCCTTATTCTTGTGTAAAATCTGAGAATGGCCCACAGCCCAAAAGCCTGCCGAGGGGGCCATCATCTCGGCAGGCCGGTATCCACGTCGGTTGTATAGAAATAAAAGACCATCCGCATACTTATGACCTCGATGCCTGGAATTTCCAAGCGCCGCCGTGTCTTTACTGGGGATTGACGATCTCTCTCCAGGCGAAGTCGCCGCGAATGAGGCCCTGAATGAGGACTTCTGCGGTGGCAACGTTGGTGGCGATGGGAATGCTGTTTTTGTCACAGCTGCGCATGACGTTGTTCAGCGTCGTTTCCTGATCATATTTTACCATAGGATCCCTGAAAAGCAAGACCAAATCGATCTGGTTATACTCGACGCGGGCGGCGATCTGTTCCTCGCCGCCGATGGAGCCGGGCATGAGACAATCGATCCGGAGGCCCGTGGCATCGGCGATCATTTTGCCGGTGGTGGCGGTGGCGCACAGCTTATGCTTGGCCAGAACGCCGCAATAGGCGATACAGAACTGGATCATCAGCTCTTTCTTGCTGTCCTGGGCAACGATTGCGATATTCATTTGGTGGTTCCCCCTGTCTGATCGTTTGAATTTTAAAAAGCCCTTTTATTCTTTCATTCTCTTATTTTTTCAGCCGCACGCCCTCCAGCAGGCGCACGCGGCTGCCGCGCAGGCGGCGCGCGATGTTGGCATAGGCCACCCGGGCATACCCGGAGGAAAAAAGCACGAGGACACGCCCCAGATTGCCGCAGGCGATGACGTCGCGGTCTTCGGGAATGACGCCCAGCAGCGCCATGCCGGCCTGGTCCATGGCGGCATCGATATTGACGGCGCCGCCCTTGTCGATCATGCCGGCCCGCACCCGGTTGACGGCGATGCGCAGCCTGTCCATGCCGGCGGCGCACAGCTGAACACCCATGCGCTGGGCGCCCCGCAGGGCCGTGTGATCGGGCGTCGAGACCACCACGGCGCGGTCGGCGTGCCGGGCAAAGCGCATGACTTCGCTGCCGAAGCCGGCGGGACAATCGACGAGGATATAGGTGAAATGGGCCCGCGCCCGGTCGAGCAGGGCCGCGATCTGCCATTCGTTATAGCCCATGCCGGTCTCCTGGGTGCCGGGGGCCGTCAGCAGGCGCAGATTTTTGACGATGGGATGCTTGACGGCAGCTTCCTTGAGGGAGCTGGCGCCGTCGATGACGTCGCCATAGGAAAAAAGCACCCGGTCGCTCATGCCCAGCACCAGGTCCAGGCTGCGCAGCCCACTGTCGGCGTCGATGAGCAGCACCTTTTCTCCCAGCGCGCAGAGCGCCACGGCCACACCGGCACAGAAAGAGGTCTTTCCCGTGCCCCCCTTGCCGGAAACAACAGCGATCACCTGTCCCACGATATCCCTCCCGTGCCAGATCGGCATCTGGCGGCAATGTTCTGAAAACGCATCATATAAAAAACATTATATATGAAAAGCAGAGCCAGAACAAGAAAAAATTTGTCAAATTTGATTTCTTTTTCCCCGGAAAGAGAAAAATTTTCAAGCGGCCCGCGCCGGATCAGAACTCGCCCGTATCGGCGTCGGCCGTCTGGTTGAGCCCGAAATACTGATCGTAGATGGCCACGGCCACCGGCGCCACACTGCCGCCCGAGCCGGCGTATTCGCCGACGACACAGACGGCGATCTCCGGCTCGTCATAGGGAGCGAAGGAAACGAAAACACCGTGGGCCGAGCGGCCGCTGCGGGTCTGGGCCGAACCGGTCTTGCCGCCCACCTCGATGGGATAACCGCGGAAGACCGACGACGCCGTGCCGTCTTCGGTGACGACGCCGCGCATGCCCTTCTTGACGGCCTGGATGGTCGTGGGGGCCAGATCCAGCACGTCCAGCACCGTCGGCTCGACCTCCTCTACCGTTTCACTCATGCTGTAATCCATGACTTTTTTCAGCAGATGAGGCTGATAACGCGTGCCGCCGTTGACGATGGTGGCCACATAGTTGGCCAGCTGGATGGGGGTAAACTGATGGGCCGACTGGCCGATGGCCGCCTGCAGCACCAGGCCGCCCTCCCAGTCCTCCACCGTCTGCGGCGAAGCGATCTGGCCGGCCTTCTCGCCCGAAAGCTCGACGCCCGTCTTCTGGCCCAGGCCCAGCCGGGAGGCCCACTCCACCAGCGTATCGATGCCCATAACGCGGCCCACTTCATAATAGAAATAGTTGCAGGAATACTTGAGGGCGTCGCTGACGTCGATGAGGCCGTGGGTGCGGCCGGTGTCTTTATACAGCCAGCAGCGGGGCTGATAATCTTCGTAATACGTATATCGGCCCAGGTCGCGGATCTTGGTCGTGGGCGTGATGATGCCCTCCTCCAGCGCCGCCACCGAGGTGGCCATCTTGAAGGTGGAGCCGGGGGGATAAAGGCCCTGGATGGCGCGGTTATAGAGGGGCGAAAGCTCGTCGGCCAGCAGGTCATTGTAATCGGCGTTGAAGGTGGCCAGATTGTAGGTGGGGTAGCTGGCCATGGCCAGGATCTCGCCGGAATTGACGTCGATGACCACCACGGCGCCGCCCTCGGCGTCGGCGCCCGATTTCTTGCTGCTGCGCTGCCCGGTTTCGCGGATATTCTCAATGGTGTCGGCCAGCGCCCGCTCGGCCACCTCCTGCAGCCCCAGATCGATGGTCAGGAAGCAGTTGTCCCCCGGCTGCGGCTCCACCGAAACGTAATGCTCTACCACGCTGCCCGTGATGTCGGTGACCAGTGTTTCCTTGCCGTCGATGCCATGGAGATAGGACTCCAGCGATTTTTCCAGCCCGGCCTTGCCCAGGATATCGTTGAGCCCATAGCCCTGGTCCCGCAGCACCTCATATTCTTCTTTCCAGATGATGCCCACATAGCCCAGCAGATGGGCCGCCGCCGTCGTTTCATACTTGCGGGTGCTGTCGGCCTCGATGGACACGCCGGGCAGCGACTGGTACATCTGGGTGACGTGAGCCACCGTGTCGATATCGGCGCCGCTGGCCAGCGTAAAGGGATTGTAGGCCGAGAACTGGCGCAGCTCCATCTCGTAGCGCACGCCGATGATGGTGCGGCGGTCGGCAATGCTCAGATTGTTGTCGACATCATACCGGTCGCAGAGCATCATGAAAAGCTCCCCCGCCGAGGGCAGCTTTTCCAGCTTCATCTCATCGGCGGCAAAGGCGGCCAGGGCCTTGCCGTCGCCGGTATCGGTGCTTTCAAATGTATAGACCAGCGGATAGGCCGCCGACATGGGCAGGCTGTCGTAATGGGCGACGCCGCTTTCCTCCAGGATCCCGCAGACCTGCAGAATGACGTCGTTCTGGGCTTCCCGGTCCCACTCGTAATAATTAAACTTCACCGAATAGCTCAGCTCATTGGACACCAGCCGGGCGCCGCTTCGGTCGAGGATCTCGCCGCGGGAGGCCTTGATATTATACCGCACCGACGTCTGGCTCTGGGCCGCCTGAAGATATTCCTCCCCCTTGACCAGCTGGAGATAGACCAGCCGCAGGGAAAGGGTACCCGTGATGGCGGCCATCACAAGGGCCAGCGCCAGGATGCGTATGGTGATTTGCTTTTTGGTCATGGTCAGATATCATCCTCGGAAAAACGCCTGTAAACGGCGCGCACCAGAAAATATCCCGCCGCGCCCGGCAGCAGGGAAAGCAGCAGGATCTGGGCGTAGCGCGCCGCCACGCTGAGAAAGGGTACGGAATAAAACAGGGTGTAATAGGTGGCCGAAATGGCGCCGCGCACCGCCAGAAGGGCGCAGCCGCAGGCCAGGACCGAGGGCAGGATCCGGCGCAGCAACACGACGCCCGCGCTGCCGCAAAGCACGCCGAACAGCGCCAGGATCAGGGTCTCAGCCCCCTCCATGGTGGAGGAGGAGATGGACAGGAGCAGGCCGCTGTAAAAGCCCATGCAGCCGCCGGTGTAGGGCCCCTCGAAAAAAGCGATGGCTGCCACCAGAAAGGGCAGGGCGTTGACCGTGGGCAGCCCCATACCGTAAAGCACGCCCCGGGCGTCCGACAATACATAAAAGGCCGTCAGCAGCAGCAGATAGCACAGGATCTTGCCGACCCGCCTTTTGTCCACCGAAAGGGAAAAGCGCATATCAGTCTACCACCTCAAAGTCCTTGACCACATAGACCCACTTGAGACTGGTGATGTCGTCCACCGGCTCGACGACGGCATAGCGGGTCAGGCCGCTGGCGTCCAGCCCCAGCGACCGCACCGTACCCAAAATCAGCCCGGGCGGATAAATGCCGCCGTAGCCGGAGGTCTCCACCAGATCCCCCTCCTGCACGTTGCAGTCGGTGGGCAGATAGGAAAGACGCAGGCTGCCCTGGCTCAGCAGGTCGAAATCGCCCTCGGCGATGACCGTTTCCCGGGTGCGGGAGATCTTGGCTTCGGCCTTGAAGGAAACATCCAGCACGGTGACGACCTCACAGTAATTGACGCCCACCGACGAAACGTAGCCGATGAGTCCGCCGTCGGTCATGACGGCGTCGCCCTGGGCGATGCCGGCGGCGCTGCCGCGGCTGAGCACCATGCCCACCTGGGCGGCGCCCCGGTAGACCGACGACACCTGGCACAGCTCAAAATCGAAATCGCTGTATTTGGCCACCAGCCCGGTCAGCTTGCGCAGCTCGGTGTTTTCATTGATGGCCACCAGATATTTCTGCTCCATCTTGCGGTATTCCTCCAGCTCCTCTTTCAGGCGGGCGTTTTCCTCCTCCAGCGCGGCGTACCGGTAGAAATATCCAAAGAAATCCCGCACGCCGTCGATGGTGTCGCTGACCGCCTGCTGGACCGGTGTGACCGCCGCCCCCAGCAGCTTGGACAAAATGGAAGGCTGGCCGGAATAGGCCGAAAAGATCATCAGGCCGACGCACAGCACCGCAATGGCAAGCACGAAGGCAAAAAGCCTGGAGCGGAAGAATTTCATATCTGTGCGCCTCCGGCTGCCCCCAGCGACTCCAGCAGACGGGAGAGGGCGCACAGGGGCAGCCCCATCACGTTGTAAAAATCGCCGCAGATCCCCTCGACAAAGCGGCCGCCCCGGCCCTGTATGCCGTAGGCGCCGGCTTTATCCATGGGCTCGCCGCTGTCGATATACTCGGCGATCAGCCGGTCGGTGAGGGGGCGGAAGCGCACCTCGGTGCCCTCGGCAAAGGTGTGCATGCCGCCCCGGTACAAAACGGCCACGCCGGTATAGACGGTATGGCTGCGGCCCGAAAGAGCGCGCAGCATCCGGAAGGCGTCGTCCCGGTCCCGGGGCTTGCCCAGGATCTCGCCGTCCAGGCAGACGACGGTGTCGGCCGCCAGGACCAGGTCGTCCGGATACCGGACGGCCGCCTGCCGGGCCTTGTGCAGCGCCAGCGCCTGCACGAATGCAGGCGGCTCGGCTGCTGGAATATGTTCGTCCCCGTCTGACGGACAGACGATAAAGTCCGGAGTGATCTTTTCCAGGATCTCCCGTCGGCGGGGGGATTGTGACGCTAAAATGATCATACGCTGTGATTCTTTCTTATTTCTGCAGATTTGTAAAGTTCCGGATCGTTCTCCTCAGGCGCGGTGCCCAGGCCGGTGGACCCGAATCCGCCGGCGCCCCGGGCCGTGGGGTCCAGCGCGTCCTTTTCCACCAGGCGCACAGGCGGCGCCGGCAGACACAAAAGCTGGGCCACCCGCATGCCGTCCTCGATGACAAAATCCCGGCTGCCCCGGTTTTCCAGCGCCACCAGAATTTCCCCCCGATAGTCGCTGTCGATGAGGCCGACGCCGTTGCACAGCGCCACCCCCGACCGCAGGGAAAGCCCGCTGCGGGCCATCACCAGGGCGCACCAGCCGGGCGGCAGCTGCAAAGCGATGCCGGTGGGCACAGCCATCCGCTCACCGGGCCGCAGCACCAGCGGACCGGGCAGAAATGCCGTCAGGTCGGCGGCGGCGGCGCCCGCCGTAGCAAAAGCCGGCACGGGCGGCCGGCGTCCCTCCCGGGTCAGCCGCAGCAGCCCGATATCGGCGGGCCGGGGCATCACTGCACCCCCCGGTAATAGAGGCCCCGGGTCATCTTCTGGGGGGTGGAACGGCTGTTTTCCAGATAAGCCGCGGCCACACGCAGGCACTCCTTAGGGTTCTCCACCGTAAACTGCAGGCGGTGCCACCGCACGCCCAGCCCGCGCAGGTCCTCCTGCTTGTCGGCCAGCCAGATGGGTTCCGAATTATAGAGGGTGCTGCGGCAGCCGGCCTCCTTGAAGACGGGGAAGGCCCGGCCGGTCTTGTCAGTGAGATAGACGGGGCCGCCGTCGCAGGGGCAGCCGCTGCCGTCCAGATGGGCCAGCATGCAGTTTTCGGTGATCATCAGCGGCAGGCGGCCGTAGGTGATCATCTCGCAGGGCAGCAGATAGGAGAGGTCGCGGATCTGGGGCAGCGTCATCTCGAAGGACAGGGTGGCCGATGAAAGGCCCATGTTTTTCAGCTCCCGCAGGCTCTGGGAATTCATGATGTTGAGGCCGAAATCGCCCCGCAGCTCAAAGCCCAGCCGCTCCAGCAGGTGCGGATGGCCGATATTGGTGCAGACCAGCGCCGGGATGCCGGCTTTTTTCAGGGCGCGGAGCTGGTCCAGCAGAACCGGCCATTCCCGATCGAAAGCCACCCGGGGCAGCACGGCGGCCACCCGCACCCCTTTGCGGCACAGGCCGGCCGTCACGTCGAGATTGCGGGAGACCTCCTCCAGCGGCAGATAGATGTAATCGGGCCGCAGGTCGAGGATCTCCGGGGTCACCTGCTCCAGCCGCAGGAAGCTCATGATGGTGCCGGCCTTGCCCTCCCATCCCAGACGGCGCACGCCCGGCTGAAAATCCGAGATCACACGCCGGGGCGGCGTGCGGCGGGTGGCGGCCAGCCCTTCGGTGCACTGGCGGCGCATGGCGTTGAGGGCCGCCGCCGGGATGCGCAGGCCGTCCTCCAGATCGATATGCACGTCGGTGGGATAAAAGACCGTGCCGCCCGTCTTGTGCAGGGCGGCCGAAACGTCCTCCCGGGAGGTGGGACGGTTGATGGCCTTTTCCGGCACCGGCCCTTCGGCCGTGTACGTGTTGCCGTCCCGGTCGGCGGCCAACAGGCGCAAAGGCCGGCCGGCGTGGGCCGCAAGGTCAAAGGTGACGCCCACCACCGGCGGCTCAGGCTCCGATTCGTAGATCTCTCTTGCCTCTTTATAAACGGCACGCGTCTCGCGATTGTCGGTCTCGCCGCGGACGCCGAACATATGGCGGCCCTTCTGGTCCCGCAGGTAGCCGTCGGTAAAGCCGTCGCGGGAGAAGAGCTGCTCCAGCTTGGCCAGATCGTCCCGGGAGGGTTCCCGGCCGAAGGTGACGGCATCCTTGTAGATCTTGGTGACCAGCGCCGTGTACTCCGGCCGCTTCATGCGGCCCTCGATCTTGATGCAGGCCACGCCGGCCTCCTGCAGCTTTTTCAGCCAGCCGGCCACGCTCAGGTCCTTGAGACTGAGGGGATAGCCCGGCCCCTCGCCGGCGTAGGCGTACTGCATACGGCAGGGCTGGGCGCACAGGCCCCGGTTGCCGCTGCGGCCGCCGATGGCCGCCGACAGATAGCACTGGCCCGAATAGCACATACACAGGGCGCCGTGGCCGAAGACCTCGATCTCGATGGGGCTGCGGCTGCAGATGAAGGCGATCTCGCACAAAGGCAGCTCCCGGGAGAGCACCACCCGGGAAAAGCCCATGCGCTGGGCCGCCATGACGCCGGCCAGATTGTGGACGGTCATCTGGGTGGAGGCGTGGATAGGCATTTCCGGCGAAACGGCCCGGACGAGCCGCGCCATACCCAGGTCCTGCACGATGAGGGCGTCGGCCCCCATCTGGGTCAGCTTTTCAATGAGGCTTTTGGCCCGCAGCAGCTCCCGGTCGGTCACCAGCGTATTGACGGTGATATAGGTGCGCACGCCGCGCAGGCGGCAGTATTTCATGGCGGTGGCCAGTTCCTCATCGGTGAGGTTCTTGGCGTTGCGGCGGGCGTTGAAATCACCGGCGCCGAAATAGACGGCGTCGGCGCCGCCGCGGACGGCCGCCATCACCGATTCCAGCGAACCGGCAGGGCTCATGACTTCCAGTGCCATCTCTTACCCCTCCTGCTTCTGATTTTTCCTGAGCTTGATGATCTCGGCGCGCAGGGAAGCGCATTCGTCGGCATAGCTCCGGATCTGGGCGCGCATATTGTCGGTGGACTGCTGCGCCTTGAAATATTTGTCGGCGATATTGAGGGCGGCCAGAATGGCGCTGTCCACCGACGACAGCCGCCCCGACGCCCGGGTCTCGGCGATGCTTTTATCGACCAGCTCGGCGCTGCGCCGCACATAATCCTCGTCTTCCTCGGCCACGATGGTATAGGATCTGCCGTCGATGGTCACGATCACTCTCTGCATATTCTTTACCCCGCTTTATTTGGATTGCTGATTTTTTCTTCTGTTCCGGCTGCTGCGGCTTTTCGTTGAAAAGCGCATAATACAACACAATAATTATTATACCATACCGCATGCCGGTTTCAAACAAGGCGCAGAAATTTTACAGAAAAAAAGCCCCGCAAAAGCGGGGCTTGATCCTGTGATCGGGAGATATTCGCGCCGGCCGGGCATCAATTCTCGGAGATCTCGGCGGCCTCCGACAGCCACTGGGACATCAGGCCGTTTTCGGTGACCTCGCCGATGGTCTTGTTGATGCTTTCCAGCAGGCCCTGGGGATCACCCTTCTGGACCCATACGCAGCTGCCTTCGCTGGCGGGGAAGTCCTGATCCAGCAGAGCCAGGTCGCTGTTGGCGGCCACATAACCCTCGGCCACGTTGCCGTCGACCAGCACGGCGTCGCACTTGCCGTTCATCAGGTTGTTGAACATATCGGGCACCGACTGCAGCACCAGAAGTTCACAGCCTGTCAGATTCTCCTCAGCCATGGCGACCTGGATGGAGCCCGACTGGACGGCCACCTTGGCGCCTTCAAAGCTGTTAAAATCGGTATATTTGTCGGCGTTGCTCTTGAGGAAGACGACACGCTGGAAGTCTTCTTCGTAATAGGGCTGGGAAGGATCGGCCTGCTCCTTGCGCTCGTCGGTGGCAGCCATGGCGGCCACGACGAAGTCGATGGTGCCGTTCTGCAGCTCGTTGAGCAGAATGTCGAAGGAGATGTCCTTGATGACCAGTTCCTTGCCCATGTCGTCGGCGATCTTCTGGGCCAGCTGGATGTCGGCGCCTACGATGGTGTCGCTGCCGTTCTGCATGGTGTGGAATTCAAAGGGCGCGTAGTCGGCCGAGGTGCCGAAGACGATCTGTTCCTTTTTGCCGTCGGTCTGCTCGGTGGTCTGCTCGGTGGTCTGCCCCTGCTGGGCATCAGCGCCGTCCGCCTGTGTGTCGTCCTGCTTGCTGCAGGCGGCCATGGTGCATACGGTGAGGCCGGCGAGAAGGGCGGCCAATGTCTTTGTCAGTTTCATAAATATTGCATCCTTTCAATTTTTATGCATTCCGCCGGAGCGGTGCCCGACCGGAAGTCCCGGTGTCTTTCGATGGGATAATTATACGATATTTCAAATAATTATGCAACAGGAAATTGTATGTCATCCTGCACAAATTTATTCCTTCCGTTTTGTATATCCCCGTCATTCTGCACGGAATAAAAAATCCCCCGCCGCAAGCGGGGGATCAAAGCGGGATATGGTCACATGGCAAACTGCCACAGGAAATAGAGCAGCAGCATATGCAGGGGATAAAAGGCATAGCAGAACCACCGGAAGCCCCTGGAATGACAGCCCTGCCGGCCGTCGTAGAGCCATATGGGGATCAGGGCCAGCAGCGCCAGCCCCTGCTGCACCAGCTGCAGCTCATAGCCGCCGATGGGGATGGCGTAATAATAGCCGCCCAGCATCTGCACATTGAGGATATACAGGCACACGGCCTGCCCCAGACGGCACCACCACCGCTTCTCCCGGAAAAAATAAAAGACAAGCACGGTCACGACGCCGGCCCCAAAATAATCCACCATGGCCACGGTGCCGAGCAGCAGGCCGGCCGCCGTGACCAGCGCCGCGGCGCCCACCGTCAGCCACCATCTGCCCCCGGCCCGGACTTTTTCGATGGCCCGGATGGACAGCAGCCCCAAAAGCAGCGTCCACAGCACGTTCTGATGGAACGGATAAAAGGGGGTGCTGCCGTAAAGCAGGTTGAAGGGCACTTCGGAAAGCAGGGCAAACGCCAGCAGCCGCCCCGCGTATTTTTTGAAATCCGACGTGTGAAAATAGCCTTCGACGATCAGAAAGGCAAAGATGGGGAAGGCCATGCGCCCGATGCAGGTCAGCCATTCCTGTGCCGGAAGGAGGGTGGCCCACAAATGGTCGCAAAGCATAAACGCCATCGCCAGCAGGTGCAGCCCGGCAGAGCTGATCCCCCGCCGGCCGGTCTGATTTTTCATACATATTCCTCCGTCATGTGTGGTCGTGATGTGAAAAGCCCTTTTATTGCAGATACCAGGCCATCATCAGATCGACCATGCGGCCGTAGCTCTGCACACCGTCGGGCTGGCCGGTGGCCTGGATATAGGCATTGTTGACGCTGCTGCCGAACGCGTTGACCGGCCCCTCATAGCGGGCCAGATGGCGGCTCTTGGCGGCCAGATCGTCCCGCACCGGCTGGGACAGGGTATCGTAGACCGACTGCCACCGGTCGCGGTCGGCGCGGTAAAGGGCGTTGTTGAGATAGATATAGCCGTTAAAAAGGCCGGAATAGCAGACCTCGGGGTCCTCCGACTGGATACAGCAGAGAAAAGCGGCGAAATTGGCCTCCTTCTCCGGTCCGACGCCGAAGGCATGGGCCGCCTCGTGGGCGATGGTAAAGGGAATGCTGGTTTCGATCAGATCGCCGCTGACGATGCTTTCACCGGTCAGCGGAAAATAATAGCCGGTGATGCTCAGATAACTCATGGCCCGGGAGAGCAGCACCCCCTGCTTGGGGGCGATGCCGGTGCCGCGGGCGTAAAGCCTTTGCAGGCTGCCCTGCGCGTAACTGCGCCCCACGGCCGCCGCCAGCGCGTCATATCCGGCCGGCGCAAAAAGGCCGTCGCCGTCCCGGGGCACCATGTCCGCATATTTATTTAGCTCTCCGGCCACCAGCCCGGCCACATCAGCCAGCTGCGCCGGTGTATATTCTTCCACTTCCAGCCCCAGATCCTCCGAAAGGGGCGGCGCCGAATACTGGACGAGAAAGACAAAGGAAAAGAGGGCCAGCATGACGCCGCCGGCCAGCACCAGCCGGCACAGGGCGCCCGCGAAGCCCCAAAGCCCCCGCCGCAGGGTGCAGTACAGCACGACGCCCAAAGCGGCAGCCACACCGCCGATCCACACCAGCTCGGACACCGGAAAGGGCACAAGGCGCCAAAAGCGGCAGAGAGCGCCCCCCACCGCCAGCCCGGCCTGCCGCATCCAGCCGGCCGACGCGCCCAGAAAGGCCGACAGGCGGAACCAGCCCAGGCCCAGCAGCGCCAGCGCCGCGCCGAGGACGGCAGAGATCTTTTCCCGGCGGGTTAGGCGCGCGTTCATACCCCGGCCCCCTCCGTTTCCGTCCGGTCCAGCCTCATGGCCGTCGTATATTTGCCGTGCAGGCCCACCGGCAGGCTGTATTTAGCCCGCAGGCGGTCGCACAGCGCGTTGAGATCTTCCACCGATCCCGCTTTCAGTTCCATCTCGATCTCACCCAGGGGCGCGCGCAGGTCGCCCTTGATATATTCGCCGATGTCGTACGACAGCACGAACCGCAGGCAGCCGTCGTCGTAGTCGGCCTCGGTGCGGGTGAAGCTGCAGCCGCAGACAGGCGCAAGCTCGGCCCCCTCCAGAACGGCGCGCAGCTCATCGGGCAGCGCCTCCAGGGCGCACAGCCGGACCACGCCGTCGGCGATGGTCTCAGCCGGGACCTCATATTCCTCCCGTACCTTGGCACTGCCCTCGGTGCGGCGGCTGACCTTAAGACAGCAGACTCCCTCGCCGTTTTCCAGCCGCAGGCGCAGGCCGGCCTTCATCTTGCCCAGGATCCCGTATTTATCTATGTAATAGGTGCTTTCCATATCGCTGCGGCGAACGTCGCCCAGATGGGGGCGCAGCAGCTCGTCGGCAAAGACCTGCGACGCGACGGCCGCTTCCACCGGTGACAGCTTGATCTCAGTTTCCATCCTTTTTCTCCTCTTCTATGCAAATTCTGACGCAAAATCCGATCTTTTTCTTTATTGTACCAGACCGCCGCCCCCATGGCAAGGCGGCCGGCTGGCAGATATTGTGGGTTGCTGTAACCCTTTTGTTACTTTATACTGAAACCTGCGAAAGGAGCAGCAGCCATGAAAAAAACAGTCATTCTGCCCGCCCTGATCCTGTATCTGATGCTGACCGCCCTGCCCGTCCGGGCCGCCGCCGGCATCACCGTGTATCTGGAGGGCCGCGCCGCCGCCGGGAACAGCCAGTGCGCCCTCATCGACGGCACCTCCTATCTGCCCCTGCGCACGGCGGCCGATTTCTACGGCGGCAGCCTGCAGTGGGACGCCCGCACCCGCACGGCGCGCTATCAGACCGACGGTCTGACGCTGGAAGCCGCCGACGGCCAGCCCTGCATCCTGGCCAACGGCCGGGCCCTTTACGCGCCCCAGGGCATTTTTATCCAGGGGGGACGGCTGATGATCCCGGCCCGCCTGCTGGCCCAGGCCCTGGGCGGCACCGCCCGGTGGGACGGCCCCAGCCGCAGCGTTTATATCACCATGGGCAGCCAAAAGATCACGGCGGCCGGATCCCACTACGACGCCGACGCCCTCTATTGGCTTTCCCGCATCATCTCGGCCGAAAGCCGGGGCGAACCGCTGGAGGGACAGATCGCCGTGGGCAACGTGGTGCTCAACCGCGTGCGCAGCCAGAATTACCCCGATACCATCTGGGGCGTCATCTTCGACCGCAAGCACGGCGTCCAGTTCGAGCCGGTGCTCAACGGCACGGTCTACGACGACCCGGCGCCCATCTCGGTCACGGCGGCCAAGCTGTGCCTGGAGGGGGTCGATCTCTCCCGGGGCAGCCTTTATTTTTACAATCCGGTCCTTGCCCAAAGCAGCTGGATCGGCCAGAACTGTACTTATGTGATGACCATCGGCACCCACCGGTTTTACATATGACCGGCGGCCGGCCGTTTTATACACACAGGATCCGGGCAGAGGCCCCGCCCAGGCGGCGGGGCCTTTGGCCTGCCTGTCAGACGTGCTTTTCCCGGTCGTGCCGCCGGACATAGACCCAGCCCAGCAGAGTGGAGAGGGCATAGGCGGCAAAGGCCAGCCAGAAGGGCAGGCGGGGCCCGGCCTTGTAGATCAGTCCGGCCAGCAGCGAGCCGAAAATACTGCCCAGCGAGTTCATGGCCTGGTAAAAGCCCATGACGGTGTTGCTGGTGTCGGGCTCCGACCGGTCGGCCGCCATCGACTGCATCAGAGGCCCCCGGATGGCGTTGACGCCGTTGTAGATGATATAGAGCACGGCAAAGGGCAGCAGGGTGTCGAACCACAGCAGCGCGCCGATGAGCAGGGTGCACACCCCCAGCACCGGCAGGAAGGTGCGGTGGATATCGGTCTTTTTCTGCAGCCAGATGCACACGGTGGAATTGAGCAGCAGGATCAGCAGGGCGATGAGGATCTTAAAGGTGCCGTTATAGGCCGACGACAGCCCGAACTGATCTTTGATATAATAGTTGAAGCACTGCTCAAAGGCGTTGTAGCCCACCCCCGAAACGGCCAGCACGGCAAAGAGCAGCCCCAGCATGGGGGTCATAAATCTCCCCGCCTCGGCAAAGGCACGGAAGGGGTCGGCGTCCCGCAGCGACAGGGGACGTTCGGGCCGCGCCTTGAAAGGGGTGTCGTCCAGACAGACCAGGGCAAACAGCCCGCCGCACAGCAGCAGCAGCGCGCACTGGGCGGCAAAAACCGCCTGCAGCGACAGAAGCCCCAGCATGCCGCCGACGAAATAGCCGCCGGCGCTGCCCACCGTCTGGATGGTGACCAGGGCTGTCAGATTGGCGTCCCGCTGCTCGTGGGTGCTGGTATTGATGACATAGTTGGAAAAGGCCGTAAAGCAGCCGCCCGTGAAGACGCCGGCAAACAGCCGCCCGGCCACCACCATCCACTCGCTGTAGGCGGCGCCGAAAATGACCTGCCCCACGGTGTAGCCCACGGAACAGAAAAGTATGATGCGCCGGGTGGGGATATAGCCGCACAGGCGGCCCCAGAAGGGGGAAAACAAAAAGCTGGCCGCCATCATGGCCGCCAGGGCGATGCCGAACATCGAGCTGTCCAGCTCCCGCTCGACGATCAGGGTCGGCGTCACCGGATGGGCAAAGCTGGCCGCCATATAAAACAGCGTGACCACGGCGAAATACGCCGTCATTTTTTTGTCTTTCATCACATACTTCTCCTTTGCCGGGCAGGTTTCTTTTGTAAGTATGTGCGGAAAACAAAGAAAAACCCCCCGGATTTTTATCCGGGGGGGGGGGCGAAAGTTTGAAAAAATAATCTCAGGCGTTCTTTTCTTTTTTGTATTTTTTCACATAGACCACCGACACCAGCGAGGCCGCGCCGTAGGCGGCAAAGGCCAGGATGAAGGGCAGCATGGGGTTGAGCTTATACATCAGGCCGGCGAACAGGGCGCCGAAGATGCTGCCCAGCGAGTTCATGGCCTGGTAGAAGCCCATGACCGTGTTGCTGTTCTCCTTGGTGGCGCGTCCGGCCACCATCGACTGCAGCAGGGGGCCGCGGATGGCGTTGACGCCGCTGTAGGTGATGTAGATGACGGCGAAGGGCACGATGGTCTCGAAGGACAGCAGGGCGCCGATCATCACGGTGCAGACGAACAGGACCGGCATGAAGGTCTTGTTGATATCGGTCTTCTTCTGCAGATACATGCAGACGGTGGAGTTGAGCAGCAGGGTGATGACAGCGATGGCCGCCTTGAAGGTGCCGTTATAGGCCGAGGACAGGCCGAACTGGTCTTTGATGTAATAGTTGAAGCACTGCTCGAAGGAGTTGTAGCCGATGCCGGCGACGGCGATGATGATGAAGATCAGCGCCAGCATGGGGGTCATAAAGGTCTTGGCCGAGGCAAAGGCACTGAAGGGATTGGCCTCCTTGATGGACAGGGGATTCTGGGGCTTGATCTTGTAGGGGGTATCGTCGACGCAGACGACGAAATACAGCAGGCCGCACGCGCACAGCGTGGCCACCTGGGCAATGAAGGCGGCTTCCACCGAGATGAGGCCCAGCATGCCGCCGATGAAATAGCCGCAGGCGCTGGCCACCGTCTGGATGGTGATCAGAGCCGTCAGATTCTGGCCGCGGGTCTCCTGGGTGCTGGTATTGATGACATAGTTGGAAAAAGCCGTGAAGGCGCCGCCGGTGAAGACGCCGGCAAACATACGGCCGGCCAGCACCATGGCCTCGGAATGGGCCGCGCCGAAGATGCCCTGGCCCACGGCGTAGCCGATGGAGCAGAAGAGCATGATGCGCTTGGTGGGCACATAGCTGCACAGCTTGCCCCAGAAAGGCGCAAAGAGGAAATTGGTCGTCATCATGGCGGCCAGCGCCACGCCGAACATCGAGCTGTCCAGCCCGCGCTCAACGATCAGCGTCGGCGTCACCGGATGGGCGAAATTGGCCGCGATGTAAAAGAGCACGATCACGCCAAAGAACGCAAAGGTCTTTTTCTTTTCTTGCATGGGAAGGTCCTTCTCCTTTAGGTTTAAATTTGCAACGATTCAATTATATCGGTTTTATCAGGGCGGTGCAATAGAAAAGTTACCGTTTTTCGCCGTTTCTGCCATTTTTTCAATAAAAAAAGCACTCTGAAAGCTATGCTTTCAGAGTGCTTTCAGCGCGTTATGCCGGCTTGTCCGGATCAGACCGCGTTCTTATTCTCGCTCTTGTATTTCTTTACATAAACAAAGCCAACGACCGAGGCGATGGAGAAGGCGACAAAGGCCAGAATGAAGGGCAGCTTGGGGCCCTGCTTATAGATCAGGCCGGCGAACAGAGCGCCGAAAATGCCGCCCAGGGAGTTCATCGACTGATAGAAGCCCATCATGCTGTTGCTGTTCTCCGGCGTGGCGCGGTTGGCGACCATCGACTGCAGCAGCGGCAGACGCACGGTGTTGATGGCGCTGTAGATGATATAGATGGCCACAAACAGGATCTGGTTGTTGAAGATCAGAATGGTGGAGATGAGGCCGGTGCAGACCAGCGTGACGTAAAGGAAGGTCTTGTTGATGTCGGTACGACGCTGGAGGTAGACGCTGACGGTGGCGTTGAGGGCCAGGGTCAGCGCGGCGATCACGGCCTTGAAGGTGCCGTTATAGGCCGACGACATGCCGAACTGGTCTTTGATGTAATAGTTGAAGCACTGCTCGTAGCTGTTCTGACCGATGGCGGCGATGGCGACGATGATGAAGATCAGCGCCAGCATGGGGGTCATGAACTTGCGCGCCGCGGCAAAGGCGCTGAAGGGGTTGGCCTCCTTGATGGTCAGAGGCTGTTCCGGCTTGTGCTTATAGGGAGTGTCGTCCTCGCAGATGAAGAAGAAGATGACGCCGGCCGTGGCCAGGCAGATGACCTGGGCGATAAAGGCAGCCTCCACCGAGATGAGGCCCAGCATACCGCCGACGAAATAGCCCACGGCGCCGCAGACGTTCTGAATGGTGATGAGGGTGGTTAGATTCTGGCCGCGCTTGCGGGGATCGGTGGTGGTGTTGACGACATAATTGGAAAAAGATGTAAACGCGCCGCCGGTGAAGATACCGGCGAACATCCGGCCGCCGATGACCATCAGCTCACTCTGGGCCGCGCCGAAGATCGACTGGCCGACGGCATAGCCGATGCCGCAGATCAGCATGATGCGCTTGGTGGGGATATAGCTGCACAGCTTGCCCCAGAAGGGCGCAAACAGGAAGTTCATGGTCATCATGGCCGCCAGCGCGACGCCGAACATCGAGCTGTCCAGTCCGCGCTCAACGATCAGCGTCGGCGTCACCGGATGGGCGAAGCTGGCCGCCATGTTGAACAGCACCATGACCGCGAAAAAAAGCAGCAGGGGTTTCTTATTCTTCATGGTTGGGTTCTCCTTTATTATTTAAATTTCCAACAGACTGATTATACACCCTAAAGCCTACTCTAAGTCAAGAGCCGCAGCACAGGAAGCTTGCGTAAAGTGAGATGTTGTAAGCGCAGGCTGCGGGTACGGGTGAAAAGTGAAAAAGTGAAAAAATGAAAAAATGAAAAAAGGTCACACCCTCGCCTGCGGGTCCGGGTGGCGGCTTAAAGTACCCCCGGTGCCCTCCCCGTTACTTTCGGGCAGTCAAAAGTAACAACAAAACGCGCGCCTGCCAGGGCGGACAGATGGAGTTGAGCAGGAAAAGCCAAGAAAAGCACAACCCCTCAGTCACCTCCGGTGACAGCTCCCCTTACACAGGGGAGCCAAAGGGCTGGGTGCTTTCCACTAAATACGACCACTCACAACCCCTCTGTGCCTCCCGCCGGATGACAGTCCAAAAGGCTGCCTCAGAATGAAGAATTCTGAGGCAGCCTCGGACAGCCTTGCGGCATGTGTTCAGACGTTGAATACAGACGGTTTATTCGCAGAAATGGATCTTGGCCACCTTTTCTTTGTCGGCTGCCGGCGCCGTGGGATAGCCCAGAGCGGCGATGACCCATACCCGGTGGTCGTCGGGCACACCGGCCTCATGCAGGGCGGCGCGGACCTCGGGACCGTCGCTGGTGTCGCGCAGCTGGTTGACCCACACCGAGCCGATGCCCAGGGAGTGGGCGGCCAGGAAGATATTCTCGGCGACGCAGGCGCAGTCCATCTGGCCGATCTCCTTATCGGCCAGGTCGGAGATCAGCATGAGGTTCTTGCTGCCGTAAAAGCAATAGGTGGCGGGGTCGATGCCCTGCATATACTTGGGAACGGCAGTATAAAGCTTTTTGATGATCTCCTCGTTCTGCACGACGGTGATCTGGAAGCTCTGGCGGTTCATGGCGCTGGGCGCATACTGGCCGGCCTTGGCGATCAGTTCCAGATCGGCCCGGGGGATCCTGCGGTCTTCAAAGCTGCGGATGCTTCTGCGGGTCAGAATATTTTCGATAACGGCATTGGTTTGCATCATGCCTTCCTCCTTATTATATAAAATAAAAATTAAAAAGCAGATCCAAATATCCGCCGCGGGCGGCGGATGCTGTTTATATCTATCAGTATATCACAGCAGTGGGAAAAAGGGAACGGTTTTTCCCGGCGGAACAGAACACGGCCCGCGCCCTTAGGGCGCGGGCCGGAAATATGCAGCTTATTCCGCCCAGCGGAGATCCTGATAGAGGATGCCGCCCGAAGCGCTGACCTGCAAGCCCTGCAGATCGGCGTCGTAGGCGCGGACGACGGTGGTGGTGTAAAGGGAAACGAAGAGGGCCTTGTCGTTGATCTTTCGGCTGATCTCTTCCAGCGTCGCCGTGCGCGCCTCGGGATCCAGCTGGGTCATGGCCTTGTCAATGAGGCCGTCGATCTCCGGATCCCGCAGACGGACCAGGTTGGAAGCGCCGATGGAGCTGGAGTGCCACAGGCCCTTCATGTAGGTCAGCAGGTCGCTGGCCGTGTAGCCGCCGACGCTGGTCTCGAAATCGCCGGAGAGCAGACGCTCCAGCCAGGCGGCGAAGTCGAGGGACTCGATCTCCATGGTGATGCCGATCTCCTGCAGATAGGCCTGAATGACTTCGGCCGTGCGGCGGGTCTCATCGGTGTAGGTCATGCAGGTGAAGGTGACAGTGGCGGGATCGATGCCCGATTCTGCCAGATAGGCTTTGGCCTGCTCCACATCGTAATGGATGACGCCCTCCTGAGAGCTGCCCTGGAAAACCGAGGGATTGAGGGATTCGGAAACGATGCCCTGGCCGTTGACGGCCACCATCATGACGGCTTCACGGTCGATGGCGGCGGTGACAGCCTTGCGGAAGTTCTCGTTATCGAAGGGGGCGGCTTCGTTGTTCATGCCGAAGAAGGCCATGCGGGTGCCGGCCTTGGACAGCACTTCGATCTCCTCGTCGGCCTCCAGACGGTCGATGTCGTTGGTGTCGACGTCGATGACCACATCGACCTCGCCGGCCTCCAGGGCGATGGTGCGGGAGGTGCCTTCGGGAATGGCGCGCCAGGTGATCTCGGCGATCTGCGGCTGGTGGGCCTCATCCCAGTAATTGTCGTTCCGGACGAACTTCACGCAGTCGCCCAGCACCCATTCCACATATTTATAGGGGCCGGAGCCGATGGGATTCTGGTTGAAATCGTTGCCCTCGTCAATGAGATGCTTGGGCACGATGGTGTTGCCGTTGGCCAGGTCGTTGAGGATCAGCGCGTGGGGGCTGTTGGTCTTGATCTCGACGGTATAGGGGTCGACGATCTCGACGCTCTCCCAGAAACCGGTGTATCTGCTGGACTCGGTGAAGGTGCGGGCGTATTCCATGGAGGCCTTGACGTCCTCGGCCGTCATCTCGACGCCGTCGTGGAAATACACGCCCTCGTGGATCTTGAAGCGCCAGGTCAGCTCGTCGATGTTCTCATAGCTTTCGCAGAGCTCGGGCACCGGCTCCAGCGTGTCGGTATCCAGGCGGAAGAGCTTGTTGTAGGTCATCTGGTTCATATAGCCGGAGACCACCGAAGCGTGGTTGTAGGGGTTGAGGGAAGTGGGCTCGCTGGCGACGGCCAGAGTCAGGCTGTCGGGGTGGCGCTCGGCCACGGGTTCTTCCTCGGTCTGGCTGTTGTTTTCCTCCACGGTGGTGTCGGTGTCGTCGGTCTTGGGTTCATCGGCCTTGGCGCCGCCGCAGGCGGTCATGGACAGGGCCAGCAGCAGGGCCAGCAGCAGGGCGGCGGCCTTTTGGATCTGGATACGCATATCTTGTTTACCTCTCTTTTCTGGTGTGGTCTGTGAAATGATTCTGATCTGGATCCCGGCGGGGGATCCGCCTTTTCCGGCGGCCGGCGCTATGCCCGGGCCGCCCTGTGAAATGAACCGGCTCTTTTCATTGCCCGGAACACCTTCCTTTCTGAAGGCCGCGTGCAAAGGGAAATAAAAAAACGGATCCACCCGTAAAAGGATGAATCCGTTTGGAAAATTCATTTAACCACCTGTTACGCGACATTCCATCAAATGTCTCTCCGGATAACGGCCGAGTGCCGTCGGCTCCTACCGGGGATCGCTCCCTTTGAGGCCGCAACTCAAGAGTGAACTTCGGCCTCTCCTACTCGCGCTCCCTTACACCAGCCGGAAGCTCTCTCTGCCTTTCGGATCAGCTTACTCTCTCTGTCATCGTCTTTACTGCAATATTGAGATCTTGTTCGGGAAGTTTTCCCGATGGTTTGGATTTTACACCACGTTAAAGCGTTTGTCAAGCACCGCCGTTCAAATTTTTCACCGGACGGGCAGGTTGGACAGTGTAATTTCCTCAGAATAAACTCTGCTCAATCGGCCCAGCACAGGTCGCTGTAGTACATAAGGCCGGCAGCGCTGACGGCTGTGCCCTGCAGGTCGGCGTTGAAAGCACGGATGACCGACGTTGTGTACAGCGGGATGAAGGGGGTCGCTTCGTTGGTCAGCTTGGAGATCTGCGTGATGATCTCTGTGCGGGCGGCCTCGTCCAGAGTCGCTTCGGCCTGTTCAATGAGGCTGTCGATCTGCGGGTCGCTGATGCGGGCGTTATTGGTAGCGCCGATGGTGCTGGTGTGCCACAGGCCGCGCATGTAGGTCAGCACGTTGGAAGAGGAGAAGCCGCCGACGGCCGCTTCAAAATCGCCGGCCAGCAGGCGCTCCAGCCATGCGGCAAAGTCGAGGGATTCGATCTCCATGGTGATGCCGGCCTGCTGCAGGCAGCCCTGGATGACTTCGGCCGAACGGCGTGTCTCGTCGGTGTAGGCCATGCAGGTGAAGTGGAGATCGGCGGGATCGACGTTGGCCTGCCGGAGGTACTCCATGGCCTTGTCGGGATCGTAAACGTCGGCGCCCTCTTCGGTGACGCCCATGTAAGCGATGGGATTCATGCTGACCGAGGCGACGCCCTGGCCGTTGACGGCCACCTGGACGACGGCTTCCTTATCGATCAGCGCGTTGAGGGCCTTGCGGACCAGCGGATTGGAGAACATGGGGTTCTCGTTGTTCACAGAGAAGAAGGCCATGCGCAGGCCGTCGACTTCTTCCAGCTCAAAACCCTCGGCGCTGCGGATGCGCTCGACGTCGGTCGATTCCACATCAATGATCAGATCGGCTTCGCCGGTCTCCAGGGCGATGGTGCGGGAGGAACCCTCGGGGATGATGCGCCAGACCATATCGGTGATCTGGGGCTGATGCTCGGTATCAAAGTAATTGTCGTTCTTGACGAAAGTCAGGCTGGTGCCCAGGTCCCAGGCCACGAACTTGTAGGGGCCGGAGCCGATGGGGTTCTGGTTGAAATCGTTGCCCTCATCAATGAGATGCTTGGGGACGATGGTGTTGCCGTTGGCAGCCAGATCGTCCAGGATCAGCGCGTAGGGGCCGTTGGTGGTGATGGTGAAGGTCCGGTCATCGACGATGTCAACACTCTGCCAGAAGCCGGTGTATTTGTTGGAGGATGTAAAGCTGCGGGCGAACTCCATGGAGGCCTTGACGTCTTCCGAGGTCATGACCGTGCCGTCATGGAACTGGATATTTTCCTTCAGCGTGAATCTCCAGGTAACTTCGTCCACGTTTTCGTAGCTCTCCACCAGGTCGGGCACCGGCTGGAGGGTCTCAATGTCGTATGTGAACAGACGGTTGTAGGTCAGCTGGTTCATGTAGCCGGAAACAACGGCGGCATGGTCGTAGGGGTTGAGGGAGGTCGGCTCGGTGGCCAGCGCGATGACGATCTTGTCTTCATGGGCCGGCTCCTGCTCCTCGGTCTGGTTTTCCTCGTTCTGCTGGATCTGGGTGTCGTCTATCTTTTCCGTTTCTTCGTTCTGGTTCTCGTCCTTGCCGCAGGCTGCGAACAGGGCAAAGACCATCAGGACGGTCAGCAGCAGCGCTGCCAGTTTCTTCAGGTTCTTCATGGTTTTGTTTTCCTTTCCGTGTCATGTGTGTCAGACATGCGTGTGTTTCTGTCTGCCGCGGCGCAGCGGGGGATTTGCTCATCTGGCCAGGAAAAACAAAAAAGGTTTTGCCCGTAATAGGACAAAACCATAAACCACCTGTTACGCACGACATTCCATCAAATGTCTCTCCCAGTAACGGTGGAGTACCGTCGGCGCCTACCGGCAAAATGCTTTCAGACCGCGGCTCGGAAGTGTATTTCATCTGATCCTACTCACGCTTCCTCACACCAGCCGGAAGCTCTCTTTGCCTTTTCGGATCCAATTACTCTCTTCGTCAACGCCTTTGCGTTATTCGCTTTTGATGTTTGCATGATACACCCGTTTTTTTTGCTTGTCAAGCATTTTTTTGACCAATTTTTTATCTTTGCCTTTCCCTTCGTTTTTTGCAGCCGGTTTCTCACAGAGGGATTTTTCACTTATACTTCTCTTTTGAAGAAACGCAGGGCGGCAGGCGCAAATTTTTTCTGTACCGCGGCGGCCTTTGGTGGTATGATAAACGCAGAATGGTCCGCGGCTCTGCCCGGATCCCCGAAAGGAGTTTTCCCCATGCGTACATACAAGATCGCCGTCATCGGCGGCGACGGCATCGGCCCCGAGGTGCTGGCCGAGGGCATCAAGGTGCTGGACAGGGCGGCGGCCATCGGCGGCTTCGGCTTTGAATACACCTATTTCCCCTGGAGCTGCCGCTATTACCTGGAAACCGGCCGCATGATGCCCGAGGACGGCATCGAGATCCTCTCCCGCTTCGACGCCATCTATCTGGGCGCCGTCGGCTATCCCGGCGTGCCCGACCACGTTTCCCTCTGGGGCCTGCTGCTCAAGATCCGCCACGGCTTCGACCAGTATGTCAACCTGCGCCCCGTCAAGCTGCTGCGCGGCGCGCCCTGCCCCCTCAAGGACGTTTCCGTGGGCGATATCGACATGATCGTCGTCCGGGAAAACAGCGAGGGCGAATACGCCGGCGCCGGCGAATGGCTCTTCCCCGACACCCCCGCCGAGGTGGCCCTGCAGACCGGCGTTTTCTCCCGCCATGGCACCGAGCGGGTCATCCGTTACGCCTTTGAGCTGGCCCGTAAGGAGGGCCGCAGCGTCACCTCCATCAGCAAGGGCAACGCTCTCAACTACTCCATGGTCTTCTGGGACAAGATTTTCAAGGAAGTTTCGGCAGAATATCCCGACGTTCCCACCCAGAGCCTGCTGGTCGACGCCGCTTCCATGTTCTTCGTCAAGGATCCCAAGCGCTTCGGCGTCGTGGTCACCTCCAACCTATTCGGCGATATCCTGACCGACCTGGGCGCCGCCATCTCGGGCGGTCTGGGCCTGGCCGCCGGCGCCAACCTCAACCCCGAAGGCAAATATCCCTCCATGTTCGAGCCGGTCCACGGCAGCGCTCCCGACATCGCCGGGCAGGGCCTGGCCAACCCGCTGGCCGCCATCTGGTCGGCCAGCCAGATGCTGGACCACTTCGGCTATCCCGAGCTGGGCGCCCGGGTGCTCAGCGCCATCGAGCAGGTGATGGTGGAGGGCAGCTGCCTGACCCCCGATATGGGCGGCACCGCCACCACTTCCCAGGTGGGCGACCGGGTGGCCGCGCTGCTCTGAATGCCGGAAGGCCCCGCCCGCACAGCAAACGAATATCTATCCAAAAGAAACCGCCTCTTTCGGAAAAGAAAGGGGCGGTCTTTTTGCACCCCGTCCCGGGGGGAACAAAACCGCCCCGGCGGCATCTGATCTTCAGAAGCACGGCCCGGCCGCCGGCGGCAGTTTGTGGAAACTGCCGCCGCGCCCTATCTTTCGCGGCCGATCTGTGCTATACTGTTTACATAATTTATCATTTGCCCCGCCGGCCGACGCCGGCGCACGACGACCAAGAAAGGATGATCCATAACATGAAGTCGACCCATCGTCTGCTTTCCGCCGTCCTGACCCTCTGCCTGCTGATGGCTGTGCTGCCGCTGCCGGCCGCCGCTGTCACCTTCAGCGACGTCAAGGGGCACTGGGCTGAAAGCTATATCTACAAAGCGGTCGAGCACGGCTATGTTTCCGGCTACGACAACGGCACCTTCCGCCCCGGCAGCGCCATCACACGCGCCGAATTCTGCAAGATGCTCAACGGCGCCCTGCAGCTTTCGGCCACAGCCAGCATCTCGTTTTCCGATGTGCCGGCCTCCAAATGGTATTACAAAGACATACAGAAGGCCACGGCGGCCGGCTATATCTCCGGCTATGACGACGGCACTTTCCTGGGCGACAGCCGCATCACGCGGCAGGAGGCCGCCCTGGTCATCGCCCGTCTGATCTCCGACCCCACCTCTCTCAAGGACCTGTCGGGCCTGGCCGACGCCCCTTCGATCGCCGCCTGGGCCAGGCAGGGGGTGCAGAACGTCTATTCCAAGGGCTATATGGCCGGGGACAATCTGAAGAAATTCAATCCCAAGGGCGATCTGACCCGCGCCGAGGCCGTCAAGATCATCGAATCGCTGCTGACCGGCGAATCGCTGGTCACCTCCAATGTCACGGTCTCCGAAAGCGGCCAGAGCTATTCCAATAAAGTCTTCACTGGCAACGTCATTATTTCCGCCGGTGTGGGCAGCGGCAGCGTCACCTTTAAGAACTGCCGCATTCTGGGCACGCTGCTGGTCAACGGCGGCGGCAGCGCCGGCATCCGCCTGTCCAACACCGGCGTGGCCAATCTGACGGTCAACAGCCAGACGGCGGCGGGCGTGGCGGCCGTCGGCTCCTCCACCGTGCGCAGCGCCTATCTCTCCACCCCCTGCGCTCTGACCGAATCCCAGCTGACCGGCCTGGGCCAGGGCTTCCAGGCCGTCACCCTGGGCGGCACCGGCCTGACATCGGCCGCCTGCTCGCTTTCGGGCGACTACGACAGCATCACGCTGGGTGCCCCGAGCAGTCTGACCCTCAACAGCGGCACCGTCCGGGCACTGACGGTGGGCGCCCAGGCGTCGGGCAGCGAGATCACCCTGCTCTCCGGCGTCAAAGTCGAAACGGCCACCATCAACGCCGCCTGTGATTTCTTCGGCGCCGGCACCATCCAGCAGGCCGTCAAGAATGCCGACGGCGTCACCTTTGAAACGGCGCCCGGCACCATCACCGGCCAGAAGCCCTCGACGCAGACCCTTGCGGTGACCTCCATTCCCAAAGACGGCGCCGTCCGGGTGCCCACCGATACCCAGATCGTCCTGACTTTCGACGACGTCATCCGCAAGGCCGACGGCACGGCGCTGACCACCTCCTATGTGCAGAACAGCGTCATCCTGCGCCGGGGCAGCGCCTCGGGCACCAAGGTCAGCCTCAGCCCCTCCATCAGCCAGAGCGGCAAGGTGCTGACGCTGATCCCCTCCGGCGGTCTGACAGCCGGCGAAAGCTATTACCTCACCGTCACGGCCGGCGCCTTCCAGGGCGAGGCCGGCGGCCTCAACAAAGCGCTGAGCGCCGTTTTCCAGACCGAGGGCACGGCCGCGGCCGACCCCGATGAAGCTCTGACCGCCGTCTTTTATCCGGGCGACGGCACCGGCAATATCCCCGTCCTGCCCTCTCTGACCCTGACCTTTGACGAAAAAGTCTTCCAGTCCGGCGGCGCGGCCGTCACCGGCGCCTATATCGAGTCGAATGCCGTCGAGCTGCGCCGCGGCAGCCGCACCGGCGCCAAAACGGCCTTCACGGCCAGCGTCAACTCGGCCAAAAAGATCCTGACCATCACCCCCGACGACGATCTGGAGCCGGGCACCGTCTATTATCTGATCCTCAAGGAGGGGGCGCTGACCAACGCGGCAGGGGAGAGCTGCGCCCAGCAGAGCTGGTCCTTTGAAACGGCCGCCTCGGCCTACACCGTGCCCATGGCCTATCCGGCCTCCGGCACCGAGGATATCCCCACCGACACCGCCTTCACCTTCGTCTTTGACGCCGCCATGTACAACGGCAGCGGCGGCAGCCTGACGGCCTCCTATCTGGAAAAATCCGTCTTCACCCTGCGCCGGGGCAGCCGCACCGGCACCAAGATCTCCTTCACCGCCAGCCGCAGCAGCGACGGCCGCACTCTGACGGTGACCCCCGACGACGAGCTGGAGCCGGGCACCGTCTATTATCTGACCATCGCCGAAGATTCCATGCTGGATGCCCACTACGACCCCGTGCCGGCCCTGACCTACCTCTACCGCACGGCCGACGGGGAGAGCGGCGGCAGCCAGATCACCGGCGACCTGGCCCCCTACGACACCTACCCCCAGCAGGGCGATACGGGGGTTGCCGCCGATACCCACATCCTGCTGGGCTTTGACCAGGCCCTGCTGCAGCCCGACGGCAGCAAAATGACGGCCTCCTGCCTGCAGAACAGCGTGGTCGAGCTGCGCCGGGGCAGCCAGAGCGGCACCAAGGTGGAATTCACGGCCGCCCTGAGCCTCAGCCGCGAGATCGTCACCCTGACCCCCGCCAAGGATCTGACCGAGGGCTATACCTATTACGTCATCCTCAAGGCCGGCACCTTCTGCACGGCCGACGGCACCCTCAATGAAAAATACGTCCTCTCCTTCACCGTGGGCGGCGACAGCCACCTGTCCCTGGACATCGAGCCGGGCCGCACCACGGCCGAACTGACCGTCGATTACGATTTCCGCGGTCTGGGCGACGACGCCACCCTCAAGATCACCTATACCAAAAAGGGCGGCTCCGCCAAGACCTTCATCGACCTCTACAGCCCCGGCAGCAAGTCGGGCAGCGAGCGCTTCACCCTGCGCGGTCTGGCGGAAAACGCCAGCTATACCGTCAAGGCCACCCTGACGCTGGACAGCGGCGAAACGCTGACGGCCACCGGCAGCTTCACCACCTCGGATGAATCCTCCGACGCCACCCTCCAGTCCCTGCGGGTCTACACGGCCGGCGGCGGCTCCTACCGCGCCGTCTTTACAAAGACCGGCACCAACCGCTACGACGCCGAGATCTCCGGCGCCGTGGCGCCCGTCAGCCGCAAGGTGGAGATCGTCCCCGTGGCCAACGACAAATACGCCTGGATCGAAGTGGACGGCAAGGCCGTCGACAGCGGCGACTCCTGCTTCGTCACCGCCAGCACCAAACGGGACTATGTCGAAGTGACCGTCACCGTGGAAGCCCAGGACGGCACCGTTGCCACCTATGATCTGACCGTCCCCCTCGACTGGGACAACGCCGAATGACCCCCACCGGGGCCGGCAGATGCCGGCCCCGGTATTTTTTTTGCCGTCAAAAAAGCGCGTCCCCGCGGGGACGCGCTTTTTCCTGATGTGAAATACTATATGGCCGCGGGCCGGACTTAGACGTCCATGGCCTCACGCCAGTGATGGCAGGCGGTGAAGCGGCCCGGCTCGACCTCGGTCAGCACAGGCGCCTCCTTGGCGCACAGCTCGGTGGCGTGGATGCAGCGGTTGCGGAACTTGCAGCCCGACGGGGGATTGATGGGACTGGGCACCTCGCCCTCCAGCGCCACACGCTTACGGCTGCGCTCGGCCTCGGGGTCGGCGGTGGGAATGGCCGACAGCAGGGCGCGGGTGTAGGGATGGAGCTGACGGCTGAAGATCTCCTCGCTGCTGGCCAGCTCCACCAGGCTGCCCAGGTACATGACGCCGACGCGGTCGGAGATATGACGGACCATCGACAGGTCGTGGGAGATGAACAGATAGGTCAGGTCGCTCTCCTTCTGCAGCTTGATGAGCAGGTTGACGATCTGGGCCTGAATGGAAACGTCCAGGGCCGAGATGGGCTCGTCGCAGACGATGAAGCGCGGCTCGACGGCCAGGGCGCGGGCGATGCCGATACGCTGGCGCTGGCCGCCCGAAAGCTCGTGGGCGAAGCGGTTGGCGTAGTCCTCGGTCAGGCCGACGCGGGCCAGCAGCTCGGTGACCTTCTGGTTTTTCTCCTCGGTGGAATACTTGAAATGCACGTCCATGCCCTCGCCGACGATCTCGGCGATGGTCATGCGGGGGTCCAGCGAGGAATAGGGATCCTGGAAGATCATCTGGACGTCCTTCTTGAAGGAAAGCAGATCCTTGCCCTTGAGGGTGCTGACGTCCTTGCCGTCAAAAATAACGGTGCCCGACGTGGGGGTGTAAAGATGGGAGACCGTGCGGCCGCAGGTGGTCTTGCCGCAGCCCGACTCACCGACCAGACCCAGCGTTTCGCCGCGGTTGATATAAAACGAAACATTGTCGACGGCCTTGAGGGTCTGCTTTTTGCCGGCGGGGAAATATTTACAGAGGTTTTTGACCTCTAAGATCTTTTCGCTCATTTCTGTTCTGCCAGCCTTTCCTGGAAAGTTTTGACCTTGGGTGCGTTGGGATGGAGCAGCCAGCAGGCGCAGCCGTGGGTGGCGCTCAGCTTTTCCTCGGCGGGATTCTTCTCGCGGCAGATGGGCATGCAGTATTCACATCTGGCGGCAAAGGGGCAGCACTCCAGCGGCAGCAGCAGGTCGGGCGGCGTACCGCCCAGGGAATACAGCTCCTGCTTGATCTCCGAGCCCAGCTTGGGCACCGAGTTGAGCAGCGCCCAGGTGTAGGGATGGCGCGACTCGTAGAAGATCTCGTGGGCCGTGCCGCGCTCGACCACCTGGCCGGCGTACATGACCTGGATGCGGTCGGCAAAATTGGCCACGACGCCCAGGTCGTGGGTGACCAGGATGATGGCCACGTTGAGCTTATCGCGCAGCTCCCGCAGCAGATCGATGATCTGGGCCTGAATGGTGACGTCCAGCGCCGTGGTCGGCTCGTCGGCGATCAGCACCTTGGGCTGGCAGGAGAGGGCAATCGCGATCATGACGCGCTGGCGCATGCCGCCCGACATCTGATGGGGATACTCGTCGACCCGCTTTTCAGGGTCGGGGATCTTGACCAGACGCAGAGTTTCGATGGCCTCTTCACGGGCCTGCTCTTTCGTCAGACCCTTGTGCAGGATCAGGCTTTCCATGATCTGCTTGCCGCAGGTCATGGTGGGGTTCAGCGACGTCATGGGATCCTGGAAGATCATGCTGACGTCGTTGCCGCGGTAAGCCCGCAGGGCCTTTTTGTCCATGTCCATGACCTCGGTGCCCTCAAAGCGCACCGAGCTGCCCTCTTTGATGACGGCGAAGGGGGGCTGGAGCAGACGCATGAGGGCCTTGGCCGTCACCGTCTTGCCGCAGCCCGACTCACCTACGAAGGCCAGCGTTTCGCCGGGCGACAGCTCGAAGCTGACGCCGCGGACAGCCTTGACCTCGCCGGCGTATGTATTGAAGGATACGCGGAGATCCTTTACCTCTAAGATTTTATCCATTCTGCTCACCTCTTACTTTCTCAGCTTGGGATCCAGGGCGTCACGCAGGCCGTCGCCCATCAGTGTGAAGGACATCATGGTCAGCGCGATGGCCAGGCTGGGGAAGAGCAGCTGGTAGGGATAGAACAAAAACTGCGTCTGGGCGGCATAGGCCAGCGCGCCCCAGCTGGTATTGGGGGGCTGGATGCCCAGGCCCAGGTAGCTCAGGAAGGCCTCCGAGAAGATATAGTTGGGGATATCGAAGGTGATGGCGACGATGATGACGTTCAGGGTATTGGGGATCATGTGCTTGAGGATGATGCGGCTGGGGGAAACGCCCAGGCCCTGGGCAGCCATGATATACTCCTGGCTCTTGATCTGCAGCATCTGGCCGCGCACCAGGCGGGCCGTGCCGCACCAGCCGGTGGCGCACATGGCCAGGATCAGCGTAAAGATGCCCTGGCTGTCCAGCACGATGGACATCAGAATGACGACGATCAGATAGGGGACGCTGATGAGGATCTCCACGATACGCATCATGATCATATCGACCTTACCGCCGAAATAGGCGGCGATGCCGCCGTAGAAGCAGCCGATGATGGAGGAGATCAGCGCGCCCACCAGGCCGATGATCATGGACACGCGGCCGCCCACCCAGACGCGGGCGAAGATATCGCGGCCCAGTTTGTCGGTGCCGAACCAGTGGACGCCGCTGGGCGACTGGTTGACGGCGCCCTTGTCGACCTCTTCAAAGGCATAGCCGGAAATGGCCGGGCCGGCGATGCACATAAAGACCAGAAGGGCCAGCACGACGAAGGCGACGAGGGCCGTCTTGTTCTGACGGAAGCGGCGCCAGGCGTCCTGCATATAGCTGATGCGGGGACGGGCGATGCGCTCGGCCTCGGCCTTGTCGACGCCGATGATCTGAAATTTTTCTTTCGAAATGTTTTCCATGTTGACCTCCCCTTAGTTCTTGTCGGGTACGATGCGGATCCGGGGATCGACCAGCGTATAGATGAAGTCGACAATAAACTGCACGACGATGAAGAGGGCGGCGTAGAAGACCGTGGTGCCCAGGATCATGGTGTAGTCGTTATTGTTGATCGAGCTGACATAGTAGAAGCCGATGCCGGGAATACTGAACATACGCTCGGTGACAAAGGCGCCGGTGAAGATGCCGACGATGCGTCCGGCCAGAATGGTGATGGCCGGCAGCAGCGAGTTGCGCATGACGTGGCGGGAAACCACCTGGAACTCGCTCAGGCCCTTGGCCCGGGCTGTCAGCACATAATCCTGCCCCAGTGTATCCAGCATGCTCGACTTGATATAACGGGCATAGGTGGCGATGGTGCTGAAGGACAGAACGATGACCGGCAGCACCATGTGCTTGGGCTCGCCCCAGCCCGAGGTGGGCAGCAGCTGCAGCTTGACGGCGAAGAGATACTGCAGCAGGGAGGCCAGCACGAAGACGGGGATCGTGATGCCCAGAATGGCGATGAACATGACGATGTAATCGGGCCATTTATTCTTCTGCAGAGCCGCCAGGATACCGGCGCCCACGCCTAAGATCAGGCCGATGCAGAGGGCGATGCCGCCCACCGCCGCCGATACGGGAGAGGTCTCCAGAATGGTATCGGTGACCGAACGGCCGGGGAACTGCAGGCTTTCGCCCAGGTCGCCCCGGACCATATTTTTCAGATAGATGAGATACTGTTCAAAAAGAGGTTTGTCCAGGCCGTACTTTGCGTAATAGTTGGCCTTGGTCTGTTCGGGCAGCGACCGCGCCATACCGGCCAGCGGGTCGCCGGGGATGGCACGCATCATAAAGAAGGTGACGGTGACGACGGCCCAGAGGGTAAGCACCATCAGCCCCAGACGCTTGAGGATATACTTTGCCAAAATACTGCTTCCTTTCTACTTTTTCCTTGGATCCGGACCCCCGCGGCGGGATCCGGCAAAAACCGCAAAACCGATGATAAAGATTCGGCGGCCATAAACCAAAGCATTTATGGCCGCCGGAGGTTGTATTATTCGGTTACTTTACAATCTCAACGTACTTCAGGCCTTCATTGCTGAATGTGCCTTCGGGGTAGTTCTTGACGTAGCTCTTGACGAAGAGGTTGTAGTTGTTGGTGGCGAAGGGCGAAACAACGCACTCTTCCTTCAGCAGCAGCTCTTCGGCCTCGGCATAGATCTCCAGACGCTTTTCGGCATCCAGCTCGATGGAGCCGGCGGCGATCAGCTCGTCATACTTTTCGCTCGACCAGTTGGTCTGAATGGCGTTGGTCGAGGAGACGAACAGCGACAGGGTATCATAGGGATCGTTGTAGTAAGCGCCCCAGCCCATGAAGCCGATCTGGTAGTTGCCCTTTTCGACGTTGTCATAGAAGATGCCCCACTCGGCAAAGCTGATGTCGATCTGGATGCCCAGCTCGGCCAGATAGGTCTGCTGGAGGAAATCGCCCAGGGTGCGGTACCAGTCGGATGTACCGGCCAGCGAGAAGGTGACCTTCAGGGTGGAGGGATCGTCGCCCAGGTTCAGCTCCTGCATACCCAGCAGCAGCAGATCCTTGGCGGTCTTGTTCTCAGCCTTCAGATCCTCCTGCATCTCCTTGATGGGATCGCCGACGACTTCGCGGAAGTTCTGCTCACCCACCGACATGGAGGGAACGACCCAGCCATAGGTCGGGGTGCGCAGGCCGCTGAAGCACATCTCGTTGATCTCGTCGCGGTCGATGGCCAGGGTAAAGGCCTTACGGATGTTGGCGTTCTGGAACAGAGCGTCGTTGCAGTTGTAGAAAGCGTAGGACAGGGTAGCGCCGGGATACTGGATCAGAACGTTGTCAGAGTTCTTCTGGAAACGATCGAGCCACTCGGCCGAACCGGTGGAGACATAGTCCAGCTCGCCGGTCTCAAAGGCGTTGTAGTAGGTGTTCTCGTCGCTCATGATGCTGAAGGTGACCTTTTCCAGCTTGACGCTGTCGGCATCCCAGTAGTTCTCGTTCTTGGTCAGGACGATGGAGTTGTTGTGTGTCCAGCTCTCGACCTTGAAGGGACCGTTGGAGATGAAGGTCTCGGCATCGGCGCCGTACTTGTCGCCGTACTTGTCGACGATATCTTCACGCTGCGCATAGTAGATGGTGCTGGACAGCATATCCAGGTAAGCGGGCAGCGCGTTTTCCAGGGTGATGACCAGGGTGTGCTCATCCTTGGCCTCGACGCCCAGCTCTTCAACAGCCAGCTCGCCGGAGTTGACCTGGCTGAAGTTCTTGATGGGCTGCAGGAAGAAGGCGTTGGGGCAGCCGGTCTCGGGAGCCGAGGAGCGGCGCAGAGAGTAAACGTACTGGTCGGCGGTGACGGGCTCGCCGTCTTCCCACTTGGCGTTCTCGTTCAGATGGAAAGTCCAGACCGTGCCGGTCTCATCGACTTCCCAGCTCTCGGCATCGCCGGGGCAGGTGACGTATTCGCCGTCACGCAGCTCGCAGCGCACGAGGCTCTCGACTGTGTTGACCAGGATGGAGCTGGAATAGGTGTCGCTGCGGCGGCTGACGTCCAGCGTGGAGGGCTCGGCGGAGATGAACGTTCTGAAGTGCTGTTCAGCCGTTTCGGTGCCGTTGGTCTCGCCCTGTGTGTTGTTCTCAGAGCCCTGTGTGTCTGTGGCGTTGTCATCGCTCTTGCCGCAGGCGGCGAAGAGGGACAGGCACATCATCAGGCTGAGAACCAGTGCCAGAAACTTTTTCACTTTGATCGACCTTTCTTTCTTTTTCTCTTGGGCTTTTGCCCGAACAAAAAAACTGTACAGCGGATACACGGGTATCCGCTGTACAGTATTTTAGCATACGCTCAAAAAAAGTCAATAGTTTATCAAGTTTCCGCGAATTTTTTAGTTCTTTTGCCTAAGCTTTCCATTCTTTTCTGGCGCAAACACTTCAGTCGCCCTGTCCGATCAATTCCCGTTGTCGAAAAATTTGGAAAACTCTGCCGCCAGGCTGTTTTTGTCGCCGTTCGCGCGGTTCTTTTCAATGCTGACGGCCAGGGTCAGAAAGTTGGCGGCCAGGATGGGCGTCGTCAGCGTATTCAGAAAAACACGGGTGCCGCTGGTGGGGCAGTAAAGGCACATGTCGCACAGCGCGGCGATGTCGGCCCGGGTACTGTCGGTGATCCCCAGCAGGGCCGCGCCCCGGGTGCCGGCAAACTGAGCCAGCCGGGTGGTCATAAAATAATAATCGGGGAAGGAGATGGGGATCACCAGCGAATCGGCATCAATAAAATGCAGCGCCGCCTGCACGGCGTCGCCGTTTTCCGTGTCCACCGTCATGCAGGCCACGCCGCTCATGGTCAGGCGGGTCAGCATGTAATTGGCCACCTGGATAGAGACCCCTCTTCCCAGCATGATCACCCGCCTGGCGCGGCAGATCATGCGGGCTGCTTGATAATAGGTATCCACGCTGAAGCCGCGAAAAAATCTGTTGATGCCCTCGATCTCGTCCTGGGCCATATGGCACAGGAGATCTCCGTCGTTCTGCAGGTCTCCCTTGGGGATATAGGGCAGCACATAGCTGTCGCTGCGGTTGACCTGTTCCTTGGCCGTGGTGGCGGCATATTTGCGGAACTCATATTTAACGGCGTTATAGTTGGCGTAGCCCAGCGTCGTACACAGACTGAGGATGGTCATTTCCGACACATTGATGTCCTGGCTCAGGGTCTTCAGTGTGACAAAGCACATATTCTCAGGATTGGCCAGCATATAGTCGGCGATCTCTTTCTGTTTTTTGGTCAGCGTTGGATATTTGCTGCGGATGACTTCCAGTATATTGCTCATGCGGCGGCTCCTGTTCTTGCTGCCTCAGCGGCTTATTCATCATGTTCTGCATGCGTTTCTTTGCATATCAGTCGTAATATAATATTATATCGTCTAATTCTCAGTTTGTCAAAGCTTTTGCCTTGCAGCTGCCCTGTTTTGTTTTTTCGCGCCTCCGTGATACAATAAGCATAACCGCGCGGCAGGCGAAACTGTACACAGCCTGTGCATATCCCTTATCTGCCCTCGTCCGCCATCTGAAAGGAGAATCTATTTGCAGACCATTGAAGGTATTCTGTTCGATCTCGACGGCACGCTGCTGCCCATGGACAACGACCGCTTCGTGGAGCTTTACATGCGGGAGCTGGCCCGTGCCGGCGCCGGCTGGGGCTTCGACCCGCAGGAGCTGGTCGATGCCGTTTGGAAAAGCACCGGCAGCATGATACGCAACGACGGCAGCCGTCCGGGCAAAGCCGTCTTCTGGGAAAGCTTCAAGCAGCATATCACCGGCAGGACGCCAGCCGAGATCGACGCCCGCGTCGCCGACTTTGACGCCTTTTACACCGACCCCGACGGCTTCCACCGCACCCGCGCCGCCACTCGGGCAAATCCCCTGGCCAGGGAAGCCGTGCTGGCTGCCCGCCGCCGGGCAGGCAAAGTCATCCTGGCCACCAATCCCATTTTTCCCCGGGTAGCCATCGAAAGCCGCCTGGGCTGGCTGGAGCTGGACCCCGGCCTTTTTGACGAGATCACCGTCTACGAAAACATCGGCTTCACCAAGCCCAACCCGGCCTATTACGCCGAGATCCTGCGCCGCGCCGGCCTGACTCCCGAACGGTGCGTGATGATCGGCAACGACGTCCATGAGGACATCGAGCCGGCCGCCGCCGCCGGGATGCAGACCGTGCTGGTCACCGACTGTCTGCTCAACCGGGACGGCCGGCCGCTGGACGGCATCCGCACCTGTGCCTTTGCCGACCTGCCGGCCCTGATCGAACACCTGTAAAAAAGCGGCGCGGAGAGCTTCTCCGCGCCGCTTCTGCTTCAGCGTCTTTCCGCACCGCCCAGAGCGTCAAAGGCAACGATCTTGCAGATGACCTTGGTGCGGGTGGTGAACCAGACTTCAATGAGAAAGAGCTCGCCCACCCGGTCGTAGATCCGTGAGGCCGAAAGCGTGCCGTTGGCCCGGGCGGAGCCGCCGTTGGCCAGATAGCCGATGGTGACGCCGCTCTCGTCCATGACCCGTATGGCTTCATCGTCGGCAGGGTTCTCCGGCTCCTTGCGGCACATGAACCGGGCGCCGATGGCAAAGGGCGCCAGACCCCGGTAATTGCCAAAACCGCAGACAGTGACAAAGGTTCCTTCGGGCACGGGCTCTTCCTCCTTTCCCCCAGTGCTTACCAGCGCTCACGGTGTACGCGGTCGGGCTGATACCGGTCGACGGGCGCCGGCACTTCGGCCGGATGGCCGATGGCCAGCATGCCCAACGGCACCACCCCTTCGGGCAGATCAAACAGCGAGATCAGCGCGTCTTCGCGCTCACGGATGGGATGTACCCCCATCCATACGCCGCCCAGCCCCAGATGGCAGGCCTCCAGCAGCAGGTTTTCCACGGCGGCCGAGCAGTCCTGCACCCAATAGTCGTATGGACTGAATTTCTGCCTGCCAAGGTCGCCGCAGACAAGGATAGCCAGAGGCGCCCGTGTCAGCGGCGCCGAATAGGGATGCCCCTCGGTCATCTTCTGCCGCGTTTCCGGGTCGGTGACTACGATGAACTCCCAGGGCTGCTCGTTGCCGGCCGAGGGGGCCTGCATGGCGGCCCGCAGCAGCTTTTCCTGCGCTTCGGCACTGACCGGCTCGTCTGTAAATTTGCGCACGCTGCGGCGCTCAAAAATTTCTTTCATAAACCCTGTCCTTTCTGTTCTGATCATTCTGATCGGTGTTGGATCTGATCCTTTCCTGTCCTTTGGCTTATTCGGCCACCGGCTTGCAGATGACGCGGTCGATGCGCGTCTGCAGGATGCGGCTGGATACCTCCGGCCGGATGACCAGCACCGTATCGGCGCCGCTGCCCGACCCGGCCACAGCCACCACCGGCTGCCCCGAAACCACATATCCGGCGTCGGCAGCCATGGCGCAGATCTCCACACACACTTTGACGCCCTGGCTGAACATACGCAGGGTGTGGGCAATGATCTCCACGGGAAACACGCCGCCGAAGGTGCCCGAAAGGCTGCGCTCGGCCCCGCTGAGGGCGTGCGCAGCCGAATGTACATGGAAGCCGTGGGCGGTCAGGGCCTGCCGCAGTTCCTCCGGCATGGGATGACTGCCCGGCGCCTTCTGGCCGTAGGCATAGGCCACCACGGTCACGTCCAGCCCGTCGTGGTCGATCTGCTCCATCAGATGCCGGGGCGTGCCGCCGGCCGTGGTGGCCACCACCAGCCGGCCGATGCCCAGCGTCCGCGCCGCTTCCACGGCCAGCCGCAGGGCGGCATCGGTGTTTTCCGGGCCCTTCTTTTCAAAATAAACGATCTGATCCTGCTGCATGGACATTCCCTCCTGTATTTTGCCGCGGCCCCCGGCAAGCCGGCCCCGCGCCGCCTGCGGCCTGGCTCTTTTCTCCATTATATACGTTTTGCGTCAGCTTTTCCAGTCCCTCCCTTCGCCGCGGCCCGGCAGCAAAAAACCAAAGGCCTCCGCACAGGCGGAGGCCTTTCTGCGCCCTGCCGGGCGCGTTCAGCATTTTCTGGTCATTTTGCGGCCGCAGCCGGGGCAGGTCACCTGGACCTTTCCGTGTCCCCGCGGCACCCGGAGCAGCCGGCGGCACTGGCTGCACCGGAAATATTTGTATTCCCCGCGGTTCTGCGCACGGGTCTTCCATTCGGCCCACGCCGTGCGGGCCTGCCGGCGCAGCTGCAGATATCCGGCGTTTTCGGCCTGCCGGCGGTCGAACCGCCGGGAAAGGCTGCGCCAGACCACCCAGACCAGGCCCGCAAGGGCCCACACCGCCAGAAACGACAGCAGCCGGAACCGGGAAAGCACCAGGCACAGAAGCACCGTGCCCAGCAGAAATCCCGAAAGGTCGTCGAGGCCGTACCGGCCCTGCAGCCGGTTGTTGACGGCGTTTTTCACCGCCTGCAGGCTGTCTCCCAGGCTCTTTTTCATCATGATCCCTGCCTTCGTAAAAAAATTGCTGCCTTCATTCTAAGGCCGGCACGCCGTCTGTCAACCGCCCCCGGCCCATTGTTCGGAAATTGTTTACACTATGAGCCATTTTTGACCCCGGCGCATCTATTCCCTCGCCGGAAAAAATATGCCCCGGATGCTTTGCATCCGGGGCATGCTCTGTCTGCGCATGTATTACCGGTTTTCCAGTTGGCTTCGGACGGCATACAGCCGGTCGGGATAATCCGACATGATGCAGTCGGCGCCCACACGGATCAGATAAGCCATATCTTCTTCGTCGTTGATCGTCCAGTACTGGACGCCCAGATTGTTTTTGTGGGCGTAATTGATCAGCCGTGCCGTGGCCAGGTTGAGGCCATAGCTTTCCTTCGGATCGCCGAAGGGCAGCTGGAGCACATCAAAGGACGGCGCGTAATCCTGCTTGTCGAGCAGTGCGGCCAGATAAAAGGCCGTCACCTCGCTGGCATAGGCGCCCCGCATCATCTCGGGGTAGGCCTCGTCCACATAATCGGACACTTCCTCATGGAAGCAGCCGAACACCACGTCGTTCAGCATGCCGCGCCTGGTCAGGGCCTCATAGAGAAAATCCACGCTCCGCCTGCCCAGCTCTCCCTCGTTTTTCACCTCAATGATATAGCGGTAGTCGCCGTGGCTGCGGAGATAATCCAGAATATCCTCCAGCCGCAGGATGCGCAGCGCGTCGGGCACCGCGTCGCCGTGCAGGTCGGCGTAGGGCATTTCTCCCTCCGCCGTTTCAAACTTCGCGCCCATATTCAGCTGCCGAAGCTCCGCGTATGTCTTATCCTCGGGGCGGACGTTGGTCTCTCCAAACACCGTTTCGCTGTCGGAAGTCCGGTCAAGCACATCGTCATGCAGCAGGACCAGAACATCGTCCCCGGTGATATGCAGGTCAAATTCAAAGAAATCGATATCGAAGGCCGGATTCTCCACACAGTTCTCAAAAGCCATCATCGTTTCTTCCGGCATGATGCCCGCGCCGCTTCTGTGGGCGGAAATTTCTGTCGTATCCTGAATATAGGGATTCGTCGTTTCATACCGGATGATGTCGGCCGGGTCCGACCTGTGGAAGTACTGCCACGCCCACAGAAGGGCCGCAGCGGCCAGCAGCAGCAGGACCGCCAGCAGCGCCCTGCATAAAATCTTCGTTCCCCGTTTCATCGCGTTTCGCTTTGCCATTTGCTTTTCCATCCATGCTCCTTTTCTTTCGGGCAGCGCCGCTGCCCCAGTCATAAGGCCTTTCGGTTCTCTGCCATGTATTATAGCACAAAGCTTTCCGGATTTCATCCTTTGCCGGAATCCCGCAAAAAACGGGCAGGGCAGGGGATAAATAAAAAGATCCTTCACACAAATGTGTGAAGGATCTCTGGTGGGAGAAGGTGGATTCGAACCACCGAAGTCACTGACAACAGATTTACAGTCTGCCCCCTTTGGCCACTCGGGAATTCTCCCATATTCAATTCAACTGATGAATGGAGCTGGTGGACGGATTCGAACCCCCGACCTGCTGATTACAAATCAGCTGCTCTACCTGCTGAGCTACACCAGCTTATCCGCATCTGCCACGCGCTCTCATCAGCGCTTGATTATCATAACAGAGTTTCGCGGCTTTGTCAACTGTTTTTTGAAAAAATCAAGACTGGTTTTTTTGCAGCAGACGGGCCAGCTTATCCGACAGCCGCGCGCGGCGGGCAGCCTCCGCCGCGGGATCGCGCACCCACAGGCCGTCCTGCAGACGCACCGCGGCCCCCTCGCCGCAGCCGGCAGGCAGCAGCGAGGCCGGGATCTCGCACATCGTGCCGCCCGTTTCCACCAGGACGGCCGTGCCGCCCTCCACCCGGTCGACCACCCACAAGGGCGCGCCGGCGGCGATCTTTTCTTCAGGCGCGTCGGCGCCGCATTTCTCACACATAGCTCAAAACCTCCGCATGGGATCCCGCGTCACGGCTTGCAAACACCGCAGGCGGCATAACCCGCCTGGACGGCGTCGGTCCGCCGCAGGAAAAAGTCCATATTTTCAAAGGACGGCAGATACTGGCAGCCCAGCCGGTGAAATTTGCCGCTTTGGGTATTGCCGATATACAATCCCAGCCCGGCGCCCTCTCCCTTGGGACCGAAGGTCAACCCATCGGATGCCAGCACCACGGTGCCCATCTCATCGGTGCGGTAAACCTGGCAGGTCAGCTTTTTCAAAGTCTCAGCGGCCGGATGGCCATAGCTGTTGCCCTCCCCCACCGAAATGACGGCGATCTCCGGCTGCACGGCAGCCAAAAAAGCGTCGCTGGTAGAGGTATCGCTGCCGTGGTGCCCGACTTTCAACACCGTGCTGGCCAGGGGGAAGCCGTTTTCCAGCGCCCTGGCTTCGGCCGGCGCCTCGGCGTCGCCGGTGAACAGCACCGACACCGCCTGATATTCCACCCGCAGGATAAGGGAAGCATTGTTTGCATCGTCAAAGCCCCGGCCGTCGGCGGCAAACTGGCACTGGGCGCCGCCCAGCGCAAAGGTCTCGCCGGCCGTGGGCACCGAAACGGCCACGCCCCGGGCGTCCAGTCCGTCGAGCAGCGATTCATAGGTGGCCGAGGTGTGCACATAGGGAGAGAGCCATGCACGGGTGACCGGCATATGCTCAACCACATACGGCAGGCCGCCGATATGGTCGGCGTGGGGATGGCTGGCCACCAGCACATCCAGCTTCTCCACCCCCTGTGCCTGCAGGTATTCCACGATCCTGGGCCCGTCGCCGGGGTTGCCGCCGTCGATCAGCATGGTCTTGCCGTCGCTGACGACCAGCGCGCAGTCGGCCTGGCCCACGTCGATAAAATGCACCTCAAAGGGCTGCGCCTCGCCCTGCGACAGCCAGACGGCCAACGCCGCCACCAGGGCGGCCAGCAGGGTCAGCAGGCGTCCGCCCCAGGACCGGGCGCCGGTGCGCCGGGTATTCTTTCCAGCCATCTCTTACCGAGCCTCCCCATCGCCGCGGCCGCAGGGCCACCGATCGGCCCGGCGTTCCAGCAGCAGGTCCAGCAGCACGGCGGCCGTCACGCCCTCGACAGCGCCGCGGGCCCGGCAGAAAGCGGCCGTATCATAGGGGCCCTCCGCCGTCAGCGCCCGCTCCTCCAGCGTGACGGGATCGACGGTCTGCTGTGTGGCGGCCACCGCGGGCGCGGGTCGGAACACCGTGCGGAAAATCAGGGGCATACCGTTGGTCAGTCCGCCGTCGGCGCCGCCCGAAAGATTGCTCTTGGTGCCGATGCTGCCTTCTTCGGCCACCAGCTGGTCGTTGGCCTCCGAGCCGCAGAGATAGGCAAAGCCGAATCCCATGCCGAACTCGACCCCCTTGACCCCGGGCAGGGCAAAGAGGTTCCGGGCCAGGCTGGCTTCCACGCCGCAAGCGTCGGGCCGGCCCAGGCCGGCCGGCAGGCAAACAACGGCCGTTTCCAGCGTACCGCCCAGGGTATCGCCGCCCTCATGGGCCTCTTCCAGCAGCGCCCGCAATTCCTCGGCGCCTTCGCTGTCGGTCATGGGCAGCACCTGGCCCTCCAGGCCGGAAAGCTGCGCGCGCAGCTCGTCCACGTCACATTCGGGCAGCTCGGCATCCCGCACGTCGCCGCACTGGGCGATGTGGGTACCCATAACGATGCCCAGACCGGCCAGCGCCGCCCGGCAGATGCCGCCCAGCGCCGCCAGCAGCGCCATCGTCCGGCAGGCATCGGGCCGCCGGACACCGCCGCCCCATTTGGCCCACAGGCCCAGATCGTTCTCCGAAGGCCGGAAGGGCAGAAGGCCTTCGGGCGCAGGCGCGCTGCCCCCCGTCAATCCAAGGACCAGCGGCTCGCCGGTGGTCACGCCGCCGCAGACGCCCGACAGGATCCGCGGCATGCCGGGATCCCGGGCCGGCATAGCCTCCCACGGTCCCATGGCCGCCACGGCGCCCGTCATGGCTTCGGCATCCACCGGCATACCGGCCGGCAGTCCCCAGCAGACCAGCGCCACGCCGGAGCCTGTATCCGCCAGCGCGGCCCGCAGCCGCTGTCCAAACTCGTATATCATAAAAAACACCTCATATCCGATCTTTTCGGCCTGCACCCGCGGGCAGGCCCATGGGGATATTTTAGGGGAATTCGCCGCAAAAGACAAGGGGCAGATGCACTGCCGGACTGGATCTGACGCAAAACTGGAATTTTTTAAAAAGTGTTTAGCAAATCTTTAGATTTTCCGTCGTCTTCGCCCTATTGCGCAAATACGCCAAATGAGTATATAATTGAACAGGATTTGTAACACCTGTTACCGATTATTCGCCCGGCCGCCGTGCGGCCGCCGGCTTTTCGTGTTTATCTCAAGCTTAATTTTTCAGGAAAGGTGCGATTTCATGGCATTCCGGATCATCACCGACTCGGCTTCCGATCTGCCCCAGTGGATCATCGATCAATACGGCCTGACCGTCATCCCCACACCCGTGGTCATCGACGGCGTCGACCATTTCGACCGCAAGGATATCTTCCCCGATACCTTCTACGACATTCTGCGCAGCGGCACCGACGTCAAAACCTATCATATCAACGCCAGCATGTTCTACAACGCCTTCGAGCCTTTTGCCCAGGCCGGCGACGAGCTGCTGTATATCTGTTTCTCCACCGGCATCGCCGGCACCTTCGGCGCCGCCACCATGGCCAAAAACGACCTGCTGGAGAAGTATCCCGATTTCAAGCTGACCATCGTCGATTCCAAATGCGCCTCCATGGGCTTCGGCCTGGCGGTCTACAAGCTGCTGCGCATGCAGGAAAACGGCGCGCCCCGGGAGCTGCTGCTGGAGGCCGCCCCCTTCTTCTGCAGCCACATGGAGCATTCGGTCACCGTGGAGACCCTGCAGTATCTGCTCAAGGGCGGACGCATCAGCCGCACCTCGGCCACCGTGGGCGGCCTGCTGGGCATCAAGCCCATCATCGCCGTCGACGAGCGCGGCGCGCTGGTCTCCATCGAAAAGGTGCGCGGCCGCAAGGCCTCCATCGACCGCATCATCGAGCGCACCGGCGAGGTGGGGCAAGGACTGGACCGGCAGGTCATCGCCCTGGTCCACGGCGACTGCCTGGCTGAAGCCGAAGCCATCCGGGAGACCCTGCTGAAGAAATACCACTGCCGCGACGTCATCATCAGCGAGGTCGGCTGCGCCATCGGCGCCCACACCGGCCCGGGCATCCTGGGCATCGTCTGCCAGACCGCCCTGGACGAGCGCTTTGAAAAATATCTGGCCTGAGCGCAGCCACGCATCGCCGAGACCGGCCATCTGGAGCGTGCCTTCGCTTTCGGCCGGGATATTTGCAAAGAACAAGAACAGGCATCAACGGCCTAAAATCAGCCCGGCACAGATGTGCCGGGCTTTTTGCTGCCCGTTTTGTCAAATCGGACGCAATGAGACCGGCCCACGATCCATCCGGGGCAATTCACCTTCAGCTGTCTGCGGAGCAGACTGAAGGGTTGTTGGCGCGTTCTCGATAGATGCAGAGCATTTATTTTGCTCGACCAAACAATCCCTCCGGGTCCTGCGGACCCACCTCCCTTTGCACAAGGGAGGCATGGGTGCGGCGCAGCAC